>CP060260.1:1618374-1942049 GCA_023898805.1 Rhodospirillales bacterium
CGGAATCGACACCGACGAGGCGTTGTACATCATCGGCCACGAACGGGTGATCGCCCCGCCCGATCCGGGCAACGTCTTCGACTTGATGAACATCTTGTTCGCGATTCTGGCGGCGACGGCCGAACGCTCGGTCGACCGCTTCTGCCTGCCCGCCACGCGCACGCTGGAAATCGGCTACCCCGTCCACCTGCAGGATTGATCCGTATTGATTTACGCGACCTTCTGCGCAAGAGCCGCATCGGGCGCGATGCGGATCAGCGTGATCTGATTGCGCTGGCGCTTTAAAATCTTGAACCGGTAATCGTGGAACACGAAACTTTGCCCGACCGCCGGGATCATCTTGGATTCGTGCAAAATCAGCCCCGCGACGGTGGCATAATCGTCGTCGGGCAGGTTCCATTCCAGGGCGCGGTTCAGATCGCGGATCGTGACCGTGCCGTCGACGATATACGACCCGTTTGGCTGCGCCCGCACGCCGGGCACGCTGACATCGTGTTCGTCCTCGATATCGCCGACGATTTCTTCAAGAATATCCTCCAGCGTCACGATGCCTTGAAATGTGCCGTATTCGTCGACGACGATGGCGAAATGCTCCTTGCGGTCGCGGAACGCCTGCAACTGGTCGAACAGGATGGTGGTGTCGGGAATGAACCACGGGTCGGAAATCAGACGCGAAATATCGATGCGTGAAAAATCGCCCTGCGCCAGCGACATTTCGCGCAAAAGCGCCTTGGCGTGCAGGATGCCGACGATGTTGTCCGGGTCGTTGCGGTACACCGGCAGCCGTGAATAGGCATTGTCCAGCACCTGGTCTATGACCACGCCGATGGGTTGGGAAATATCGACGGTTTCGACGGTCTTGCGGTGGGTCATGATCGACCCGACTTCGATATCCGCGAGATCGAGGATGGAATGCAGCATCGCGCGCTTGGCCTGGGTGCGCATGGCCTCCGTGCTTTCGTGCAGCTCGATCGCGCCGCGCAATTCCTCCTCGGCGGCCTCGTTCTGCCCTGTGATCGGCTTCATCAGCCGCAGCATCACCCGCAGGATCATCGAAACCACCGCCAGAATGGGCGAAAACGCCCAGATCATGCCGCGCACCGCGGGCGCGACGCGCATCGCCATGGCGTCGGCGCGCATCAATGCATAGGTCTTGGGCAGGACTTCGGCGAAAATCAGTAAAAGCACGGTGATAATGCCCGTGGCGTACAAAATCCCGCTGGCCCCGAAGATCGACATCAAAATCGACGTCGCGATCGCCGAGGACAGGGTATTGGTGATGTTGTTGCCCAAAAGGATCGCGCCGATCAGCCGGTCCTTGTTTTCGCGCAAGCGGTTGACCAGCGCCGCGCGCGCATCGCCTTCTAACTCCAGCGCGTGCATCCGCGCCTTGCTCGCGCCCGTAAGCGCGGTTTCCGCCGCCGAAAAAAACGCGGAAAACAGGATCAGCACGCCGATCGCCGATACCGACTCCCACAATCCCCATTTCAGGTCGAATTCCATTTCCATGGCTTATCCTTTCGCCGATTGCGTAAGCGCGTCCGCGACCGCGCTCATATCGGCGTCCTGCGTTGCGAACGCCGAGCCGATTCCGCGCGCGAGGATGAAGGTCAGCCGCCCGCCCGCCGCTTTCTTGTCGCCTGCCATCAGGCCGATCAAGGCCTGCGCGTCCAGCGCGGGAAAACCCGCGATGTCCGATATCGCAACGGGCAGGCCCATCCGCCGCATATGCGCGCACGCCCGCGCGGCGTCCTGTTCCGGGCAAAGCCCCATCCGGCGTGAAACGTCGAAGGCCAGCGCCATGCCGACGGCCACCGCTTCGCCATGCGCAAGCCGGTCGTCGAATCCGCACGCGGCTTCAAGCGCATGGGCGAAGGTGTGCCCGAAATTCAAGAGCGCGCGCACGCCGCCCTCGCGCTCGTCCGCCGCGACGATCGCGGCCTTGGCGCGGCATGACGTGGCGATGGCGTGGACCAGCGCGTCCTCGTTGCGCGCCAGCACGTCTTCGCCGTGCGCTTCAAGCCAGTCGAAAAACGCAGGATCGCCCAGAAAACCGTATTTGACGATTTCGGCATATCCTGCGCGCATTTCCCGCGCGGGCAGGGTGGCAAGTGTCGCGGTGTCCGCCGCCACCAGAAGCGGCTGGTGGAACGCTCCGATCAGGTTCTTGCCTGCTTCGGCGTTGATGCCGGTCTTTCCGCCGACCGAGGAATCGACCTGAGCCAGAAGCGTCGTCGGCACCTGAATGAAATCAAGGCCGCGCAGCGCGATCGCCGCCGCGAACCCCGCATGGTCGCCCACGACCCCGCCGCCGAAGGCGACGATAATGGTTTTTCTCTCCGGCTTCTGCGCCAGAATCCATGACATCGTCTCGCCCAGCGATTCCCATGTCTTGACGCCTTCGCCGCGCCCGGTGACGCGCAGGTTTTCCTTTAAAAACGCGGGCAGATGCGTCTGCGCTGCCGGATCGCACAGCGTCAGGAAACGCCGTCCGGCGAATTGCGTGCGGCAGGCGGCTTCAAGCGCCGAAAGCGCCCCCGCGCCGATCACGATGTCATAGGCGCGCCCGCCGGAAAGAGGAACGGAAACCCGTGTCGTCATGATGCCGCCATCCATGCGTTCAGCCCGGCGATGATCGCGTTCAACGCGTCGTCGCCGCACGCCCTGTCTGTTGAAACCGCGAATTGGGCGCTTTCCTCGTACCATGCCGCACGCTTTTCCATCAATGCGCGCAGGATCGCGACCGGATCGCCGCCGTTAAGCAATGGGCGCGCGGTGCTTTCGGCGCAGCGCGCGGCCAGTGTTTCCGGGCTGGCGGTAAGCCATACGGCGCAGGCGCGCCGACGCAGCGCATCCCGCATCTCCGGCGTGGCGACGATGCCGCCGCCTGCGGCGATGACGCGCGCCTCTGCATCCAAAAGCCGGTCCATCACCTGCGCTTCTTGTTTCCGGAATGCGTCTTCACCGTGCTGGGCGAAGAAATCCGCGATGCGGCATCCTTGCGCCTGCTCGAACGCGGTGTCGGCATCGCTGAAGGGCAACGCCAGCGCACGGGCCAGTTTGCGCCCAAGCTGGCTTTTGCCGGACCCCATCATGCCGATCAGGACGACCGGGCGTGCCAGCGTTTTTTCAAGCCGAGGCGGTTGCGCCACAATTCGGTCACAATTGGCGGAAATTTGCGCGTCTGGGGCCGGGCGATCTTGCATAGTGCTTTGGGTTATGCCATGAAAGGCGCGTCGAATAGAAGCATTCTGTTCAAAAACAAATATTGGGAAGAGAGATTACTATGGCTGAAGATAACAGCAAAACCTTCATCATCGGCATCGTCGTTTTCGTGCTGGTGGTGATTGGCGGCTTTGCCTTTTTTGCGAAAAAGGATGTGCCGGTTGACCAAACCCAGGCTGAAATGACAGGCGCTCCGGAAGGGGCGATGATGGCCGCGCCTGAAGCGGCTCCTGAGGCTGCTCCGGCGCCTGAGGCTGCTCCGGCTCCTGAGGCCGCTCCGGCGCCTGAGGCTGCCCCGGCTCCTGAGGCCGCTCCGGCGCCTGAGGCTGCCCCGGCTCCTGAGGCCGCTCCGGCTCCTGAGGCTGCTCCGGCTCCTGAGGCTGCTCCGGCTGAAGAAAACAAACCGGCCGCCGAATAAGGTTTTCCACATAAATATATGGCAACGCCCTGCGCTTTTCCGGCGTGGGGCGTTTCTGTTAGATAGCGATACGCATTAACCCGTTTCAGGATTTTTTCATGACTGCCCGCCGTTTTTTTTCTGGTTTTGTCGCCACTGCACTTGCCGCATTGACATTCGTGCCTTGGGCCGTCCATGCAAACGACCGCAGCTTTGAAACCCGTGGTACGCTAACCTCCGCCGCCAACGGTCAGATCGTGGGCAATGTCTGGTCGGGGTTGAGCCGGTCTGATGCGCTGCTTTTGATCGATGCGCTGCCTGCGCGCTATGCCAGCCCGGTTTATTACGATTTGGCCCGCCGCCTGCTGCTTTCCGATGCGCCGTCCCTGCCTGCCGATCCTGTAAAACAGCTGGCCAAGGGCGAAAAGGACAATGCCACGCCCGCCGATCCGACCCGACCCGACGTGCTGATCGCGCGGCTTGATAAATTATTGCAAATGGGCGCGCTGCGCGATGCGGAAAACCTGTACGACACGGTTGCGCCCGATACGCCGCAAAATTTTGATCTGGTGCTGCGTTCGCAGGAAATTCTCATGCTGCGCGGCCAGCTTTCGGCGGCATGTCTGGATTTGCAGGCGATGCAGGCCCAGCACGGCGGAAACCCGGAATGGAAGGAGTTGAACCGCCTTTGCCGTATCCAGTTCGCAAGCGGCGGCGAACGCGCGCGTCTGGTCGGCGAAAGCAAATTCATCCGCTTCCCTCAACTCAACAATTATGTGCATGGGCGCGGCCCGGGCAATCTGGCACGGCTGTCGGCGCAAGATATGGCCTTTGCCGTCGCGACCGGCCTGATCAATCCGTCGATGATCCGCAGCCTGAGCCCAAAGGCGGGGCAGATGCCGCCTTTACTGCTGTCGGTGCTGTATCAGATGGACCCTGACCAGCCCGCCCCGGAAAAGGCATGTCTGCTGATCGAGGCGGTGCGCCGCGGCATGGCCTCGACGCGCGACCTGATCACCCTGTATGAAAAACCGCATTACGATTCCAGCCTGTTGCTTGGCAGCCCCGGCGCGGTGCCGCCGCTTGGCAATGTCCATCCCTGTATGGCACCGTCCGTGCTCTATCAGCGTATCGCCTCCGCCGATTCCGGTCCCGCCGCACGTGATGCCACGATTCGTGTTGCGCTCGATTTGATGGACGATCTGCCGGATGCCGCGCTGTGGCCAATGGCATTTTACTTTAAGGATTTCCGCGTCCACGATCCGGCCAACCGCAAATATCTTTGGCGCGTCGCGCGGATCCTCGCGTACGAAAAAGGCGAATTTCCAGCCGATTGGACGCAAGGCTGGACGGCTCGCACCGACAAGGGCGCACAGGTGTCGGGCGTGGCCCCATTCTGGCCGATCGCCGCGATCATCGCGCCCGGCGCGCAACCGCCCGAAGACCTGAATATTTGGCGTGGTGAATGGCCGAACGAGGCGCGGCGCATAGCCGGCCGCGACCCAATATTGCCGCTTTTGCTGGGGCAAGCGGTGGAAGCGGGCAAAACAGGGAAAAATCCAAAGACCAACTTGCGAGATTATGACAACAAATTATCGTTGACATTTTCCAGAAGCTATGCGATGCCTTCTTATGGTTTGACGGAGCGTCTGGCTGATGTTATTGAAAAAGGACAGACAGGTCAGTCTGTCGCTCTGCTACTGATCGGATACGGTGCCATCCCGCCAGATCAGGTCATTCCACACCAGATGGCATTGGTAATAGACGGTATGAATAAAGCTGGCTTGGGGCGTTCCGCGCAACGCTTCGCGCTGGAGGTGCTGCGTTAATCGTTAACGTTAACACTTGCATCCGTTGTGGATTAGGGTAAGAAATTATAAAGTTATAAAAATTAACCTCTGTTAATTTGAGACAGACAAGGTTTAAGGAGAGTCACCATGCCGCGTCCCGGCCGCCCAGCGAAACCCAAGCAACCGCTGCACAAGCAGATCGAGGGTTTCCTCGACATGCTCATGTCCGAAAAGGGCGCGGCGCTGAACACGCGCCATGCGTATGAGCGCGACTTGATCGACGTCGAGGCGTATCTCAAACCGCGTAATATCGACATCGCCAAGGCTGCGACCCAGAACATCCGCGACTATCTGGCTGATCTTTCGCACAAACAGCACACCAAGGGCGAACAGACCGCCCAGATCGCCGTGCGCACCGTGGCGCGCCGCCTGTCGGCCCTGCGCCAGTTCTACCGTTATCTGGTTTCGGAAAACGTTCGCAAGGACGACCCGACCGCGACCATCGAATCTCCGAAACAAACCCGCACCCTGCCCAAAACTTTGAGCGAGGGCGAGGTCGGCCACCTGATCAAAACCGCCGCCGGTATGGGCGGTGCCAATTCGCAACGCTTGGTCTGCCTTCTGGAGATGTTGTACTCCACCGGCCTGCGCGTGTCCGAACTGGTCGGTCTGCCGGTATCCGCCGTCAACGATGGCGCGCAGTTCCTGATCATTGCGGGCAAAGGCGGGCGCGAGCGCATGGTGCCGCTGTCCGAGCCGGCCCAGAAAGCGCTATCCTCCTATCTTAAGATTCGTGCGCAATTCGCCGGTTCGGAAGAGGAATCGGTGCGCAACCAATGGCTGTTCCCGTCCAAGACCTCGGTTGTCGGCCACTTGACGCGCCAGCGCTTTGCGCAACTTCTTAAAGAGCTGGCGAAAGCTGCTGATATGCCTTCGGAAAAAGTGTCCCCGCACGTTCTGCGTCACGCTTTTGCGACGCATCTGTTGCGCAACGGTGCCGATCTGCGTGCGGTTCAAAAAATGCTTGGCCACGCCGACATCGCCACGACCCAGATCTATACCCACATGCTGGGCGAGGACATGAAGAAAAAAGTCTCGGAAAAACATCCGATGAACCGTCAGGCCGGGCGCTGATCCGCGCCTGTTTCGCTGTCGGTATTCTGTTTATAAAAAGGCTGGAAACGATGGAAGTTTCCAGCCTTTTTTGTTAGCGTCCTTCCGAAATCAATAGCTTGCAGGGTGATCATGAGTCTGGAATTTGAAAAACCCGTTCTTGAACTCGAAGCCAAGCTGCGTGAATTGCGCGGCAAGGCGGGGGAGCCTGGGTTCTCGGTCGCCGACGAAGTCGCGCGCATGGAAAAAAAACGCGATCGCCTGCTTAAATCCGCCTATCAGGACATCAGTCCGGACCAGCGCGTGCAGGTGGCCCGCCACCCGGAACGCCCGCATTTTCTGGACTACGCCGGGGCGCTGATCGAGGATTTCACGCCACTGGCCGGCGACCGCCTGTTCGCCGAGGACCGCGCCCTGATCGGCGGCCTTGGCCGTTTCCGTGGCCGCGCCTGCGTGATCATGGGGCAGGAGCGTGGGGCCGACACGACCAGCCGCCTGAAACACAATTTCGGCATGGCGCGGCCCGAAGGCTACCGCAAGGCGCAACGCCTGATGCAAATGGCCGACCAGTTCAGCCTGCCGGTGATTACTCTTGTCGATACGGCGGGTGCTTATCCCGGCGTCGATGCCGAGGAGCGTGGCCAGTCCGAGGCGATTGCCCGGTCGATAGAAACCTGCCTTTCCCTAGGGGTGCCGATCGTCGCCACGGTAATTGGCGAGGGCGGATCGGGCGGTGCCATCGCGATCGCCACCGCGAACAAAATTTTCATGCTGGAAAACGCGATCTATTCGGTCATCAGTCCCGAGGGATGCGCCTCCATTCTCTGGCGCGCCGCCGCGCACGCGAAGGAGGCCGCGCTGGCGCTCAAACTGACCGCGCAGGACATGCTGGCCGCCGGTCTGATCGACGACATCATTCCCGAAGGTCTGGGCGGCGCGCACCGCAACCGCGAAACCGCGATCGCCGCCGTGGGCAACAGGATTGAATCCGCCCTGCGCGAATCCGACGGCATGGACCCTGCCGCCCTGCGCCAGCAGCGCCGCGAAAAGTTTTTGGCCATGGGCCGCGCGCGGCAGGCGTAAGAGTTTTCCGCGCGGGCGCGCGGTGCGGTTCCACAACAATCCGTAGCGAAAACGCTCTACAAATGGGCTTGATTTTTGCGTACAGGGATACTATCACTGATTGTAATATATATTTTTTTCTATCGCAGATAGTGGATCATGAAGGGGGAAATCATGACAAAAACAGACATTTCCGAAGCCTCTATACAGGGAAACACACAAAAAACAGGGCTGGAAACAGGGGGTGCGTCCAGTTCCGCGCTCGTCAGCCGCAACATCACCGTATTGGGCAAGCGCACATCGATCCGGCTCGAAAGCCAGATGTGGGTGGCGCTCAAGGAAATCGCCACGCGCGAACATTGTTCGATCCATGATCTGTGTTCGCTGGTGGCCAGCCGCCGCAAACAGGATCTGTCCTTGACTGCCAGCATCCGGATTTTCCTGATGCTTTATTTCAAGGCCGCCGCGACCGAGGACGGGCACAACCGCGCGGGCCACGGCGGGCTGGACCGCATGATCGGTCGATTGATGCCGCAACCCGGGCGCCCGCGCACGGTGCCGCCGTTGGTCGACGGGCACGACGCAGGCAAGGGCGATATGCAGGTGGCCTGACCCATTACGAAAGATCACCCAAAATATTTGCCGTAAAAATTGCCAAGACGGCGTCTTTCCGCTACCCATAATGCCTGTCAGTCACAGCAGGAATACAAGGGTATGAAAGAAAACGCCGCGCCGCAGCCGCAACCGGATATCAGCCGCTTTTTCGATCCCGGCCATGCGCCGGGCGAAGATCTGGCGGTGTCAGCTGAATCTAAAGCGGCATTTTTGCGCAAATTACAGGATCTGGCCGCAGTCATAAATAATCCGGATGCTGCGGGTGCCGAAGCGTTTCAGAAACTTGAGGAATATCAGGACGAATTGCTGGAGAACGACTATCGCCTGGATCTGGACGACGGATACCAACTGGGCGGTCTTGGCACCTTCACCGAATTCCGCGAACGGACCAGCTGCCACGCCCTGATCGCGGCGGCCCAATGCTGGGACGAAGCACAGGCAACGCCGATGCATGGCGACGCCACGCTGAAAACCATCGGTGAACACCCGTGGAATCTGTACGAAGAAGCCTTCACGTGGCTATGCAGGGCAAGCCTGCCCTTGTTCGCGGATGATACCTATCGGGATTGCGGAGGCAGCCACGCTGTATTCTTCGCAACCTTGCGCGCCGCGCATTTCGATGCCGCGCGCCAAAAAATCCATCTTGCGCAGCAGCTTTTTGAAAACGGCGCCGACGATACGGCAGGCTTCAATCTGGTGAATGATGTCTATACCAAGCATCTCGACCGCTTGGGCATTAAGACGATCGAACCGCGTGAAAGCTTCTTTCTGAAAGCGGATTCGGACGACCTTGAAATGATGCTGGATGCGTTCTGTGCGGGACGCTTTCGCGCTGCGATATTGGCGATCGCGCACGAATTTCCGACGGCCGGTTTGCCGGAAGATAGCACTTCTCACAATAATGTCATCCGGCCGGCGGCATTCATGAAAAACGCAGTCGGCAAAAAATCTGAAATGCCGGGTCAGATGTCCGAGGCATGGGCGTGGAAGGTTATCGAGGCGGGGGAGTGCCTCAAGCCTTCATCAGTGGCCAACATGGATCCGCAAACCTATGACGGTTTGATTTGGCCGACCAAAGAGGGCTTTGACCTGGCATTCGATGACGCGGCCAAAACCCTGATGCGGATACTGGTCCCAAGGATCATGGCGAATGACGATGCGACGGGCGCGTCATGCGAAAAAGCCATGGACGACATCGAACGCATACGAAAACTTTACGATTACGAAGCCGCGCCGGAAAGCGCGCCGCTTGTATACCAGAGAGAAGATTTCTGGATGGAGGATGTACTCAAGGAATTTCAGTTTCGTTCCTATACGCAATTCATCAATCGTATGCGAATGGTAGAGGCGGCCGAGCGCATTCGCAATGTTATCCGGGCAGGCCAGCACCCGGTGGAACAGGTCTATGCCGATCTTGCCGAAGCCGACCGTATTCTTGAAGACGCAGGATTTCCGCTATACGACGACTCGGCGTACCGCGATCTTCAATTGGATGCCGCGACAGTGCGTGCGCTTGAACGCATGTCCGCTTCGGGGGGTGTTCTGGGCGACTGGAGCATGTTGCACGCGATCAAGTTCACCCTTGATGAAAAAATCCAGATCATCGAACGCATGCAGCGTGCGCTTGAACGGCAGGCGATTTACACGAATTCCGACAAACAGGACCCGCTGGACGATCTGCGCGCACAGATGCCGGACATGGGATATTCGATCAGCGTGCTGCAGGCCGAACAACGCCTGGCCGAAGCTTGCATCTGCATTCCTTATTCGACCGGCGCCTATGATGTGCTGGGTTTCGCCATGGAGCCGCTGGAATTGATGGACATCAATTTCATGGATCCACAGGTTCATGAATCCATGGGTATGACCGCAAAACAGGCGCGGCGTCTTGAGCGTTGGCACGATGCGCTTGTGATTGCCGAGGATTGGCTGGACGTCGCGGACCAAGAAAAACTTCCTATCGAGCGTTTTGAAATTATCCGCGATCTGGCGGAAAGCCTGAAAAAAATCGACAAAATTACAAAAAAATTGCTCAAGCGCCGGCTTAAAGAAGCGGATACGGCCGCGCGTTTCGATGTCTTGATCAAAGATGTTTGTGGGGCTCTTTATAATCAGTGCATCGCGGACCTGAAAAAAGCCGAAGGCAATGACGCAGAACTGGTTACCGTTTACGCAACGCTTAGGGAGTGCCTGACCTTTGCTAATCCCAAGGCGCTGGAGGAGCCGTACACTTTCCGCCGCATGACAGGCCGGGATCTGGCGGAGTTTCAGGCAGATATGCGCGCTCTGGAGGAGCGAACCAAGACATGGTTCGACATGGACGCCTTTGTCGAAAGCCATAAACCGGATTTCGACCCGGCTGCCCTGTATGCTGGGGCAAGGAAAGAGGAAAATGCGGGCGCGCGTGCATTTGAGATACTGGCATCCTCTGGCGCGACATCGCGCCGTTACGGGCTTTCATTGCCGCAGGCGTTGGGGCTGAATGGGGTGGAGCTCGAAAAATTTCTTAACCACAATGCGTTTCTGGCGGCGCGTGATGAATTAAAAAAAGGTTTTGATGCGCGCAAGCGGCCAGTAGCCGTGGGGATGCCGGATGAGCGTCCGTTGACGCATGTGGTGGCCGCGCATGACTGGGTTCTGCGTTCGACTTTTGCGCTGGCGACGAACAGGCCCTGGCTGGAGGCCGGTATGAGCGATCGCAGGCAGTTTATGGATACCTTGCGCGCGTCCAAACGGGATTTTCTAGCCCAGCTTGAAGATGTTTGCTTGCGAGGCCGGGATTCGATCCCCCCGCAACGATATATCGAGTATCTGCAAAGCCTGTATGTCTTGTACGAGCAAATGGATATAAGACAGCCACGCATATCAGTGGATGAAATGCGCGCCGCCATTCGCGATTATGGGTTTGCCGCATGCCAAAATGTCATAAATCAAAATAAATCGCATTCTGCGCGCTACCGCGCCTTCGTCGGAATTTATGATTTTTCCATGATGGTTGGCGCAAATGATTTTGGTGTCGGCAATCAGGCGCGCGTTCTGGATACCCAGTATATCCAGTTGACCGCGGCGCGTGTTCGATCTGCGTTGGAGATGTTCTCTCGGCATGCGGGGTCGCCTGCGCGCTGGGTATGGATGGCGTCGGCCCTGAAAAAAATCATCAATCGTCTGCCGCCACAGCTGCATGCCCATATGAACGAGGCATTTCAGGAACAGGGCTTCCGTGATTTCGCAAGTTTCGCGTTCTTTGCGGCTGATCTGCGGATTCGGCAGATTGTCGACCGGCTGTCTTCCATCGAGAACATGTCAGATGACAAAACCGGAGAGCCGCGCCTGCATCTGGAGATTATGCAGGAATTCCTGCGATTGGATCACATTGTTTCTCAGGATTTGATGTCGCGTTATGACGTCGCGCTGGTGGTGAAGTCGATGAACAAGTCGACTGGCCAGCTGCGTTTGCTGCGCCTGAGCGCCGAGGAAGTCGCGGCGCCGGTTTTCCTGCAATTGACGATGGACCCTTCGCTGCCCCTGCAGGAGCGCAGTAACAGGATCTTGGCGGCCCAGCATTTTGATCTTTCTTTCGATCTTGGGGATGCGCCAATGGTCAAGCTTCTCCAACGTTACGAAGCCAATCGTCGTCAAACGCTCAGACGCATGGCGGCCAGCCACTTTTCTTTTGCGGCGCTTGGTGAAAAGCCAGGCAGTTTGGTTCCCGCGACGGTTGATGGGGTTGAAACATTGCGCCTGATCGATGGCGCGCCTGTTGCCGCTGCGGAATATCGAAAAATGGGCTTTGGTCACGACGAGGCGGCCGAAATGGTCGATATGGCCTGTTGCGTCGATAGCTACGTGTCCCTGGGATTGCTGCGCGACAAGGCAAAGGGGGATGATAGGGGCTACTTGCTCGCGGCGCTGGGTACATATCTGCGCGGTCTGGAAACCGCGAAACTACCTCCGGATGCATCGAAAACCGCAATCAGGCTTGGCTTTGAATCGGCTTCGGCGCATCAACAGGAAATCGATCCGCTGGTAATCGTGGCGCTTAAGACATTGCGCGCGCAGACGGAAGAATACCTGGCACAGGGCGATAAAGATGGCGCGCGGAAAAAAATAGACGCCATGACCTTCATCATGGATCGCTGGCCGCTGGAGCCGCGCTATGACGTGGGTGATATGACCTTGCTGGGGTTGTGGACGCGCGAAACGATCGAACGGGCAAAGCCGTCGTTATCCGCGCGCGTTCCGTGATCTTACGCCGCGCGGATTTTGTCGCGCAGATAGGCGGGGACCGAATCCATCGCGATGCGTTCCTGCGCCATGGTGTTGCGCTCGCGCACTGTTACGGTGCCGTCGGTCACGGTCTGGTCGTCGATGGTGAAACAGAACGGCGTGCCGATTTCATCCTGCCGCGCGTAACGCTTGCCGATATTCTGCTTGATGTCCAGATCGACCGCGAATTCCTCGCGCAGCGCCATATACAGCTTTTGCGCCAGCGCGGGATGATCGCCCTTCGCCGTCAACGGCAGGATCGCGGCCTTTTTCGGCGCGATCGCCGGATGAAAGTTCAGATACACGCCGGACGGGCGTGATGGGTCAAGCGTATATGCCTCGCACAAAAGCGCCAGAACCCCGCGCGTCAGGCCCGCCGCCGGTTCGATGACATGCGGCACGAAACGTTCGTTGGTCACGGGGTCGAAATAATCCAGCTTCTGGCCCGAATGCTGCGTATGCTGCGTCAGGTCGTAATCGGTGCGATAAGCGATTCCCTCCAGCTCGCCAAAACCCGGCGCGGTGAACGGAAACCGGTATTCGATGTCGAACGTGCCTTTGGAATAGAACACCAGCTCGTCCGCGCCATGTTCGCGCAGCAAAATGTTGTCGCCCGAAAGACCGATGGATTCCCAAAATTTCCGGCGTTCGGCCTTCCAGAAATCGAACCACGTTTTTGCATCCTTGGGATGGCAGAAGAATTCCATCTCCATCTGCTCGAACTCGCGCGAACGGAAGATGAAATTCCGTGGGTTGACCTCGTTGCGAAAGGCCTTGCCGATCTGCGCGATGCCGAACGGCACGCGCACGCGGGAGGAATCGACCACGTTCTTGAAGTTGATGAAAATGCCCTGCGCCGTCTCGCCGCGCAGATAGGCGACGTTGTCGTCCGACGCCACGGCGCCGATCTTGGTTTCGAACAGCAGGTTGAACGCCTTGGGCTCGGTCAGTGTGCCGGGCTCTTTCGCATCGGGGCCGACGATCTTGCCGTAATCGGAAAACGGAATGGCATTCAGCGCCTTGCGCGTAAAATCCGGTTCCGCGCGGCCCTTGCCGAATTTTTTGATGCGCGAAGGTGTAACGCCGTCTTCGTCCGATTGCGGCACGGCCAGCCATGCGCCCTGACCGTCGTTCGGCACCAGCACGTCCAGATGGTCTTCGCGGTATCGCTTCTTGGTTTCGCGGCAATCCACCATCGGGTCGGCGAAGCCGCCGACATGGCCGGATGCGACCCAGACCTTCGGGTTCTGGATGATCGCGGAATCAAGGCCGACAATCTCGATCGGCTCGCCGTCCGGGCCGATGGGGGGGCACAACACCATCGCCTTCCACCACAAATCGCGCAGATTGTTTTTCAGCTCGACGCCCAGCGGACCGTAATCCCAGAAACCGTTGATGCCGCCGTAAATATCGGACGCGCCAAAGATGAAGCCGCGCCGCTTGCACAGCGCGACGATGTCCTTCATCAGCTCGGTCGGAGTTTTGGTTTCAGGAGTGGCGGGGGTGGAATCGGATTTGGCGGCGGCGGTCATGACACGTCGTTTCGTTGGGGTCTTTGAAAGGGAATTAAACAGAAAAAGGCGGGAAAGGAAAGGGATCGGCGCTACTGCGCCCCGCCGCCCTGCCGTAACAGGCCCTGAACGTAGCTGTCGTTGATGCGGTCGTCCTGAATCTGGCGCGAGAGTTCATATGACGCAGGCGGCTTGTAGACGTACTGGACCTTGGGTGCGGCCTGCGCGTCCTTGGCGTCTTGTGCCGCGTAAGGCGCGCCGATGGAAATCGCAAGATCCGATCCGTCGACCACGCCGTCATGGTTAAGGTCTTGCAGGTTATCGGTGCTTGGCACGCCGGATGCGCCCGTATTGCCTGTATTGCCGGGGAAATCCTTGGCCGACATCTGGCTAAGATACGCGGCATCGTCCTGCGACATCTGGGATGCGGCAACGCTGGCGCGGCCGTTCTGCACGTTGGACTGGCTTTTGACGATCTGACCGACGCTCTGATTGTTAATATTCTGGCCGTTGACGTACATCTGCGCCCCCGCCGAGTGTGCGGCGGGAAGGGCTGCCGACAACGAGAGCGCGGCGAAAAGAAGGGTTTTACGGACCATGCCCGCACGGTAGCATGGTTTTTATGGACAACCAAGATATTCGCGTCATCCACCTGAAATCGCATGATATCGAACGCGCGGCGCGGTTTTTCAATTACGACCGCACCGGCTATGACGACCGGGCCCTGCGCGAGTGCATGGCACAGGGGGCATGGGGGGTGCTGTTGGCCGAAACCGCCGATGGTGTGGATATCGGGGGCTGTTACCTTAACTGGGTGCCGAAATACCCGCTTTACCGCCGTCTGGAACTACCGGAATTACAGGATTTACGCGTATCGCCGGATTGGCGCCGCCGCGGTGTCGCCACCCGCCTGATCGCAACGTGCGAGGATATGGCGCGTGGCGGCGGCGCTCGCGGCATGGGCTTGTCGGTCGGCCTGTATGCTGATTACGGCCCGGCCCAGCGCCTTTACACGAAACTAGGCTACGTGCCGGACGGGCAGGGCGTGACCTATGACCGTGTGGCCGTCGTCCCCGGCGCGCGCCACCCGGTCGACGACGATTTGACCCTGATGCTCCTTAAATTTTTTTGAAAGCCGGTTCCGGACGGTCTAGAGTCGCCCTTGAATCCAACCGGGGAAAGAAACATGGCGCAGAAATGGGTATACGGCTTCGGCGGCGGCAAGGCTGACGGCGAGGCGTCGATGAAAAACCTGTTGGGCGGCAAGGGCGCGAATCTGGCCGAGATGTCGGCGATCGGCCTGCCCGTTCCCCCCGGTTTTACCATCACGACCGAGGTCTGCACGCATTTCTACGCCCATGATCGCGCCTATCCGCAAGGGTTGGAGGATCAGGTCGCTTCGGCCCTCGGCGCGGTCGAACAACAGGTCGATTGCGCCTTTGGCGATGCGCGCAAGCCGCTTTTGGTTTCCGTGCGTTCGGGCGCGCGCGCCTCGATGCCGGGGATGATGGATACGGTGCTTAATCTCGGCCTCAACGACGAAACCGTCGCGGGGCTGGCTGCCGGATCGGGGGATGAACGTTTCGCGTGGGATTCCTATCGCCGCTTTATCCAGATGTATTCCAACGTCGTGCTGGATATCCCGCATCATGATTTCGAGGATATCCTCGACACCGCCAAGCGCCGCCTGAACCTGACGCAGGATACCCAGCTTTCGGCCAAAAACTGGCAATCCGTGGTCGCGGAATACAAGGCGCTGGTCAAACAGCGCCTTGGCCGCGATTTCCCGCAGGATCCGAAGGAACAGCTTTGGGGCGCGATCGGCGCGGTGTTCAAAAGCTGGATGACACCGCGCGCGGTGACCTACCGTTCGATTCACAACATTCCACAGGACTGGGGCACCGCCGTGAATGTTCAGGCGATGGTCTTCGGCAACATGGGTGACGATTGCGCGACCGGCGTTGCCTTCACCCGCGACCCGTCCACGGGCGAAAACGTTTTTTACGGCGAATATCTGGTGAACGCGCAGGGCGAGGACGTGGTCGCCGGCATCCGCACGCCGCAGCAACTGACCATCGACGCGAAAAAGCGCGAGGGCGGCACATTGCCCGCGATGGAGGAGGTCATGCCCGGCGTCTTCAAACAGCTCAACGACGTCCGCCTGACCTTGGAAAAACATTACCGCGACATGCAGGACATCGAATTCACGGTGCAAAAAGGGCATCTTTACATGCTGCAAACCCGCACCGGAAAACGCACGGCCGCCGCCGCGGTCAAGGTCGCGGTCGATATGGTGGCGGAAGGTCTGATTTCGGAATCCGAAGCGGTCTTGCGCGTCGATCCCGCAAGCCTGGATCAATTGCTGCACCCGACTTTGGACCCGAAGGCGAAAAAGGATGTGGTGGCCAAGGGCCTGCCCGCCAGCCCCGGCGCGGCGACGGGGCGCATCGTGTTCACGGCGGACGAGGCCGAGGCGTGGGCCAAGCGCGGCGAATCCGTGCTGCTGGTCCGGGTTGAAACCAGCCCCGAGGATATTCACGGTATGCACGCGGCTGCGGGCATTTTGACCAGCCGCGGCGGCATGACCAGCCACGCGGCGGTGGTCGCGCGCGGCATGGGCCGTCCCTGCGTCGCGGGCGCGGGCAGCCTGTTGATCGACGCGCGCGGCAAGACCATGAAAATCGGCGACCGCGAACTGCGCGAGGGTGACACCATCACCATCGACGGCGGCGCCGGCACGGTGATGCTGGGCGCGGTGCCCACGGTTCAGGCCGAACTTTCGGGCGATTTCGCCAAATTGATGCAATGGGCCGACGCGGCGCGCCGGATGCAGGTGCGCGCCAATGCCGAAACCCCGGACGACGCCGCGACCGCGCGCCACTTTGGGGCGCAGGGCATCGGCCTGTGCCGGACCGAGCACATGTTCTTCGACCCCAACCGCATCCAGCGCGTGCGCGAAATGATTTTCGCCGAGGACGTGGCGGGCCGCAAAGCCGCGCTTGCGCATCTCGCCCCGATGCAAAAGGGCGACTTCAAGGCGCTGTTCAAAATCATGCTCGGCCTGCCGGTAACGGTGCGCCTGCTTGATCCGCCCTTGCACGAATTCCTGCCGCATGCCGACGCCGATGTCGCGGCTTTTGCGGCGACGGCGGGTATCCCCGAAAAACGCGTGCGCCAGCGCCTTGCGCAATTGCACGAGGCGAACCCGATGCTGGGCCATCGCGGCTGCCGCCTTGGCATCACCTATCCGGAAATCTATGAAATGCAGGTCCGCGCGATTTTCGAGGCCGCAAGGGAAACCGAGGCCGGGGAAGGCAAGACCGTAACCCCCGAAGTGATGATTCCGCTGATCGCGACGCGCAAGGAGCTTTCGATTCTCAAAGCCATGACCGACCGTGTCGCGGCCGAGGTGGGCATCAACAATTACAGCGTCGGCACGATGATCGAACTGCCGCGCGCCGCGCTGATGGCAGGTGACATCGCGCAGGATGCCGCGTTCTTCTCCTTCGGCACCAACGATTTGACCCAGACCACGCTGGGCCTTTCGCGCGACGACGCGGGCAATTTCCTGCCCGCCTATCAAGACGCGGGCATATTCGCGCGCGACCCGTTCGCCAGCCTTGATCAGGACGGCGTGGGCCAGCTTGTCGAAATCGGTGTCGAACGCGGACGCAAAACCCGCCCCGACCTCAAGGTCGGCATTTGCGGCGAACACGGCGGCGACCCGGACTCGATCGGCTTTTTTGAAAAGGCGGGGCTCGATTACGTTTCCTGCTCGCCCTACCGTGTGCCCATCGCGCGTCTGGCCGCGGCGCAGGCGGCAATCCGGGCGGGATCGGCAAAAGTCGCGCCGCTCAAGAAAGCCGCGAACGGCTGACCCCGGCATAAATTTGCATAACACATAAGTTGTTTGCTAGGGATGGACAGGCAAGCAAAGAGAGGGTCCATGCGCCTGAAATCCGCTATTTTTAACACGGTGGCCGTTGGCGGTCTGCTGGCAACTTTGGTGGGCGCGGCCTATCAGGTGCAACCGGGCATCCATGCAATTTCGCACATGCTCGATAACGGGCTGTACGACACGCTGCGTGCCGTGCCGGGCAGCGAACGCACGACAAGCGCGCGTCTTGCCATCCTGATGCGTCAGCAGGAAGGGCGCATCGCACGCGACCGCTTTCTGGGACTGGACCGTCTGGGCTACGGCGCAAAAGCGGAAATCGGCGCGAACGAATTGCGCAACGCCGGTATTGATCCCACCAACGACACAGTCCGCGCACAAATGCACAAAACTGGCTTCGTCATCTCGTAAAAATTGGCAACAAAAATCACAGGCGACAAAATGAATACCCTAACAAAGTTTTTAAAGATTACCTCGGCGTACGATGCGTGGATGAAAATGCAGCATCAAGAGGCTGAGCGGCGCAGGCAGGCGCGCGATGCGCAATTGGCCGACATCAATACGCCCCTTGGCAAAAAGGGCAGTTTCTCGCCGTTCGCGCAACTCGTTATGCAAGATCAAAGCATGATTACTGATGCGCTCATGGAAACATTATCGGCAACCCTGCGTGGAGATGCCGGAGCGATAGAAACTCTGGATCGTAAAGACGCCATTGCCTGTGTGCACGATCTGCGATGGGCGTGGCAGACTGCCGCCGATGCCGCGAAGACGCCAGCCGGTACGAAGTCGAAAACGGCTTTGGTCGACGCGCTGTTTGGCATCGCTGAAAACCGGGAAACATCCATGGAAGATCGTTGCGAAGCACTCAAAGTGGCCAATAATACCTTCCTCTCCTTGGGGTCTGGATTGGCTGTGTTTCCTTTGGAAAAAGCGCGCGTAAGCGCATTGGCGTCCGGCCTGATGGATGAAATTGAGGCCAAACACAGGACGGCGAACGGATGGACCCGCATTCACGGAGAAACCGGCGACACGATGGCTGCTGCCCATGCATTGAATATTCTGGTCACTGGTGGTTATCGCTATGAGCGCGCCGATTTCGATCTTGGCGCACGCTTCGCGGGGATCATGGAGAACGTATCCGGATGGGGAAACCGCGCTCTTGATATTGCGCGGCAAACGCACGGACGCCAACTGGATGAACGTTTTAAACGGGCGTTTGGTTTTGTGCCCCACGATTCCATGGGCATGAAAAACGCGTGATTGCCCGCCTAAAACGTGCCTGATTTGCGCATCGGGTTCCGATGCGCTACCTAAAAGCGTATGGAAATCAGGCGCTTTTTCATCGACGCGGAATTCAACGACGAAATCGGCGATTGCCGGATCGAGCCGATCAGCCTCGCGCTGGTGCCCGACGACGATGCCGCGCGCGAATTCTATGCGGTTTCCAGCGAATTCAGCGAAGGCGCGGCCCATGGCTGGTTGCGCATGCACGTCCTGCCCAAACTGCCCCCGCGCGGCGAACGTCTGACGCTTGCCGAAATCCGCGACGACATCAGCACCTATTTCAACGCCTGCGCGCCCATAAACGGGCAGGATGCCAAGCTGGAATTCTGGGGCAAGAATATCGGCATGGACATGGCGGTGCTGGGCCTGATCTTCGGCGGTCTGTCGAAATTCTATGCCGCCGTCGGCGCCTGCGGCTTCAAACGGTCGTACTTCAACGATTCCGACATGTTGCGCACCCGGCTTTACGAACAGGGCGTCAAACCGCCCTTCAGCCACATCCCCGATGCCGAACGGCACATGGCGCTTCTGGATGCGCGCCAGGAACGCGCCGAATACAGGATGATGAAGGCGCTGCTGGGTTAGCTGTCGCCATCCGTCATCGGGACGATGCCCATGCGCGCCGCGGCGGATAATTGGTCGTGGCGCAGCACGGCCAGCCCCAGATCGCCCTCGTGCGAGCGCATTTCGCCGATCAGGTCGCCTTCCGGCGTCACGATGTCGGTAAAGGCGGGCAGAGCCTCGCCCGCAATCCGCACCGCATACAGCCCCTTTTTGGCCAGTCCCCGGTGGTGCATCCGGCTGGTCAACTCCTGCCCCAGATAACATCCCTTGGCGTAAGAAACGCCGTTGAGCCGGTCGAGCCCGATATCCGCCGCCGTATCCTCGCCCCATGCGATATCGCGCCCGCCGCATGGGATTTTGCGCCCAATGCACAACCGATGATAGAATTTGAAATCGGCTTTTTCAAGGGCAGTTAATTCATTTAAATCAGATGGTTGAAAGATAATGTTCCGGTACACGCCGGGCAGGGGTCGCGGGTCCGCCCATAAATTTTGAAACACCGCCGGCACCTCGTCGCCCCACGCCGCAACCACGCGCAAGGGGGCATAATCGATGACAATTTCGCGCCGCAACCGATAACGCGCCAGTGTCGCCGCCAGCCGTTCGCCGCGTACCGCATCGCATTCAAGAAGCACGCCATCATCCTGCGGATAAACGAAAAAATCGTGTTCTAACCGTCCCTGCGCATTCAAAAGCGCGGCGTATGAGATTCCTGTCGGACCGCCGATCAAATCCTGCGTCACCAGCGCCTGTAAAAAACCGCGCGCCTCGGCCCCGCGAACCGACACACCGATGCGATCTTCCAGCAATGTGTAATAACCCTTTGTCATCGCATGTCGTTTATAGCATGTTTGCCCGGTATGAAAAAAATCCTCTTTATCACCGCCACGCGCATCGGCGATGCCGTGTTTTCGATGGGGCTGCTCGATCATATGGTGCGCACTTGGCCCCAGGCCAGCATCACGGTCGCCTGCGGCCCGCTGGTCGAGGGGTTTTTTACCCCCGTTCCCGGTGTCGCGCGCGTCATCGTCCTGAAAAAGGAAAAACGCGCGGGCCATTGGCGCAAATTGTGGAAACAGGTGGTGACGACGCGCTGGGATATGGTGGTGGATTTACGCAATTCCGCCGTTTCCCGCCTGATCTGTGCCAAAAAACGCTATATTTTCGGCCCGGCGATCGACCGGAACAAGCACAAGGTCGAACAAAACGCGGCGGTGATGCGCCTGACCGGGGTACCCGCCCCGCGCCTGTGGTTTTCGCCCGAAACGCTGGCGCGCGCGGCGGCGCTGGTGCCGGATGGCGGGCCGGTGCTGGGCGTCGGCCCCGCGGCCAACTGGCTGGCCAAGACATGGCCCGCCGATCGTTTTATCGAACTGATCGACATTCTGACCGGGCCGGGCGGCATATTGCCCGGCGCGCGCATCGCCGTGATCGCTGCACCGGGCGAGGAAGCGCAGGCCCGACCCGTACTGGACAGCATCCCGCCCGAACGGCGCATCGACCTGATCGCCAAGGGCCGGCCCGAGCTGGCCGCCGCCTGTATCGCGCGCTGCGCCTTTTTCGTCGGCAACGATTCGGGGCTGACGCATTGCGCCGCCGCCGCCGGGGTGCCGACTCTGGGCCTGTACGGCCCAAGCTGGCCGCATATCTATCGCCCGTGGGGACAGGGGTTCGTCGCCACGCCCAAAAACTTCGCGCAGCTGATCGATTATCCCGGCTATGACTCCAAAACCGCGCCCTGCCTGATGGAAGGCCTCAGCGTCGAGATGGTGGCATCGGCAGCGCACGACGTGTGGATGAAGACAGCAAGGCGCTGATCGCCGCGAAATCCGGCCGCGCGCGTATTTCCCCCATGCAGGAATCGGCCAGCGCCCGCAGCGTCGCGTATTCCCCGGCCTCCCGCGCGGCTTCGTCCGCCCGCGCCAGCAGGTCGTCAAGAAAACATCCATACCCGCGCACGTCGATTGCCTGCCGCGCCGCTGCATGATCCCCGCACGGGCTGGCCGCGCCGAAATCGCCCAACAGCGCGCGCCCCGACGAATCCGCCATGATGTTATGCGCGTAAATATCGCCGTGCATCAGCCCGCGCGCATGCAGATGCGCGGCGGCCTGCGCCACGTCCAGCGCCGCGTTGGCGATGAAGGGCAGGGTGAATGTCGTACCCGGCGTGAAATCGTCGCGCGTGCAGCTTCTATACGGATTTTCATTCATTGAATAAGAATCGGTGTGCGGGTTGCGACCGCAACCCCGCCCGATAGCGCGAAGCCTGCGTGACGCCTGAACGCTTTCGTCATCGCATGATGACGAAACGGAATAGAGGCTTGGCGGCAGGCCGATGGTACGAAAGTCGGCGGGAACAAGGCCCAGCGCCAATCCCGCGCGACCATCCGGATGCCCGGTAAGCGCCCCGCGCACGCACATCAGTTGCGGATGGTTGCCCGCTTGCAGGCATGCGGCGCGGTCGTCTTCGGGCCGCCCATCGCTGGTCAGGAACCCGCGAAACAGCTTCAGCGCGACGACATCCCCGTCCGGCAGGGCCGCGCGAAACACCTCGCTCGACGGGCTTTCGCCCAGCTTTTCGCCCAGCGATATGTCGCCCCATGCATAAACCGGCAATGTGGAATCCGGCGCCGGAAATCGCGCGAACGCATTGCCCGCGTCGCCGTACCAGCCCAGCATCGGCAGATCGTAAATCCACGCGGGTGGCGCGGTTTCAAACGCGTTGGCGGACAGGCGGATCAGCCCCAACTTACGGCAATCCTGTAAACTTTCAGGCAGGGCGTTAAGCGCGTTCCCGGCAAGCGCCAGTTTTTCAAGTTCGCCAAGCCGTCCGATATCGCCGGGCAGGGCGGCCAGCCCGTTGCCCGTCAGCACCAGCCAGCACAAACCGGCGGGCAGCGCGCCCGGATCGATATGCCGGATCGCGCATCCCTTGAAGGCCAGCATCCTGATCCGCGCCATATCCGCCAGCACCGGCGGCACGCGGGTGATCGGATTGCCCGAAAGAAAAACGACCGAAACCGATTCAAGCGTCGCGAAGGCGGGTGGTAGGTCGGTCAGATCTCCGTCTGACGCGTCGAATATCCGCACGCCGAATTCGCGCGCGAAATCGATCGCGGCGTCCGGAATCGAATCCGCCCCGCGCAGGCTTAAACGCCCGCTTTCGGGGTCATAGGCGTGGAAGAACGGAAAATCCGGTTTCACCCGAACAGCGAGGCGAGGTAATACGCCGCCCCCGCGGCAAGCCCGCCGACGACCAGCGTCTGGATCGCGGTCTTGACGACCTTAAGACCCGTGAACCGCGCCTTGACCGCGCCGAACACGACCAGCGCGATGCCGGTCATGACCACCGATACCGGCAGCGCTTCGTGGATGTCGCCGTACATCATATAAGGCGCAAGCGGGATAAGCCCGCCGACGATATAGGACGCCCCGATCGTTCCGGCGCTGATCGGCGCGCGTTTGGGGTCCGGCTTTTCCAGCCCCAGTTCAAACCGCATCATGAAATCGACCCAGCGCTTCTTGTCGGCGGCCACCGCGTCGACGACGTTTTTAAGATTGTCGCCCGAAAGCCCGTAGGCCTCGAAAATCTCGACGGTTTCGTCGATCTCGCGCTGGCGCAGATTGTCGACCTCCCAATATTCGCGGGCTTCCTCGGCTGCGTAATGCTCCTGCTCGGTGCGCGCGGCCAGAAAACCGCCCAGCCCCATCGCAATCGACCCGGCGACGATCTCGGCCAGGCCCGCCGTCACCACGATGCCGGTGCTGCTGACAGCCGCCGACAGGCCTGCGGCCAGTGCGAAGGGAACGGTCAACCCGTCCGCCATGCCGATGACGATGTCGCGCACGATCTCGGAGCCTGTAAAATGCTCCTCCGCATGATTGTGGGGGTGAATTTGGGGCATGGTTCAAATCCTTTTTGTCTGTGCTATGCTGCGCGGCATGTTGGAACGCCTGCGCCGCCTGTTTTCGGCCGATACGACAAAACCACGCGCGATCAGGTTGCGCAAGCCCGTCGCACCGGACCCCGTGCGTTATCGGAACGAACGCGACATCGCGGCGTCCCCCGACCCGCATGCGCGCCTGAAACTGGCCAAAAACCCAAATACGCACCTTGAAATCCTGTATTACCTTGCGGGCGACGAGGACGAGGCCGTGCGTCTGGCCGTCGCAAAGAACGTATCCACCCCGATTCAGGCCAGCCCGATTATCGCGCGCGATAAAAGCGTCGATGTTCGTATCGCGCTGGCCCAGCGGCTGATGGCGCTGTTGCCCGAGCTGTCCGAGGAACAACACAGCCAGCTTTACGCCTTCGCGGCGCAGGCGCTGGGCGTACTCGCGCTGGACGAGGTGCTCAAGGTCCGCATGGCGCTTTCCTCGGTGCTTAAGGACATGGCCTGCGCCCCGCCCGAGGTGATCGCCCAGCTAGCCCGCGATCTGGAACGCGAGGTGTCGGAACCCGTGCTGCGCTATTGCGCGACCCTGCCGGACGAAGACCTGCTCGACATTCTGGCCGAACATCCCGGCAGCTGGGTGCCCGAGGCGATTGCTGCTCGACGCACCGTATCCCCGCGCGTTGCCGCTGCGGTTGCGAAAAAGGCCAACGTCGCCGCCGGCAAGGCGCTGATCGAAAACGAAGGGGCGGATATCCCCGACGATACGCTTGCCCGCATCGTCGAACGCGCGCACGAAACACCCGAATGGCACAAACCGTTATGCCTGCGCAAACACCTGCCGGCGACGTTGATGCGCGAAATTGTGCGCTTCATCGATGTGTCCTTGCACAAATTCATACTTGAACGCACCGATTTCGATGCCAACACGCGCGACGCGATCGAGGATACGGTCACCCGCCGGATGCGTTTTCTGGTTGATGAACGGGGCAACCGCATCGCGCCAAAGGACAAGCTGATGGCCCTGCACAAGGCGGGCCGTCTGGACGACGCGATCATGTCCGACGCGCTGGCCTTGCGCGAATACGATTTCATCCAGATGGGCCTTGCGCTCAAATCCGGCCTGCCGCTCGACACCGTGCGGCGCATGGTCGAAACAAGGTCGGCCAAGGCGGTGACCGCGCTGGCCTGGCGCGCGGGGCTTTCGATGCGCTTCGCCCTCGATCTCCAGCGCGAACTGGCCAAGGTGCCGCACGCCGAACTGCTTTATCCCCGCAATGGCGAGGATTTTCCCCTTTCGACCGAGGAAATGGACTGGCAGATCGGCTTCTTCAAGCCGGAAAAGGCATAATGGATCACGCGCGCGGCAAGGAAATTTTTGCGCAGATTCAGGCAAGGCCATACAGCCTGTCGACCGTGCCCGGCGTGCCTTCCGACAATTGCTATTTCAAGGGGGTCGAGCTTCTGCAACGGCTGGGTGTATTGGGGTATGCCGTGCGCGGTCGGGTCGGTGAAACATATTGGGATGACCGTATTTTTCCGCCCGAAATCGTCGCGCTTTTGCCTGCAGATATTCTGACCACGCATTTTTTCGTCGAGGCACTGATTGACGGCGCGTGGCGTGCGCTCGATCCCAGTTTTCAACCCGGTCTTGCGAAATACGGCCTGACCATCGGGTCTTGGGATAACGGTCTTGTGTGTTTTCCGGTCACCCGGCTGTACACGCAGGAAGAAAGCATCGCCTATCAGCAAAAATGGTTCGACCCCGAATACCAGAAAGACTTTTTCGAGCGCGGCGGGGCATGTTGGCGCGCCTTGGACGTGTGGTTCAAAAAGGCTTGATTTTCATATCCTTATAAGCCATGGTGCGCCGTAATTCCTAAGCACGAAGGAAGGCGGTACCAATATGGCGAACGTGGCGGTTGTGGGTGCCCAGTGGGGCGACGAAGGCAAAGGCAAGATCGTCGATTTTCTCTCCAGCCGTGCCGATGTCGTGGTCCGGTTTCAGGGCGGGCACAATGCCGGCCACACGCTTGTCATTGACGGGGTCGATTACAAACTGGCGCTTCTGCCGTCCGGCGTTGTGCGCCCGGGCAAGTTTTCCATCGTCGGCAACGGCGTCGTCATCGATCCATGGGCGTTTCTGGCCGAAGTCGAAAAAATCGCGGCCAAGGGCGTTTCCGTCAGCCCCGAAAACCTGATGCTGGCCGATTCCGCGCATATCATCCTGCCGGTTCATGCCGCGCTTGATCAGGCGTTGGAAACTGCGCGCGGCAAGGCCGCCATCGGCACGACCGGTCGCGGAATCGGTCCCGCTTACGAGGACAAGGTCGCCCGCCGCGGCGTACGCCTGTGCGATCTGGCCGAACCCGAATTGCTGCGCGGAAAGATCGCCGCGATGATGCTGCATCACAACGCCCTGTTGACCGGGCTTGGCGCGGCGCCGCTTGATCCCGCCAAAATCTACGCCGATCTGATGGCGATTGCGCCCAAAATCGTCCCTTTCATCGGCGTGGCGTGGAAGGCGCTGGACGACGCGCGCAAAGCCGGAAAGAAAATCCTGTTCGAGGGCGCGCAGGGCGCATTGCTCGACGTCGATCACGGCACCTATCCGTTTGTTACCTCCTCCAACTGCGTGGGGACGCAGGCCGCGGCCGGTTCTGGCATGGGCGCCGCCAGCCGGAATTACGTGCTCGGTCTGGCCAAGGCGTATACGACGCGCGTCGGTTCGGGCCCGTTCCCGACCGAACAGGAAAACGAAGTCGGTGAAACGCTGGGACAAAAAGGACATGAATTCGGCACCAATACGGGCCGCAAGCGACGCTGCGGCTGGTTCGATGCGGTGCTGGTGCGTCAGGCGGTGGTACAGGGCGGCATCCACGGTATCGCGCTGACCAAACTGGACGTGCTGGATGGATTTGAAACCGTGAAAATCTGCACCGGCTATAAACTGGATGGCAGGACGCTGGATTATTTCCCCTCTGGTCAGGCCGATCAGGCGCGGGTGGAACCTGTCTATGAAACCATGGACGGCTGGCGCGAGACCACGCGCGGCGCGCGCGCCTATGCCGACCTGCCCGCGGGCGCGGTTAAATACGTCCGTCATATCGAGGAATTGATTCAGTGCCCGGTGACGTTGCTTTCCACCAGCCCGGAACGCGACGACACCATCTTGATGCGCGACCCGTTCCTGTAAGCGTCAGCGCGTATACAGGCGCTGTTGCAGGGCGCAGCGCGCAAGGGCGATCGGATCGGCGTCAGGGCCGATTTTGGCCATGCATTCGCGTTTCTGGTCCGCGCTGGCGCTTACCGTTTTTCTGTCTTCGGGCGTGATGGCGATGCCCCATGCGCCCTTTAACGTGCCATTCGGCGTCGCACCCGCATCGGCAAAGCGGACGAAGGGCAAGGCGGGCGGCTTTTCCATTGCGGCGAAGGCAAAAACCGGGAGGATGCCGGGAAGGGTGCCTGAAAGGGTTGCAGGATCCGGCCGCACCGGGGGCAAAGGCGGCGTTACGGATTCTTCATTGCTGGCCAGCATGGTTTTGCCGCCTTGTGCGCGCACTGCGTAATGTGCGCCTTGCACGCTTACTTCCGGCGGGCGCCTGGTGGCTGCGAAAATATCGTATCCGGCTTTCAGTTCTTTCCAGACCGGCATCCAGATTTTTGCCGCGCGCGTTTTGGCCAGTTGCGCCATGGCCGCATCGGTCATGGGCATCGGCATGAACTGCATCATGATTTTGGATTGCCCGCCTTTGAACGCGGCCTCAATCGCGGCATAGACGATTTCCATGGCGTCGTCGCCGATGGCATAGCACCCGATCGACGCAGCGCCGCCGTGGATCATCAACGCGTTGCCGGTATAACCCTGCGCCCGGTCCCGCGCATTGGGAAAGGCAGTGTTGATCGAGATATATTCGCGGCTGTATGGGTTGAACTGCGCCGCGCTGGTGACGGGGTAATAACCTTCCGGCGCCTGCCTGTCGCCCTCGCGCCTTTTGCCGCCGATGCCACCGGACCATGCCAGAATCGGAAAATCCTTGAACTTCTTGTATTCGCCGCCTTGTTCGATCCAAAGCTCCAGCGCCCCGCGCTTGAAACCGGGGGCTTGCTTGAAAACACGAACAAAAACCGGCGCGCCCAGTTTGAACCCTTTGGCCGCCAGCGCATGCGCGGCGCGGGCGTGCACCTGCGGGATATTGGCGACCCGTCGTGTAAGTGGCCTCCGCCCGCGGCGGCCCGGCTGCGTGGCTTCTTTTTGTGCCTCCGGCCCGGCATTGAGCCTGTGTAGAAAATCGAAAAACCCGGCCTGCGAAGGCACGGGCGTAAAACCCGCCATTGCGGCAAGCGCGGCGGGGATCACGCGGCGTGCCAGAGCGGCGCGCAGGCGCGTGAAAAGGGCGGAGCGTTGTGTCGGCTTTGGCGTCATGGTGGCGACCATACCAGATATCGACAAATTATGGAAATTTTATGGCGCGATGATTTTACGGCCATGCCGTGATCGCGGCACAGCCTTCGGGCAAGGGGGCCGTTTCATCCGCATCGTCCGGCATGATCTGGTAATGCCCGTCGCACGCCATCAAGCGCGGCGGCAGGCCGCTGGCGGCAAAGGCCTGATACGCGGGCAGAAGCTCGTGCATCCAGAACCCTGCCCACGGACTGTCCGCGTGCTTGATGAATGCCTCGCGCGTCATGCGGAAGGGGAATGCATGGACGGGCACCGATACCTGACCGTTGGCCAGCGCCGACTGCACCAGCCCGTAAACCTCGTCGATATTGGCGTCGGTCAGGGCATAGCATCCGATCGACGCGCACGCGCCATGCACCATCAGCATGCCGCCGGTCCGCCCCAGACTTTGGTCATACGCGTTGGGATACCCAAGATTGAAGGACAAATGGTAACTGCTGTTGGGGTTCAGTTGCTTTTCCCCGACCTCGTAAAATCCTTCGGGCGCCTGCCTGTCGCCTTCGCGCTGCTTGGGGCCGAGCGCGCCCGATTTGACACAGATCGGATAAATTTCAAACAGTGCGAAGCGGTCGCCCTTTTTGACCCAAGCCTCGATCACGTCTTCTTCCTTGAAGATACGCAGATAGACCGGCGAACCCGGCACGAAACCGCGCAGCGTCATCAAGGTCGGTAAATCGGGCCGCGCGCCGCCGCGCCACATTTTGACCGCGGCTTCGGGCGCGAGGCTATGCACGAATTTGTAGAAAATACCGGGGTCGTGCGGCGCTTCCTGCGCGGCATTCTGGGCCTGCGCGCGTCGGTGCAGATGCTGGCCGTCGTCGGCATGCGCCGCGATGCTGAAAAACAGGACAAGAATGAGAATCGCCCGGTACATGTGCCTTTGTACCAGAGAGCGCGGCGTCGTTTAACAGCTATAAGCCAGATCGAATGCCCGACCGGGGTCCGCATGGCCATGGGTATTGGCTGGGGCATTGGCAGGAAACAGGATGTCGGCGTCGGCCGCGAAACCCATTTTTTCAATCCAGTCTTCATATTCCAGAAACCGGCTGCCATCGGGCAGGAACGGGCGCATCGCCAGAAACGCCTCGGCGCGCTTGGCTTCGTCCCGCGGGTCGAACCCGATTTCGACATAAAGCCGGTCGAAAGATCGGCTGTTCATCATGGTTCTGCGCCTTGCGCGCAACACCGGCCAGTCGACTTTCAAATGCCCCGTATTGAACTGTCCCAGCAGCCATTTTGCGGCGATGACTTCGGGCTCGCGGTCGTCCGGGACATTTTTGACATCCTTGACGGCGCGTGGGTTTTCGATCTGCCCGAAACGCAAAACGGGGGAATCGCCGGATGAATTTTTGGCGAACGGCTCCAGTAACTCCAAAGTCGCGCGGTGTTTGCCGCCTTTGGCCGCCAGCCTGAAAAGATGACTGAAATTTTGTGTTTCTGGCTTTTTCGGATCGGCGGATAGACCCAGACAGTTGGGTGCGAATCCACGGATGCAGTTGTGCATGTCGCTGAACTCCTGAATCAGGCCACGCTTGCTGGTGACGGATTCGATGCGAATGCCGTTGGGCGCGGTGACAGGCTCGGCAAGCAGTCCCGGCCAGTGCAGGTCGTCGCCGATTTCGATGCCGCTCATATAGCGGACATAGCGTTTTTGTTCTTGGTGCCAGTGTTCGCTCAACCGTACCATGGTCAGGAACCCGATATTCCCGAACGGACGCAGGAAGGGCGGATGGCTGCGTTGCTCGGCGTTTCGGATCAGGAACGACTCCGGTTCGATCGTGCCCTTGATCGCGTGAATCGCAAGCTCGCCAAGGCCTGTCTGCCCGTATTGATGCGCCCGCGCCGCGAAATAGGGTAAGACCAGCTTGCGGTACACCTCCTGCAGATAATCGCGAGTGTTGTTCCACGCCGGAAATATTTGTTGCGTATCGCGTTCCAGAAGGGCCTTTTTCTCGTCCTGCGTCAGGCTGGCGAACAGGAAAAAGAAATCGGTGCTCAGGTAAGAACAGATGCCCGCGGTTGTGCGTTGCCCGTCGGACAGCCAGCCGAGATGCGCGGGGTCGGGAAAAAACGACGGCAAATGCCGGCTGATACCGCCCATCACGGGGCGCAGCAAGCCGAACGCCTGCATGTTCGGCGGGATGTCCAGCCCCACCAGCTTGCGTATGGCGGCGGCCGAAACAGCTTCGCTTTCGCCTTGCGAAAACAGGTCCTGCATCGCCGGGATCAGCTTCTCGCCGGAATCGATGACTGGTTCAAGCGGACGATAGGCATCGCGCAGGCGCTCGTCGCTCAACGCCAGCGCCAGCCACGGCATCGCTTGAGCAAGCTGGATGCGGTTGCGCTGTGCCTCCGGCCCGTTGCCTGCGGTCAGCCAGTTATAGGCGGCGACGTTCCGGTCTTTCGCCAGCGCCCATGCGGCATCAAGCGCGTCCTTCGAAATATGTCGGTTGACGATTCTTTCGACGACCATGGAAATGTATCTTTGATCACGCAGATCAAGAAATTTTCGGATCTCCGTCCATTTCCATTCTTCCCGGAACTGGCTTTTATCGCGGGTTTTTCTGATCTTCCAGCGCGCCTTGCGTAAAAACCCATGATAGCGCGCGGTACGCATCCGGAACAATTCATCGGGTCGCTGGCAGATGCGCAGGATCTCGCGTACGTCGTGCAGGTAATTCGATCGCTTCAGACCTTCGTCAAGCCAGCGTTTTGTAAGATTATAAAAATTCAGCCGGCTGCGCACATGCAGCGGAATGCGGCTGTAGAATATCGAAAGATCGCCGCCCTCCGGCTTGATCAGCACAAGGTAATGCGGTTTGTTGATGCCGCGCCACCGCGCGCTGGCGGGCAGATAGACCGCGAAATCAAGCCCCGGAACGGTTTTGCCGGTAAAATAATGCAGCGGGAAACGTTTAAGGTAGTGGTTGTAGAATTTGCGGAATGTCTCGATGCCGATATCGCCGCTGATCCCCAAAGGCCCGCGCAGAAACGTTTCCAGCGCGTACCAGCCGGGCACGTCTTCGGATCCCGGCATGGTGACCGGTATTTCCAAAAATTGGTCGGGATCGGGCGTTGCGTCCGTGAGCATGGTTCGACCGTTTTAGCCAACCTGCCCCCGGAATCGCAAGTTTTGCCCTGCTTTGTTACTTATATTCGATTTTCAGGACTTCGTATGACTGCGCGCCCTTGGGCGTTGCGACCTCGACCACGTCGCCCGGTTTTTTTCCGATCAGCGCGCGGGCCAGGGGTGCGGCGATGGCCAGCTTGCCGGATTTGATATCGCTTTCGTGTTCGCCCACGATCTGGTAGGCGACCTTTTTGTCGTCGTCATCCGCCAAAGTCAGCGTCGCGCCGAACATGACCTTGTCGCCGGATAACTTGGCGGGGTCGATGATATCGGCACGGCTCAGCACGGCTTCCAACTCGTCGATTCGGCCTTCGATAAAGCTTTGCTGTTCCTTGGCGTACTGATATTCGGCGTTTTCCGACAGGTCGCCATGCGCGCGCGCCTCGGCGATCGCCTCGATGATCGCGGGGCGCTGGTTGCCTTTCAGGTCCTTGAGTTCTGCGGTCAGCAATGCGTGCCCGCGCACGGTCATGGGAACTTTGTCCATGCTCATGAAAACGCCTTCCTTGAAGAATAGAAAAATCCCGCCTCGCGGGCGGGACAATTCAATTTAGACCGCCCGCGCGGGGGTTGTCAAATGGCGCGTTCAAAGGGCGCGCGGTGCGCTGGGTTCCTGGGTTTTTCCACGTGCGCGCGCAACGAATTCTTCGAAAGCCCGCGCGATTTCGGCAGACGTGAGTTTGTTGCAACCGGGCGCCACGAAGATCGGCATCGGGGCGGACATCTCGAACATCCCGCCTTGCAGATTCATGGCGGCACCCAGGCCTTGTGAAAAATGAATCATTCTTTGCATGAAGGCCACGGTGACCGGGGCGTTCGCAATCGCCCCTTGAATATTGGGCGTCTTGGCGATTTCGCTCATGACTTTTCTGATATAGTCGTCTGTTAGTTGAAAATAACGATTACGCCCATTCGCATCGAGTTTTGGGTTTACGGGATCGCCGACGTCGACCTGAATCTGCAGGTTGCCGACAATCTGCTCCTGACCGCTGGGCAGGCATGAGCCTGAAATGTTGTTGTATACGATGATCAGTCGGTCATTTTTTACATACGCCCTTAAACCTAGCGCGTTCTCCTGCTGTGTAAGCGCGTAAGGTATGGATTTGGCGCCCGCGCCGGGTTGAGTGTCCGGCGTAGCCTCCTGTGCGAAAACGGGCCCTGTGGCCAAGGTAAAGGCGGCGGCAGCCAGACCGGCCATGAGGCGGCGATTCATGGAAACTCTCCCTGTTTTTTTATAATAACAGGAAATCCAAGCATATCGGCGGGCGCAACCGCAAGCTGGAAAAATCTAAACCGCGCCGGTCCTAAAGCGCCCCGCAATGAACGGTCCCGCCGCCGGAGAGGGGGTACGACCATCCATGCGCGGCCAGCCAGCCGCCCTCGGGCGGGTACAGACAGGCGATCTGGTCGTACCGCGCGATCAGCGCGGCCAGATCGGCCTTATCCGGCGTATCCGCAAACCGTGCCGCCACCTTCTCGCGCCACGCGACGAACGCGCGGACCTGATCTTGCGCCGTGTCCTTCGGCAAGTCGCCCAGAAGACTGGACATCGCCTCGCCTGCTGCCTCAAGCGATTGGCGCCCGTAAGGCCATGTCAGCGAACCCTGCATCAACCGGGGCAGAATATGTGCGGCGTCCGCGTGCCGCTCGGCCAGTTGCAATATGGTGGACGCCAGCACGGCGTCGAATGCGGGCGCGGTGATGTCGCCGCGCGGCGCGGCGGTAATATCCAGCAGGATTTCCGTACGCATCCCCTCGGGCGCGTTGCCGGTGGTCAAAAGCATGTCGGCCAGCGCCCCGCGCTCCGCCGCGCCGGCATCGGCGGGCAGGGCCTGATAAATGGCCGCGACATCCGCGTGCCGGTCGCAAATGGCAAGATTGTCCGCCGCCGTTGCCTGTGCCGAAAGGGTCATTCGCAGGGCTTCGCGCGCCTGCGTCCGCGCCGCGCGCGTGGCGGGTGATACCAACACGTCTGGCGGCCCGTCCAGGGCCGCGCGGATCAATGCCGCATTGTCGTTCGGCCGTGCATCCGGTGTGCCCAGCTTGGCGGCGCTCAGCTCCTGCGCGAGGGCGGAAGCTGCGACCAGACAAAGCACAAGCGAAAGGAAAAATCGCATCGCTAAATTATACACGATCCGGCGTCAGGCCGCCTGTGTTTCGAAATACGACTGGATCGGCGCGATATGGAAGTCCCGCGCCCGGATCGATCGTATCGCCTGAACCGCTGCCGTGGCCGCTGCCATATTGGTGTAATACGGCACCTTGTGCATCAGTCCGCAGCGGCGGATTTCCACCCCGTCGGTCAGGGATTGGCGCGTCAGCGTGGTATTGATGATCAGATCGACGTCGCCGTTGATGATCGAATCCACGATATGCGGCTGCCCTTCCGAAAGCTTGTTGACGCGGGTGACGTCAATGCCGGCCTGCGCCAGATGGGTCGCCGTGCCGCCCGTCGCGATCAGCTTGAACCCCATTTCCAGCAGGTCGCGCGCCAGTGGCACCAGCGCGTCCTTGTCCCCGCCATGCACCGATAAAAACACCGTGCCGGTCTTGGGCAGCTTCATCGACGCGCCCAGCTGCGATTTCGCGAAGGCTTGCGCGACGTTGCGGTCGATGCCCATGACCTCGCCGGTTGATTTCATCTCCGGCCCCAGCACCACGTCGACGCCGGGGAAACGCGAGAACGGAAAGACAGGCGCCTTGACCGCGACATGGTCGTCGCGCATCCCTTTAAGCATCCCCTCCGCGCGCAAGGCCGCCAGTTTTTCGCCCGCCATGATGCGTGCCGCCATCTTGGCGACCGGCACGTTGGTTGCTTTTGCAACGAAGGGCACGGTGCGCGAGGCGCGCGGGTTGACCTCAAGGATGAAGATGTCGTGTTCGCCGGTCGACGGGTTCTTCTTGACCGCGTATTGCACGTTCATCAGGCCTTTGACCTTCAGCGCCTTGGCCAGCGCCGCCGACTGGCGCTCGATTTCCCGCACGACTTTGTAGGGCAGGGAATGCGGCGGCAGCACGCAGGATGAATCGCCCGAATGCACGCCCGCTTCCTCGATATGCTCCATGATCCCGGCGACATAGCTCTCCTCGCCGTCGGCCAGCACGTCGACATCGACTTCCGTGGCGTTTTGAAGATAGGTGTCGATCAGCACCGGGTTTTTGCCCGACACATGCACCGCGTTCTTCATGTAATCTTCCAGCTCGTCCTGATTGGTGACGATCATCATCGCCCGCCCGCCCAGCACATAGGACGGACGCACCACCAGCGGATAACCCAGCGCGTTCGCGGCCTTGACCGCACCTTCGACCGAGGTCGCGGTGTCGGCGGGTGGTTGCAGGAGTTTCAGCTTGTCGATCAGCTTCTTGAACCGGTCGCGATCCTCGGCCAGATCGATCGCGTCCGGATCGGTGCCCAGAATTGGAATTTTCTGGTCTTTAAGGAAGTTCGCGAGTTTCAGTGGCGTCTGCCCGCCCAGTTGCACGATCACGCCCTTGATCGGTGCGCCCGCCTCGTTTTCGGCGGTGATCAGCTCGATGACGTCTTCCTGCGTCAGCGGCTCGAAATAAAGCCGGTCGGATGTATCGTAATCGGTCGAAACCGTTTCCGGGTTGCAGTTGACCATGATCGTTTCGTACCCCGCCTCTTTCAGGGCATAGGCGGCATGGACGCAGCAATAATCGAATTCGATCCCTTGTCCGATCCGGTTGGGGCCGCCGCCAAGGATGACGATCTTTTCCTTGTCGGTCGGTGTGATTTCGGATTGCGGCACGCCGTTAAGGTAAGATTCATAACAGCCATACATATATGGCGTGACCGACGGGATTTCGGCGGCGCAGGAATCGACCCGCTTGTACACGGGCCGCACGCCGTGCTTGTGCCGCGCGCGGCGCACCGAATCCTCCTGCGCGCCGGTCAGTTTTGCCAATCGCGCATCGGAAAAACCGGCGACTTTCAGGCGCGACCAGTTTTCGGCGTCCTTGGGCAACCCGTTGGCCTTGACCGCGCCCTCCATCTCGACGATGCGCTTGATGCGTTCAAGGAACCACGGATCGATTTTGGTAACGGCATGAATGTCGGCGACCGACATGCCGTGGCGCATCGCCTGCGCGACGTACAAGATGCGCTGCGGCGTGGGTTTGGAAAGATGCGCGCGGATCTGGTCGGCATCCGGCGTGACGCCTTCGGCGATGCCGGGAATGCGCATTTCGTCAAAGCCGCTCAGATTGACCTCAAGCGAGCGCAGCGCCTTTTGCATCGACTCCTCGAAACTGCGGCCCATCGCCATCGCTTCGCCCACCGATTTCATCGCGGTGGTCAGGCGGTTGTCGGTGCCCTTGAATTTCTCGAACGCGAAACGTGGGATTTTGGTGACGACGTAATCGATGGTCGGCTCGAAAGACGCGGGGATCTTGCCGCCGGTGATATCGTTGCCCAACTCGTCAAGCGTGTATCCCACCGCCAGCTTCGCCGCGATCTTGGCGATCGGGAACCCCGTGGCTTTGGATGCAAGGGCCGACGAACGCGAAACGCGCGGGTTCATTTCGATGACCACCATGCGCCCGTCGGCGGGGTTGACGCCGAATTGCACGTTCGACCCGCCGGTTTCGACGCCGATGCCGCGCAGCACCTTGATGCTGGCATCGCGCATGATCTGGTATTCCTTGTCGGTCAGCGTAAGCGCCGGGGCGACGGTGATGGAATCGCCGGTATGCACGCCCATCGGATCGACGTTTTCGATGGAACACACGATGATGCAGTTGTCGTGTTTGTCGCGCACGACCTCCATCTCGTATTCCTTCCAGCCAAGGACCGATTCCTCGACCAGCACCTCATGGACCGGGCTGGCGTCCAGCCCCTCGCGTAAAATCTGCTCGAATTGCTGGCGGTTATAGGCGATGCCGCCGCCGGTGCCGCCAAGGGTAAAGGACGGGCGGATGATGGTGGGCAGGCCCACATATTCCAGCGCGTCCATGCCTTCGGCCAGCGAGCGCGCGATGCGTGATTTGGGCGATTGCAGGCCCAGCGCGTCCATGCATTCGCGGAACAAAAGCCGGTCTTCGGCCTTCCTGATGGCCTCGCGGTTGGCGCCGATCAGCTCGATGCCGAGTTTGTCCAGCGTGCCGTCGTCGGCCAGCGCCAGCGCGGTGTTCAGCGCCGTTTGTCCGCCCATGGTGGGCAAAAGCGCGTCCGGCTTCTCGATTTCAAGGATGCGCGCGACGATGCCGGGCGTGATCGGCTCGATATACGTGGCGTCGGCCAGCCCCGGATCGGTCATGATCGTGGCCGGGTTGGAATTGATCAGGATGATGCGGTAACCCTCGTCCTTCAGGGCCTTGCATGCCTGCGTGCCGGAATAGTCGAATTCGCAGGCTTGGCCGATAACGATGGGTCCCGCGCCGATGATGGCGATGGATTTGATATCGGTCCGTTTTGGCATGGCTTTCAGGTCCTGCGGTCTGGTGGGTCCTGAAGAGAACGTGATAGGGGGTTAAGGCGCGCGGCGCAACCCTTTTATGCCTCTTGTTCCGGTTTTTCCTTGGTGCTTAGCTTCTCCCACCCAAGGAGGCCCGCCATGACCGACGCCCAAGCGACCGAACAGCCCGCACCGGAAACCCAGAATCATGATTATTTCACGTCCGAGGACCGCAAGATCCTGCGTGTTCTGCGCCACAAGGACCCGGCCAAGCGCCATGTGCCGCGCAGCGGCCATACGCTGGGCGAACGGGTGTCCGACGTCGTCGCCGCGACCGTGGGATCTTGGCGCTTCATCATCATTCAAAGCGTGCTTTTGGTGTTCTGGCTGATCCTGAACGTGACAGGTTGGATGAAGGCGTGGGACCCGTACCCGTTCATCCTGCTCAACCTGATGCTGTCCTTTCAGGCGGCCTATACCGCGCCGATCATCATGATGTCGCAAAACCGTCAGGCCGACATCGACCGCCGCAAGGCCGAAAAGGATTACGACGTCAATCTGAAGGCGGAACTGGAAATCGAGCTGCTGCACCAGAAAATCGACCTGATGCGCGAGCAGGAGATCATGAAGCTGACCCAGATGATCGAGGCGCTGACCGCAAGGCTGGAATCCGCGAAGGGCGCATAAAGGCGCCAAACTTGCGGAAGACGGAAAGTCAGGACTTTGCGGTGTCAGCCGCGTAACAAGGCGTCAAAAAACGGCCTGATGGGGGCAAGCGCCCCATGACGTAATTCCGCCGCCAGATAATGCTCAAGGCGCGGGACGATATCGGGCGCGGCATTCGCCTGTCCGCGCACCTGTCCCAGCACCCGCGCGTGGAACTGCGCCGCCATGAACACATACCACGCGTCGAACAAAGGCTTCCAGTCGTCGGGCAGCGCATCGTAAAACCGCTGCTTCATTTGTGCCTTGAACGCGGGGTCCAGATTTCGCCGCGCATCCTCCAGCAGATTCACGACGTCATAGGTAAAGGGCGCGCATTGCGCCGCCTGAAAATCAAGAATGCCCACGCGCGCCACATCCGCGCGCGCGGCCAGCCAATGCAGGTTTCCCGCCTTGTAATCCATATGCGCGAACACGGACGGGCAGGGGGGCAGCGCGGCCTTTGCCGCTTCCCACGCGGCCAGCCATGCCGGGTCGTCCGAAAACAGCGCCAGTTTTTTATAGATATACCCGTCGCGATACGCGACCAGCCCGTCGGTAGGCAGCACGCGCAATACCGCCAGCGCGTCGATCGCCGTCGCATAACCTTCGCCCTCGATCGCGGGCGTATCAATGGGCGTGTCCCCGAAATCCTCGACCAGCAGCAAACCGGGCTCTTGCGCGAAAATCGCCGGTGCGCTCAACCCCCCGCCGCGCAAAACCTGCGCAAGCCGCGCGAAATCATCCAAAGAATGACCGGGCACGGCCATCGGCGCATGGATCAGCACCGCCCGCGCGCCGTCGGCGCGCGCAAGCCGCCAAAAATGCCGCGGCGACCAGTCTGGCGTGATCGGCACAATCGCCGGATCCGGCCACCCGGCGCGCGCAAGGAAATCGGAAATGACGGGGTCGAGGGTCATGTATCTATGAAAATTTGCCTTTTACCGGAATCATAAGTAAGCCTGTTAAAAAACATAACATAGAAATTATGACCTACCCACGGCGCAAAGAAAAGAAACGGCCCGCACCGGCTAGAATTGCACCCGATTACACCAGGCGTGCCCGCGAATTGCGTGTCGATGACGTGACGGACATGCAATCCGGCCCGGCGCTGGCGCTTTTGCGTGCGGTTAGCGAGGATGGCGATTTCGGCGGCCTTGGCGATTCGGATGGACGGGCGGCGCTGGGCCGGATCCGCATGGGCCTTTTGGACAATCCGCATATGCGTGGCTGGTACGCGCGCAGCCTGCCCGCGCTGGTCGAGGAAGCGAAACCCGAAATCCCGCGCGTATGGAAAGGTGCAGCCGGTGATTTGCCGCAGCGGCGAAGAAAGGCGCAAAACCGCATCGCGCACAACCCCGATCTTGCCGACATATTGATGCTGCGCGCCCATCTCGATCAGGGGATCCGCGCGATATTCAATCAATACGGATTAAGTGGGGGAGGCCAATGGCGGCAGAGCCGTTTTCTTGGCGGGTTGTTTCCGCGCGACGAAATGCAGGCGCCGTTTCCGATCGTGATGCGGCGTATCAGGCGGATTCCTTCGGCTTGTTCCGCAGTTTCGGGAGACGCAGAATCAAGCAACACGGGCTGGAGTCCTATTTTACGCGCAGGCAGGGGGGCGTGCGCGCGGGCAGGGATATTGCAAGGTTGGAAACGCTGGTTGAAAGCGCGGCAGAGATTGTGGTGGCGCCGCGCCATCCCGTGCTGGAAGTTTCCTGCCATTTTCAGCGTGTGGCGGTGCAGGCGCAGGCGATGATCAATACGCTTGATGTGGATTATGTCCTGTTTCCTATGGGTTTGGAATATCCAGCCCGCAAAACCATGTATTGGGCGATGGATCAGCTGGTCCACCCGGCGGTGGTAACACGCCGGACGGGGTTTACCCCGCTATAGGTTCAAAACCGTAAATCAGGATTTGCGCTTGGGTTTCTGCTTCGCCTTGGCGGCCAGCAGATGGATGGTGTCGACATGCGCCTGGCTGGCGGTCTTGCTGCGCACCGGGGCGCTCCCGGCTTCGTGCCCGAAACGCGCGGCCTTTTCGGAAACGAAACTGCGCAGCATTTCTTTGCCGAAACTGCTTTCTCCCTTGCCGCGCGCGGCCTTTTTGGCGGCTTGCGGGGATGTGTCCTCGCCCCGTTCGGCGCGCGCGGCGGCGCGGTCGACCGCGTGCGCGACGATACCTGCCCAGTGCGGCCGGGTCAGTTCAAGCAGCAGTTTCACATCCTCGTAAAACCAGGCCTGAATCTGGCGCCGCGCCTTGGCGGCGTTGCCCCCGGCAAGACGCAGGGCTTCGGAAACCTTGTGGTCGGCATAATCCATCGTCATAAGACCCCGATCATCGCATATTTTGCGAAAAAAAGGAATCTGCGATCAAGCTAAGTCACGACAAAAACCGTCATTACCCGCGCATGCGGATAATCCATGGTAAGGAATGACCCTAGTCATTTGCTCGAACAAGTCGGGGCATGACGCGTGAACGTTACGCCAATCTAAAAAAGGAAACGCTCTGGCCCCATATCCGCCCTGTATCCTCCGGCGCTTTTTTCCCTTACAATTCAATGTCTGAATCGAAAGTACGGGGTTATGGCTAAGGATCAGGCTTCGGCCAGCATGATCGAAGGGAATACCGAAGCCACGGGCGATGTCGGCCTGCGTGGCTTCAAGCCCAGCGTGCTGCGCGGCCCGATGGTCTTCAACGACGCCATTGAAATCGACACCGGCCGCCGCCTTGCGCCCTATTCCAACCCCTATGTCAACGCCTATGCCGCAAAGGCGCTGGGGGCTGATGCGCGCGATTACATCGCCTATGTCTGCGAACCGCAATTCACCCCGCGCAACCGGGTGGGGCCTGCCTATGCCGCGATCGACAATCCGGGCCTGCTGCGCCTGATCGGCTCCGGCATCGGTCGGATACCGGAACAGGGCATAAACCGCTTCGTGTTTATTTTTGAAAACACGCTGGGCAAGCCGCTTGTCGAAAACGACCAGAATCTGGCTCTCGGCATCAAATCCGAGCGCGTGATGGAGAAATTCGTGCGGCCCCTGATCGCCGTGCTCAAGGACCTGCGCGACAACGACATCGTCCATGGCGGCATCCGTGCGAGCAACCTGTTCGACGGCGGCAAGGAGAATTACGATCGCGTCACGCTGGGCGAGGGGTTGAGTCTTCCGCCTTCCATGGCTCAACCCGCGATCTACGAACCTATCGACCGCGCGCTGGCCCAGCCCACGGGCCGCGGCCTTGGGTCCAATCAGGACGATCTGTATTCTCTGGGCGTGACGCTGGCGATGATGCTGCGCTCCAAGGACCCAATGAAGGGGCGATCGGACGCCGAGATCACCCAGAACAAGATGCAGTACGGCACCTATGCCACGCTTCTGGGCACCGACGACCATTTCACCGGCGCGATTCTGGAGCTGCTGCGCGGCCTGTTATACGACGACCGCCACCAGCGATGGACGCTGGACGAGGTGCTGACCTGGCTGGACGGACGCAGGCTCAGCCCAAAACAGGCCAGCAAGAAACTGCGCGCCGCGCGCCCGCTGGAATTCGGCGGTAAAAGCTATTCCTATCCGGCGGCGCTGGCCCGCGACATGTTCACCCGTCAGGCCGAGGCGATGACCCTGATCGAAAGCGGCGAGCTTTATCAGTGGATCAACCGTTCGCTGGACGACGAACAGATGCTTGCGCGTTTTGAAAATGCCATGCGCTCTGCCGAGGATCAGGGGCGCAACGCCGCCTATGGCGATCGGCTGATCTCGCGCGTGGCCATCGCCCTCGATCCGGACGGGCCGATCCGTTACAAAAATCTTTCGATGACCGGCGAAGGGATCGCGACCGCGCTGGCCGAGGCGTTCGTCTCCAACAGGGACCTTGCAACCTATGCCGATATTTTTTCTGGCTCGCTGCTCTCCTTCTGGATGACGACGCTGACCGATCTTAATTACGACATGGCGAACTTCGTCAGCCGCTTTGATGCCGCGCGCAACTACGTCAAACAGCCGGGCATGGGTTTCGGCCTTGAACGCGTGCTTTATTTCCTCAATCCCGACGTGCATTGCCTTTCGCCGGTGGTGTGCCGATATTACGCCCGCACGCCCGAGGAGTTCGTGGCGGCGTGCGAAACCATCGCGACGGACGAGGCAAATCGCCCCCAGCGCCTGATGGATCGGCATTCCATCGCCTTCCTGTGCGTCAAGGACCGCAAGGTCGCCGAACCCTATCTTTTTGAGCTGCAATCAAACGAACCCTATCGCTATGCGTTGGGCACGCTGCAATGTCTGGCCGCGATCCAGCGTTATTACCGCATTCCCAATCTGAAAAACCTGACTCAATGGATGACGGATTTCGTCGAGCCGGTCTTCGAGCGTTTCCACGACCGCGATACCCGTCGTGAACTGCGCCGCAAGGTCGCGGATGCGCGTGATCGGGGTGATCTGCCGCGCCTGCTGTCCATACTCGACGATGCCGAATTGCTGCGTAACGATCTGGGTAATTTCCGGCGCGCAATGATGATGCACAAGGCGCTGGTGGCCGAACGCGATAATCTCAGGATGCATGTGAAGGAAAAATTCTATGGTCGGCGCGAAGGGCGCGAAATGTCGGTGGTGATCGCCGGCGTTGTCGCCGCGCTTTTGATGTTCGGCATCATCGTCATGTATTTGAACGGGGCACGCATCCTATGAGCGGCGGACTTGGCTGGCGTAAACATTTTCTGACCGTGGTGGGGTTGACCTGCGCGGTGCTGTTCGCTGCGTCGACGATCATTCTGGTCGCCGGGATGATGCCGACCCTGGCCGCCAATCTGGTCGACAAATCGCGCCAGAAAAGCCGTGCCATTTCAGTCGGTATGATGAATTTCGCGGGTTGCCTGCCCTTCCTGCTCGAACTCTGGATGGGGACCCAGCCCAATTCGCTCGACGCCGCGGTCGGCATCATCATGCAGCCCAAGACGGTGATCATCATCTACATCATGGCTGCGGCGGGTTATGCGATCGAATCCACGGTTACGGGCATGGTCGCAACCCTGAAACAGCAACAGGCACAGGCCCGCCTTCGTGAAATCGACAGGCAGTTGAAGGCGCTGGTTGAACGTTGGGATTATTACGTGGACGGGTCCGTCCCGCTCGACGATTTCGGCTTCCCCGAAGATCAGGACTAGGGTCAGGCGCTTGCGGGTGTCGGCGCGGCTTCTTGTGGCGTGGCGCGCCGCAAGGTGGGAAGCCAACCGGCCAACCGTCCGCGCGAAGCTTCGGGCACAGCTTTGGGCGTTGGGGTGCGTTCGATTATAAAACGGCCGACATCCCGCATCGACGTCAGGAATTGATCGCACAGCGCCTCGGTCCCGCCGGGTTGGCGCAGGATTTCTGCCCGCAGCACGGCATCCTTTGCCTGCGCGGTTGAAATCGTGCCGCGCGTGGCTAGTGTTTGCGCGCGCAATTGCAATTCATCGGCCAGCATCGCACCGTTGGCGGCGGCAAGCCTGACGCCGAAGGTCAACAGCCGCTCCAGATTTTCCGGGCGTCCGTCGGTGATGTCGGGCGAAGGGCCGCCTGCAAAAGGGCGCCCCGCCTCATCCACGATTGGCGTATCGATGCTGCGCAGGGCGGGCATGCCGGTTGCCGCCATGGACGGGCGGTTGAATCGGTTGCGCAATCCGATCAGGGATGGCGCCTTGGTCATGTCGGCGGCCGCGCGCACGATGGTGCCGGCCTCGGACACCACGCCACCCATGCCGCTGCGATCAAAACCCATGCGTTTTTCGTCCCCGATGCCCAGCATGATCAGGCGGGTGACGGTTTCGGGTGGTTTTGCGCGTTTGCCGAAGGTGGCGTTCAGGCCTTTGATCCGCGGCCATCTGCCCGCGGGTTCCGTTTTCAATCTTGCTGCACGGTTTTCGGCGCGCGTGTGCATGTCCTGCGCCAGCAGGGCCAGGGTCGGATACCCGAACGACCCGGTATCCATGAAATGCCGTTCGACCGACGGCACCTTGTAATACCCGATGACGCCGGGCATCGCGGTCGCGGCCTTGAGCGCGCTGGTGATGCGCGCCCCCCCGTGCAGGGACAGCCGCCCGTCGTCCTGCGCTTCGTGTTCGGCGGCGAAGCACAGATCAAGCCCTTCGCCGGGAAATGCCGCTTCATCGATATGGCCGAACACCGATGGACGCGCATCGTCCATGTTGTGTGCCAGCACGAAATTGCTTTTGGCGGTTTCGCGCATGCGCAAATCGCCGAAATGCTGCGTCAGGGATTGGCCAAGAATACCGTGATCGTACCGTGCCTTATCGTGCGAAGGGGTAAAACGCGCCTCAAGCTCGTTGGCAATCAGGCGCACCAGACGCGAATTGCCGCTGCCGCGCAGCAGGCCCGGAATGTCGCGGCGCACGTTGTTAAACATCACATGCCCCGGATCGCGCGCGAACATCACGGCGCTGGTCAAAAGCGTGTCTTCCAGAACCTGCCTTGCGGTGAAACGCGGGCTGCCATCGGCATTGGTCATGGCAAAGGCGGTTGACATGATTCCGCCTGCGGACATCCCCGTATTGTAATCGCTTAAGGCGAACATCGGGAGACCGGAGGCCTCCTCCATCAATGCGCAAACGACAAGCGGGACAAGGATCCGCACCCCAGCCGAGGGGAAAACCATCCCGGTAACAACCTGCGCCTGCGCCATTCGGATCCTTATGTCCGTGACTTTTTATTCTTATGGGGAAGTCTGGATGGATTCGTGGCCACCGTACAATCTGCAGCGCAACAAAAAAGCCCATGCTATGGGTATGTGAATTATTCGGCCGGTTTGCCGCGCAGGGCGCGCACCTTGCGCCGGATGGATTTGATGATGTCGGTCTGCTCGGTTTTTTGCGCCTGCCGCCGGTCGCGGTTGGAAACCAGAATGTGGCACATTTCCTCGAACGCGGCCTTATTGTCCTCGATCAGGATTTGCGCAAAGCGCGCCAGCCGCGTCATGTTTTCGGGTGTGGCGTCGTCTATGTCCATGCTGGGCAGTTCGTTCATGCCCGCATGCGCGACCAGCGACCCGTTGAAAAGATACAGGTTGCGCCCCATGTCGCGCCCGAACCCGTCCATCAGCGCGCTTTCCGACGCGTGGAAAAAGATGTTGATCAAGGGCAGGTGGTTGGCGGGATCGACGACGCCCAGCGAGCCGAACCGGTTCCATTCGTCCTTGTGGATCGGACGGTTGGTGATGCCGGTGCCAAGGCAGATCATCACCGGCTGGCTTTCCGGTGGGACGTGCTGCTTGATCGCGCCGTGCCAGGAAATACAAGGGTTGTCGAAAATCGACCCGTCGATGGCGTGAATCGCTCGCCATGACCCGTCATTGGGGTCGTAGGCGGAAAAATCGTGGCACGGGAAATAGGTCGGCGCCGCCGCCGATGCCATGACCGCGTCATACAGCGTGACGTCGTATGGCTTGTGCCCGGCGGGGTTGAATGCGGGCGCGCGGATGTGTTTAAGCCATACCGCCGCGCCGGCGTGCAGCGCCGCGCCGGTTTCGGCCACGGCGTGTGCGCTTGGGTCGTCTGGAGCGTTTTCACCGCCAAGGCTGTAACACGGCACGATCAGCGAGGTGACGCTGTCCCCCAGCTTGGCGTCGCCGTACAGCGCGTAAAGCGCGTTCGCAAGATTGCGTTCATTGTAATGCCCATGCCGCACCAGCCGCGAGAGAGTGGAGATTTTCATCGTCCGGTTGTTGAAATCGTGCAAAAGCCCGCGCAATTCGCGGAACCGGTCGCGCGGAAAGATCGATTCACCCTCGCGCTCGTAAAACCGGATCATGTGCCGCGCCTTGTATTGCGGCTCGCTCGGACGTCGGCGGTGCGGGCGGGTCAGCGCGGCGTTGAGGATCGCGCCGGTGGACGGCCCGGTGAACAGGTCGACCATCTGCGCCATGCCCAGCCCCGTGCGCTCCTCGATCGCGGCCATCAGATGCGCGGGGATCAGGCCGCGCATGCCGCCGCCATAGGTGAAAAGGGTGACGAACCTGTCTATCACACCTTTATTCTATAAAATTTTCAGTAAGTTGTAAGTGTTTGTTGATGATGCCGCGCAAAACTTTTTAACGATTTAAAAAGAAATGCGGTAACGCAAGCCGGCTACGCTCCCGAATTGAGGTTCTTCGATGAAGCGTTCGACGAATTTGCCGCCGTTCTTGATGATCACCGTTTGCGAGGCGAAGTTCTCGGGCGATGTCGTGATTTCGACATAGCGCAGGCCCGTCGCCGCCGCCTCGGCCAGAATCTGGCACAGGGCTTTGGTGGCGTAACCGCGCCCTTGTTTCCACGGCACCACGCTGTACCCGATATGGCCAAGGCAATGCGGCGGCAACGCCTCGGTGCCCTTTTGCCAGCGCAGGCCGATACTGCCGCAGAATTCCCCGTCCCACATCCATTTGCTGTACCCCGGCAGGCGCGGCACGGTGCTGCCGTCGGGAAGGGTGACCGGGGCGCCTTTGGCTTCGATGTCGGTCTTGCTGGCGGCATAGGCTGCCGGGTCGGCGTCCAGCCGCGCCAGTTCTTCCTGCGCCGCCTCGGGGCGTGTGTTATCGGGCGACCAGCCCCTGGCCAGCGCGGCGCGGCACGATTCGACATACGGCAATGCGGGTACGACCAGTTCCATTGAAAAACTTTATGCGGAAATCAGGTGCGACCACAAGTTTTCGGCGCTTTCGCTTAAGGTCGCCTGCCGTCGGATAATCAGGATGTCGAGGTCGAGCCGATACCGCTTTGGCAAGGCCGGGATCAGGAACCCGCCCTGCAGATCGTCCTCGATCAGGCTTTCGGGCAAAAACGCCATGCCGAAACCCGCCAGCGCCATCGCGCGCAGCACTTCCGACGACGGGCTTTCAAACACGGTGGCCAGCTTGCGCCGGTGGCTGGGCATGTCGTGGATCAACCCCTCGACACAACGGCCAAGGAACGACCCCGGCGCATAGGCCAGCAACCCTGTATCCTGACCGATCAGCCGCCGCGCGATGACCGGCACGATGCGGTCGCCGCCAAGCCGGATGGATTTCAGCCCGCTAGTATCGTTGAACGGCAGGAAATTGGGCGCGGCGTGGACACAGGCGAAATCGGCCAACCCCTCGCGCAGATCGGCGACGCATTGCTCGATCCGCTGCCCGGTCAACCGCACGCTTAAATCCGGCAAGGCGCGCACGCACCCCTTCCACCACATCGGAAAGAACGACACCGCCAGCGTGTGCGAGATCACGATGCGGATCGGGTTGGCCAGCGCCGAGGACGCGCTGCGCGTGTCTTCCACCGCCTTGGCCATGGTCCGGCTGATCTGTTCGGCATGCAGATGGAACCGCTGCCCCGCCGGGGTCAGGTCGACAGGCGTGACGCTGCGATCGAACAAAGGCGCGCCCACCCGGTCCTCGATCGCCATGATCCGGCGCGAAAATGCGGGCTGGGTCACATGGCGCAATTCTGCCGCCCGGCGGAAACTGCCGGTGCGCGCCAAAGCCAGAAAATCCTCGATCTCGGTGAACTCCATATCCTCACTCTACAACCGCCCGGTTTCCGGGCACCAGAGGCTTATGATGCATTTTTTGCATCGTCAATGACAACAAAGAAATTCCAAACCCGCGCCCGTCTGTGGAAACTGGGTCCACAGCAATGCACAGCGCACATACAACGAATGAATGGAAGGGCCCCAATGAGTACGCAAGTGAATACGCCGACCGACCGCCAGCCGACCACCGCACTTTCTGCCCTGCGTCGCGGGTTTAAAGGTGCAGCCACCGGCCGCCCCACGATACTGGAGGAAATCCACACGCCGGGCGGTCGCGTAACCTTGCGGCCCATGACTCTGGACGATTTCAACCGCGAATTCACGCCCAGCGCGACAAACGGCACGACAACCGGGGGCGCTTCCAACGCGCCGCGTCTGGTGGCGGCATGACCCTGACCTGCGCCATCGAACCGGCAACGGATCTGGAGCTGTATCTGGGCTATGCCCGGCCTGCCGGCGCCTATGCGGGCTTTGCCGAGATCAGGCGCAAAATCGCCGCTGCCGCGCCGCATTTCGATTTTGCCGCCGCCCTGACCGGCGAAAACGGACGTATCATGGCCGTGCGCGATGCGGCGCGCCGCGTCCGTGCGATGGCGGTGGTGGCGGGCCGGGCGCTGCGCCTGTATTACGCCGACGATCCTGCGGCGACCCGCGCCCTGATGCGCTTTATCGACGAACGGAGCGAAGGAAATGACCAGCCTGCACCAACTGCGTGACGCGATCGAACGCGCCCATGACGCGATGCTTTCAGGCGGCCCGGAATGGCAGCCGGACGCCGCTGCGCGCGATGCGGTCGAATCGGTCATTACCGCGCTTGATGACGGTAGCCTGCGCGCCGTGCGCCTTGCCGGTTCGGCGTGGGAAGGGAATGACTGGGTGCGCCGCGCGATCCTGCTTTATTTCCGGGCCAACCGCGCCGTGCCCATGCCGGGCGCGGGCGCGTCGATGGCCTTCGACAAAATTCCGCTAAAAACCGAAAACTGGGACGCGGCGCGGTTTCACGACGCGGGGTTTCGCATGGTGCCCGGCGCGATCGTCCGGCGCGGCGCCTATATCGGACGCAGTTGCGTGCTGATGCCGTGTTTCGTCAATATCGGCGCCCATGTCGGCGACGGCACGATGGTCGATACATGGGCCACTATCGGGTCTTGCGCCCAGATCGGCCGGAACGTCCATGTCTCCGGCGGTGCTGGAATCGGCGGCGTGCTGGAACCCGTGCAGGCGCGCCCGGTGATCGTCGGCGATCGCGCCTTTATCGGCGCGCGTTGCGAAATCGCCGAAGGCGTCGAGATCGGCGAGGGCGCGGTGATCGCCATGGGCACCTATATCTCCGCCTCGACCAAAATCGTCGACCGCGCAACTGGCGCGGTGACGTTGGGTCGCGTGCCGCCCTTTGCCGTGGTGGTGCCGGGCACTTTGCCGGCGCCAAACGGCGGCCCGGCGCTGGCCTGCGGCGTGATCGTAAAAACCGTCGATTCCCGCACCCGCGACAAAACCGGCATCAACGATCTCTTGCGCGCGGCCTGACCCGCCATGCCCGGTCCGTCATGATCGAAACCCGGACCTTCACGGGTGCCAAACCCGGCCCGACCCTGTTGATTCTGGGCGGGGTGCACGGCAACGAACCCTGCGGGGCGATGGCCGTGGAACGGCTGATGGCCGACTTGGACGGCGGACGCGTGGCGCTGGATTCCGGCATGTTGATCTGCGCCCCGCGCGTCAACCGCGCCGCGCTTGATCGCGACCTGCGTTTCATCGACGCGAATCTCAACCGTATTCTGGGCGCATACGATCCCGATACGGCCGAAGCCGCGTTGGTCCCCCCTTTGCGCGCGCTCTTGGAAAAATGCTACGCGCTGCTGGATTTGCATTCGTATTCGGCGGGCGGGCCGCCTTTCGTTTTCGCGGCCGATGACGCGGCGACCATGGGCTTTGCCCGAGCCATGCCCGCGGCGGCGATCATCACCGGATGGCAGCAAGCACAAGCCGCGGCGGACCCCGCCAATGCCGCGACCGCCGGCATGGGGACGACCGAATACGCGCGCGCCCGCGGCGCCTGCGCGATCACTTTTGAATGCGGCGGCCATGCCGACCCGGCTTCGCCTGAAAACGGATACCGCGCGGCGCGCGCGGCGCTTGCGCATTTCGCGCTTGCCGCGGACATACCGAATGAAACGAAACCGTCGCCGCCCGCGCATCTGGTTCTGGCGCATATCTTTTTCAGGCGCAAACCCGGTGCGCTTGCGCGCGCATGGCGGCATCTGGACCCGATACGGGCGGGCGAAACCTTCGCCCGACACGACGACGGCACGGTGCTGGCCGCGCCGATGGACGGCTTTGTCGTCCTTCCCGCGAAATCTGCGTCATTGGGCAGCGAATGGGGGTATCTGGCCGCAAAAAACATGGCCCAAAAAGAAACCGGACCTTGCGGTCCGGCGAGTTGAACAGGGAGGTTTCACGTCTGGGAGACGTAAAGCCGATGAAACATCGGCGAGGTCTGTGTAATGCTTCGTTGTGGGAGGAGCTAGAAAATAATATACAGGGCAGATATGCATAAAACGCATACCTCTGGCGATTTCCCATGTATCGCTTGTGGTTTTCAAAGCACCGAATGCGCCACTTCGTCGATCAGGAAGTCGCGCAAAACCTGAATTTTTGTGCTGTTGCGCCGTTCTTGCGGATAGACGAAGAAAATCGGCACTTCCGGTGCCGGGTATTGGTCGAGGATGATTTGTAAATTGGGGTTATCGCCAATCATGAAGTCCGGCAGACAGCCAATGCCGCATCCCCCGGCCACGGTGTTGTGGATCGCCTGCATCGCGTTCATCAACAAAACCTTTGGCGCGGTTTCCTTGTCCACCCCCGCCAACTGGAACAGCCAGTCGGTATGCTCGTGCGGGATGGGCACGCCGGCGGGATAGCCGACCAGCCAGTGTTTGCGCAAATCCGCGGCGGTCTTCGGCGTGCCGCTTTCGGCCAGATAGGATTTCGACGCGCATAAATGAAAGCGGATGGTCGCAAGCTTGCGCTTGATCAAATCCGGCTGGTCGGGTTCGTACAGGCGCAGCGCGGCATCGGCCTCGCGCATGCTCAGGTTGAACACGCGGTTGTCGAGCAGGAGCGTCAGGCACATTTTCGGATATTTGCGCCGGAACCGGTCGATGCGCGGCCCCATCCACGCCGAACCGATAAAGCCCGGCATGGTCAGCTTCAACGGGCCCTCCGGTGCCGATTTCGTGTCCGATATCCGGCCTTCCAGAAGCGCGAGCTTTTCAAACACGTCCTTCGTCGCCTTAAGCAGCAACTCGCCCTGTTCCGTCATCAAAAGCCCGCGCGCGTGGCGGTGGAACAAAGGCGCGCCCAGCTGTTCCTCCAGCGCGCCGATCTGGCGCGAGATCGCGGATTGCGAAAGGTTCAAAACCTCGCACGCGCGGGTAAAGCTGCCCGCCTCGGCGACGGCGTGGAATATGCGCAGCTTGTCCCAGTTAAGGTTCATGGACGGTCCTCAACGCTCCAGCAGCACGTAATACGCGTTGTAATCGTTGCCGCACTGGACGCAGGCAAAAGGCGCCGGCACGCGGAATGTGTTCGCGTCCATGGTGTTCGCGCCCGATGACGGGAACGTGCCGTCGAAACGCTTGGCGGTGTTATAGACGCATTCGCCACTGTCGGTGGGAATGCTGCCCGCCGGGTCGTATCCGGCCTTTTTGTTGTAGGCGCGGCACACCGCTTCCGAGATGTGCGGAAAGACGACCATCAGGTCCGGTGTTGCATCGTCGCCCACGCCGGGCGCGGCGGTCGAACCGGTGAATTCCCACTGGCTGCCGTCGCTGACATTGGCGGGCGGTGGCATGTACGAAACCCCGCCGCCCGCGATGTTGAACACCTCGGCCCGGGGATTGCTGTCGGGCGTGCCGTACCCCGTCAACTGGTCCGAAGCGAAGCTGATCTGCGTTTCGCTGTATCCGGCCCGCGTGATGTTTTCCGCCGCGCGTTTGAGGTTGAGCGCGAAACCCGCCAACTGGTCCGCCGCCAGGTCGGCCCGTTCGCGCGACATGGCATCGCCGCCGTTTTCGGTGCGTGTGATCGCATAGGTCAGCCCCGCGATCAGCGCGATCGCGATCAGGATCATAAACAGCACGTTCCCGCGTGACGCGCGTGCGTTTTTCAGTTTGGTGGAAAGCATCCGGCCCTCGCTGGTCTTAAGGGCCTAAATTGTCACGAACCGGGCGCGACGACAAGGCATGAGCCAAGATGGGCGCACGCGGCGTTGGCCGAGATTTCGTCATATCCCTGCAACCGAGCGCGGAAGATGACGCCGCCGCCGGTTGCCTGTGGCACGATCACCGGCTGGCCCTGCTGCTGCAAATGGGCGGGTAGGCGGGCCTGAGCGGTACGCAGCGCCTGATCGGTCATCGCCCGGCTTGGGAACGCGCCAACCTGTATCGACCATGCGCCGCCGCTGGCGGGCTGGATGCTGGAAATCCGGCTGGCGCCGCCGTTGGACACGATTTGCGAGGGCGCAACGCCTTTGGGCAGTTGCGAACGCGGAATGCGTAATTGCATGACCACGGGGGCGCGCTGTGCGCTGGCGGCGCGGGCATTGGTGCTGCGCAGGGCGGCAACGGCGGCGGCAGCCGCCGCCTGATTGGGACGCGCGACCGCGGCCGGTGTCTGCGACACGGCCAAAGCCGCCGGGCGCGGAGACGGGATCGGCGGAGCCATGCCGTCGCCCATGCCATCGTCCGTGCCCTGTTGCGCGACGCGGTCGATCATCGATTCCACGCGGGCGGAATCTTCCGGCGTGGTGGCAAGGCCTTCCTCAGCGCTGTCGGTTTCGTCGTCGGCGCTGGTCATCATCGCGGTTTCAACGCCGCGCGTATCCTCGTCCATCATCGGCGGGGGCAGGGGGATGGGCGCGATGGCCGCCGGAGCCGATGCGACGCGAATATTGCGCCCGCGGCGCCGGATCTCGGCGAAGCCTTCGTCCAGAAGCGCCACCATGTGCTCGTTGCGCGACCGCCATGTGCGGCCGCCGAACACCACGCCGACCAGCCGCCGCCCGTTCTGTTTGGCCGAGGCGACGAGGTTGAAACCGGAATCGTTGATATACCCGGTCTTGATGCCGTCCAGGCCGGGATACTCGCCCAGCAGACGGTTGTGGTTGACCAGCGTCTGGCCGCGGAACTCGAAATCGCGGACGCCGAAATAGTGATAGTAGTGCGGGAAGTCGCGCAACAGCGCGATCGCCAGCTTGGCCATGTCGCGCGCCGATGTCACCTGCCGGTCGTCGGGCAGGCCCGACGCGTTGTGGAAGCTGGTGCGCGACATGCCCAGATCATGCGCCTTGCGCGACATGCGGGCGCAAAACCGGCTTTCGTTGCCGCTCAGTTTTTCCGCGATGGCCGCCGCCACGTCGTTCGCGGATTTGGTGACCAACGCCTGGATCGCGTCCTCGACGTTCAGGCTTTGCCCGGCGGGAAGCCCCAGCTTGCTGGGCGCCATCGACGCCGCGTGCGACGAAATGACGATGCGGTCGTTCATGCGGATGCGCCCCGCGTCGATCGCCTCGAACAGCATGTAAAGCGTCATCATCTTGGTCAGCGATGCGGGGTGGCGAATCGAATCGGCCTGCCGCGCCATCAACACCTCGCCCGTTTGCGCGTCGACGACGATTGCCGCGTAAGGCTTGGTTTGCGTGGCTTTGGGGGCGACATGATGGGTTCTGGATTTCTTCTTCGTGGCGGCGTCGGCGTCACCGAATCCGGCAAGCAGAGTCGCAAGGACGGCCAGCGCCAGAACGAAAAAACGCGCAAAGGCGGACTTGTGCACAATCGTGGAAACGGATGGCGTTTTTAATTCCACGTTTACCTCTGGCGCTTTGGTTTCTGAGAGTTTGAAGAAGATGCTAACCACCACCAGTGTAAAAATTTTCACGACCGCTTGTCCATCTTTTTACACATCCACTCGACAGCATCACACATTTAGGTATCATTGTTGACTGTAATAGGAATTTGTCCTATTTTGTGCACTGCAACAATGGGGGTTTAACCATGAGTGATCTCATCCAGACCGTGTCTCTTCAGGCACTGGAAGGTATGAAACCGGCGGCTGCGGCCAAGCCGGCTAAGAAAAAACCGGCTGCTAAGAAGAAGCCGGCCAAAAAAGCGGCTAAAAAGCCTGCGGCTAAAAAAGCGGCCAAAAAGCCTGCTAAAAAAGCCGCGAAGAAACCGGCTAAAAAAGCGGCCAAAAAGCCCGCTAAAAAAGTCGCGAAGAAACCGGCTAAAAAAGTGGCTAAGAAGCCCGCTAAAAAAGCCGCGAAAAAAGTCGCTAAAAAACCGGCTAAAAAAGCCAAGAAAAAATAATCTCAACGGCGCTGAAGACTTGAACCTCTCCAGCGCCGTTGCCCACCTTGGTTGCAAATAAAGACTGGGTTGGAACAACGCGTGCTTACTTTTAAGGAGTGTTCAAAATGAAAGCGCAAATGAAGAATAACGCCTACTCCATGGACAAATTTGCCGAGTCCGGCATGAAACAGGTGGAGGATATGATGTCGATGGGCAAAGAATCCACCGACGCCATCATGAAAAGCGGGTCGATCTTCGCCAAAGGGGTCGAAGAGATGATGAAGGCCTGCATGTCGCGCGCCCAGTCCTGCGGCGAGAAAAACGCCAATGTCTGGAAATCCCTGATGGCGTGCAAGACCATCAACGAATTCGCGGAAGCGCAGAACCGTATCGCGCAGGAATCCTTCGAGGATGCTATGAACGCAACCGCGCAAATGTCTGAAATGTCTGTAAAAATGATGATGGACGCCTTCGAGCCGCTGAACAAGCAAATGTCCGCCGCCATGAAAAAGGCGAACGACTCCATCGCGGCCTGATCGCACCGGAACCCCGGTATTATCCTTGGGAAATGGCCCGCCTGTTCAGGCGGGCTTTTTCATGTGTGCGCAAAACGCCGGCGACTAGGCTATTTGAACTTGCGCCCCGTGGTGCGCAGGCGTAAAACCGGCGCGTTTCAGGAATTTCACCCCAAGGGAGCCCCCGCAATGTCGCCCGTCATGTCGATCGTCGCCAACCGTCTCGGCCGCATCAAACCCTCGCCCACCATCGCCGTGACCACCAAGGCGGCGGAACTCAAGGCGGCGGGTCGCGACGTCATCGGGCTGGGCGCGGGCGAGCCGGATTTCGATACGCCGGACCATATCAAGGCGGCGGGCATTGCCGCGATCGAACAGGGCAAGACCAAATACACCGCCGTCGATGGTACGCCCGAACTGAAAAAGGCGATCTGCGCCAAATTCGAACGTGAAAACGGCCTGAAATACGAACCCGCGCAGGTCAGCGTCGGCACCGGCGGCAAACAGGTGCTGTTCAACGCGTTGATGGCCTCTCTCAATCCGGGGGACGAAGTGATTATCCCCGCGCCCTATTGGGTCAGCTATCCCGATATGGTGTTGATGGCCGAAGGCACGCCGGTTTTCGTCGAATGCGCCGCCGGCCGCCAATTCAAATTACAGCCTGCCGACCTTGAAAAGGCGATCACGCCCAAAACCAAATGGCTGATCCTCAATTCTCCGTCTAACCCCACCGGCGCGGCCTACACGAAGGCCGAGCTCAAGGCGTTGACGGATGTGCTGCTCAAACACCCGCATGTCTGGGTGATGACCGACGACATGTACGAACATCTGGTCTATGACGGGTTCGAATTTACGACCGTGGCACAGGTCGAACCGAAACTTTACGACCGCACGCTGACGGTGAACGGCGTATCCAAGGCCTTCGCGATGACCGGCTGGCGCATCGGCTATGCCGCGGGCCCGAAGGAACTGATCAAGGCGATGGCCAGTGTCCAGTCGCATTCGACGTCCAACCCGTCCTCGATCTCGCAGGCGGCGGCGGTGGCGGCGCTGAACGGCGATCTGGGCTTCCTTAAGGAACGCAACGCCGTCTTCCGCGAACGCCGCGACCTGGTGGTCGAGATGCTCAACCGGGCCGATGGCATCACCTGCCACAAACCCGAAGGCGCGTTCTATGTCTATCCGTCCTGCGCGGGCTGTATCGGCAAGACGACGCCGGGGGGCAAGACGATCAAATCCGATGACGATTTCGTTACCTATCTGCTGGAGGAGGAAGGGGTCGCCGCCGTGCAGGGATCGGCCTTTGGCCTGTCGCCGCATTTCCGCATTTCCTACGCCACCTCGACCGAGGCGCTGCGCGAGGCCTGCACCCGCATCATCCGCGCCTGCGGCAAACTTTCCGGCAACAAGGCGGCAGCGTAAGGCATGAAGGCGAAATTCAACATCCTCTCCAGCCCCCGCGCGATGTATTACCGCCTGAAAGCGGGGGAGGCATTCGCCGTCGCGGTGGTCTCGGGCATTGCGGACTGGCAGATATCAAACGGGTTGGATGGATTTTTGCAGGGCTTGTACCAGCTTAGACCGGAAACGCTCTCAATAGCCTATTTGTCGGGCTTCTTTCTGATGGTCGCGTTTAAAAACCATCGCCGTTACACGGCAATTCGTGATTCTCAAACGAATGTGAGCTTCCCGGACGAGGTACCGGGCACCGATTTCGTGATGAGATATTTGAAAGAGGGTCGACGGTTCCACACTTCCAACGCGATCGGCACGGCTGCGGCGGCGATGCTTGTGGGCGGACGTGAGGTTTTTTCGCAATATTCGGGCGAAATCGCGCTGCTCATGGGCTTGCTGGGAACGGCCGTTTGGTCGGGCCGCCGGGCCTTGCTGCTGCGCGCTGCCCTGCTTGAAGCCAAAAAATATCAGGCTGCCGGGGCCCCGGCGGCGCAACTGGCGCCACCTTCCGCCACCCCGAAAATTTGACAGAAATAGGCGCGCTCCGCTACGCCATAATATCCATAAGGCAACGGAGCACCCCATGGCGCATGTTTCTGAGATTTATACCTACCCCCTGAAATCAGGTGCGGCGCAAAAGCATGCCGAAATCGCGCTGACCAATCGCGGTCTGCGCGACGACCGCAACTGGATGCTGGTCTGGGCCGAGGGGGAAAAAGCCCTGCATCATTTCACCCAGCGCGAACCCGGCGGCGAAAAACTGGCGCAGGTCCATACCCATCTTATACCCAGCCTTCAGGATGTGTTCACGGAAAGCGCCGCGCATTTCATCAGCGCGCATCATCTTCAGGTTGCCAACCCCAATCTGGATGAAAATCGCGTTGCCCGTACCGCCTTCGTGCATGGCAACCCGGTGTCGGTGCTGGATTCGGGGGACGATGCCGCCACGTGGTTTTCCGATCTTGTGGGCCAAAAGGTGCGTCTGGTGCGGTTCGATGAATCCCGCCGCCGTCATCTTGATAATGACCATTACGGAGCGATGGATACGACCGCGCTGGCTGATGGCGGCCCGGTGCTGGTGACCAGCACGTCGTCGTTCGACGCGTTGCGTCCGCATTTCAACAACGTCGCGGTCAAGATGGGCGATTTCCGGCCCAATATCGTGATCGACGGGCTGGACCCGTGGATCGAGGATTGGGTGCGCCTTGTTCGCATCGGCAACGCCGCATCGCTGGAACTGGTCAAACCCTGCACGCGCTGCTCCATCCCGACGATCAACCAGATCACCGGCGAACGTTATCCGGACGACCAGCCGACCAGGGCGCTGGTGGCCCAGCGTCGCGGCAAGGGCGGTGGCCTGCAGGGTGTGTTCTTCGGCCAGAACGCCGCAGTGGCCCATCAGGGTATCATCCGCGTCGGCGACAAAGTCGAGATCAAAATAAAACCCGCCCCGCACCCGGCGGTGGCAAACGCGCATTTGCGGTATATTCCGGCGTAATCCGGGTCGAGGCGATTATGCCCGGCGTTCCAGAACGTACATCGCGAAGGCCTTGAGGGTGGCCGCGCGCTGGTCGAACACGTGCAGGTGGCGGATGGCCTGATGCACCAGCATTTCCGCGCGCATCTTGGCCTGCTCATGGCCCAGCGTGGTGACGAAGGTCGATTTGCCCGATTGGGCGTCCTTGCCCTTTTCCTTGCCGGTTTCGGCGGGGTCGCCCTCGACGTCCAAGATGTCGTCGGTGACCTGAAAGGCGAGGCCGAGGTCGAAGGCATAGCTGCGCAGCGCCTTGCGTCGCGTTTCGTCGGCCTTGCCCAGAATCGCGCCGGCCTCGCACGCAAAGGACATCAGCATGCCGGTTTTCATGCGGTGCAGGCGGCTGATCTGACCGACGTCGAATTGAGCCTTTTCCCCGATCAGGTCCAGCATCTGCCCGCCGACCATGCCGGTCATGCCGGCCGAGCGTGCCAGCAACGTGATCAATTCACAGCGCACGCGCGGGTCTTCGTGCGTTTCCGGCTCGGCCAGAATTTCGAAGGCCAGCGTCAGCAACGCGTCACCCGCCAGAATCGCAGTCGCTTCGTCGAATTTCTTGTGCACCGAAGGTTTGCCGCGCCGCAGATCGGCGTCGTCCATCGCGGGCAGATCGTCATGCACCAGACTATAGGCGTGGACGAATTCAAGGGCCGCGCCCACGCGCTTGGCACGCAGATGGTCGACTCCGAACAGTTTCGCGCACTCGATCACCAGAAATGGACGGATGCGCTTGCCGCCTTCCAGCGTGGCGTAACGCATCGCTTCGTTCAGGCGGTTTTCCGGCTCATCCGATTCAGGGATCAGCGTGTTGACGGTGGTGTTGATGCCGGCGACGGTTTCGTCGAGTGCGCGTTGGAGTTCGGGGGAGGCTTCGCGGGGTGACGGCATGGGATTGGGCCTGCTTTTACTGGTCGGGGTTGAACGGGGTGGTGCCGTCCGGCTGGCCGTCGGCATTCAGGGTGATTTTTTCGACGCGCAGGCGGGCGGATTTAAGCCGCGCCTCGCAATGTGCGCGCAGCTTCATGCCGCGCTCATAGGCCTGAATCGAGTCTTCCAGCGGGATTTGACCGCTTTCCAGCGACTTGACGATGCCCTCCAGCGCACCCAGCGCATCCTCGAAGGACAGGGCGGCGACGGCATCGTCACTGAAATCTTGGCTTGTCTTGGGCATCGGGGCGAAAGCCTACCGCCAAACCCCCGTAACGGCAAGAATTAATGCCTGTTTACGCAGCCAAAGCGCCGATATGCGCCCGCGCGCAATCCGCCAGCGCCGCAAGATCATACCCGCCTTCCAGCAGCGAAACGATGCGCGGACAAATCGCGCGGATTTCCTGCGTCACCCACGCGAAATCCCCGGCTTCCAGCCGCATCCCGCCCAGCGGGTCGTCCTTGTGGGCGTCGAACCCGGCGGACAGGATAACCAGATCGGGCGCGAAATCGCGCAATCGCGGCAGGATGGCATCGGTATAGGCCGCGCGGAAAACGTCCGAACCCGTACCGGCGGGCAAGGGGACATCAAGGATGAAACCGCCCGCATCGCCCTCGACCGCCGGGTTGCCGGTGCCGGGATAGAACGGAAACTGGTGGGTGGAGGCGTAAAGTACGTCGCCCTTTTGGTGCCGGCGTACCAGATCGGCGGTGCCGTTGCCGTGATGCACGTCGAAATCGACGATGGCGACGCGCCGGCACCCCCGGCACCTGTGTGCGTCGATCGCGTGCCGCGCCGCGATATAGGCATTGGACAAAAGGCAAAACCCCATCGGGCGCAGCATCTCGGCATGGTGTCCGGGCGGGCGGATGGCACAGAATACGGCCCCGGCACGCCCGTCCAGCACCATGTCGACACCCTGAATCCCGGCCCCGGCAGCCAGCCGTGCGGCCTCCATCGAACCGGGCGACATCGTCGTGTCGGCGTCCAGCGCGACCAGCCCGCGCATCGGCACTTGCGCCTCCAGCGCCATCAGATAGGCGGGTGGATGCGCGCGCGTGATCTGTTCGTCCGTCGCGGACTGCGCGTCGATCACGGGAATATCGGGCAAATCGCGCGCAACCATGTCCATGATCGCGGCAATCCGCGCCGGTCGCTCGGGATGGCCGGGTCCGGTATCGTGCTTGACGAAGTCGGGATGGGTAATGATGATGACGCCCGTATGACGTTGCATAAAACGGCTTTCATTTTCGGGGTGACCGGACAGGACGGATCGTATCTGGCCGAACTGCTGCTGTCCAAGGGGTACCGCGTCCACGGTATGGTCCGCCGCACTTCGGTGGACAATCATGTGCGCATTCGCGGCCTTGACCTGACCTTGCACAATGGCGACATGGCCGATGCTGGGTCGATCTGGCGCGCGCTGGCCGCCGCGCAACCGGACGAGGTGTATAACCTTGCCGCGCAAAGCCATGTCCATGTCAGTTTCTCCGAACCCGAGCATACCGGCGATATCGACGCGCTGGGCTGCGTGCGGGTGATGGATGCGTTGCGCACCTTGAAACCGGATGCGAAATTCTATCAGGCTTCGACATCGGAGCTTTTCGGTCAGGGCGGCGGCCCGTTCGACGAAACCTCGCCGATGGTGCCCGCCAGTCCTTACGGCGCGGCCAAGTTTTATGCCTTTCACATGGTGCGCATTTACCGTGAATCCTATGGCTTGTTCGCCTGCAACGGCATTTTGTTCAACCATGAAAGCCCGCGCCGCGGCAGCAATTTCGTAACCGCCAAGATCGCGGCCTTTGCCCACAATGTGCGCAACGGAAGCTGGAATGGCGAACCGCTGGCGCTTGGCAACCTTGATGCGCGGCGCGATTGGGGCCACGCCCGCGATTACGTCGAGGGCATGTGGCGCATGTTGCAGCAGGGCAGGTCCGACGATTACGTGCTGGCCACCGGCACTGCATACAGTGTCCGCGATTTTGTCGATGCGGCCCTGCCTGACCTGGTCTGGTCTGGCGAAGCTGTGTCTGAAACCGCGCGCGATGCGAAGGGCCGCCTGATCGTCCGTGTCGATCCCGCCTTGTATCGTCCCCTCGATGTGCCTGCGCTGATCGGCGATGCCGGTAAAGCCCGGCGCGTTCTGGGCTGGACGCCGACAACCGCCTTTAAGGATCTGGTCGCAGAAATGGTCGAAGGCGAGGCCAGAAACCCGGCGCTCAGGCCGCTACGCGCAGGGCTGGCGCCGCTTTAGTATCGTGTCGGGGGCGGCGGGCCAACTCGGTATAGGCGTGGTTCCAGCGCACATAGGCAGACGGCGCAAGAAAGCGGATGTATCTGTGTTCGGACAAAAAACGCCTCAGGGACGCGGCATCATGCACGATCAGCGTCCCGCCATTAGATGTGGCAAAGCTTTGCGCATGGTAGGCTGTAGGCGTTTCATTCGGGTTGCGAAAAACACAGATCGGCGTTCCGCCCTCGGTGAAATCATGGCCGATGTCCGAATAAGCCATGAAAATCGATTTGAAATATGCCGATGCGGCCTTGGATACTGTCCCGAATGCGCTTCCAGATGTGTTCCCAGATGTGTTCATTGAAAAGCCTCTGTTTTTATGGTTATTTTTTATGGATTCCTAACAGGAAGCGACGATGAGGTTCAAGTACTGCGAATCGCACACGTGGATTGCCGGGTCACGCGGCATGGTGGGGGCTGCGCTGGCGCGCAGGCTGCCGAAAGCCATACCTGATCCATCGCGTGAGAATCTTGATCTAAGATGCAAGGTTGACGTAGAAAAATTCATTTTTAAAAATCGTCCTGAAATCATTTTTCTGGCGGCGGCGCGAGTCGGGGGCATCCTGGCCAACATGACCAGCCCCGCCGATTTCATCGCCGACAATTTGCAGATCCAGACCAACGTGATCACCGCCGCGGCGGAACTGGGCGTGAAGCGGCTGGTGTTTTTCGGCTCAAGCTGCATTTACCCCAAAGATGCGCCCCAGCCGATGCGCGAGCAGGATTTGATGTCCGGCCCGTTGGAGGAAACCAACCGCGCCTACGCGATGGCCAAGCTGGCGGGAATCGAGCTGGTCCGCGCGATGCGCCGGCAGTACGGGCTGGATTATATCAGCCTTTTGCCCTGCAACCTGTATGGCCCCGGCGATACTTATGATGCGCGGACCAGCCATGTCATTCCGGCCCTGATGCTCAAATTCCGCGAGGCGCTGGAAACCTGTGCGAAGTCGGTGACGATCTGGGGCACCGGCGCGCCGCTGCGCGAATTCATGCATGTCGACGATCTGGCGGACGCGGCGCTGCATCTGGCGGGTTGCTATCGCGACGTGGAACCGGTCAATGTCGGCACGGGGCGGGAGATCGGCATAAAAAATCTCGCCCATATGCTGGGCGAGATCGCGGGATTCAAGGGGACGATCGTCTATGACGGGTCGAAGCCGGACGGCGTGCCGCGCAAGCTGCTCGACGTTACTCGACTATCGGCGACATCTTGGATGCCCCGGATTGAGTTGCGGCAGGGGCTGGAGCAGGTGTGGACGCATTTTCTGCGGGCGCCTGCGGCGTGTCGCCCGTCGTCGAAGGTTTCGACGAAACGGCGGGCTTAGAATCAGCTTTCTCCTTGGTCGCCGCCTTTGCCGCCGCCAATGGGTCGTCGGACATACTGCCCGGTTGCTTGACGTTCACGTTTTTGGGCGCGCCGCTCATTCCTTTGGTGTCCGGGGCCTTTTTGGTGCCTGCCTTGCCCGCCGGTTTCGGCGTGTCCTCGGTGGCGCCACGGTTGTAATCAAGCTGCGCGCGGTTCAACTGGAAACCTACGGTGATGGTGTATTTGGGGCCCTGCGCGATATCGGGCAGCGGAATCGTCTGGGTGATTTTTTCCGCATGGTCCAGATCGTCGATCTGCGGCTTGAAACGCATGGCGGTGGCCAGAATTTTCTTGTCGATCATCTTGCCTGACGGATCCATGACCGCGACGAAATAGGGGAAGGTCATGAACGCTTCAAGGTCGCGGCGGCCTTCGTACCGGCCTTTGTCGGTGATGCGGCCTTTCATGATCATGTCGATGTCGACGATGACCCCGGTCGGGGTGTAATCGCACCCGCCTTTGATGTCGACCAGCGATGCGCGCGCGACCAGCGCACCGGTGGGTTTACCTTCAGGGTCGTCGAAATAGGTGATGGATTTGGTATCAGGCAGTACCGCGACGCCCGGGCATTCCTTGGGCGCGTCGGCGGGGGCGGGGCCGGGCTTGACGATCTGGGCGGTGTCGGCGGTTACGGTGTCCGTCGCGGCAGCCGAAACCGAATCCGGTGCGGTTTCGGGCGCAGGCGTTTGCGGCACGGCGGCTTCGGTGGTTTGCGCGACAGGGGCAGGGGCGGACTCGCCCATCATCGCGGATATTTCCTTTTGTTCCTGCGTTGACGGCGCGACCGGTGCGGCGGCCTCCGCCGCCGGCGTGGTATCGTGGGCCGCCGGCGTTCCGGCGTCCTTATGCAGCATGGAACAGGCGGAAAGCGCGATCGCGGCGCAGGAAACGAACAGAATGGAAAAATGACGCATGGATCAACCTTCCAATGGATATGGGGCCAAAAAAGACGGGGCGACCTATACGAATCGCCCATGGCAATTACCAAGAGTCTGCCTTATGTTGCGCGCATGGACAAGACGCCGCTTACGATAAAGCTGGCCGCGCCGCGTGGTTTTTGCGCGGGGGTCGACCGCGCGATCCAGATCGTCGAACGCGCGCTTGAACGCTTCGGCGCGCCGGTCTATGTCCGCCATGAAATCGTCCATAACCGCTATGTCGTCGATGCATTAAGGGCCAAGGGCGCGGTCTTTATCGAGGAACTGGACGAGATTCCAGAAAATCATGCCGAGCGCCCGGTGGTGTTCTCCGCCCATGGCGCCCCGCGCGCAGTGCATGACGAGGCGCGCCGACGCAACATGTTCGCGATCGATGCGACCTGCCCGCTGGTGACCAAGGTTCATTACGAAACGCAGCGTCATGATGCGCAGGGGCGCCAGATCGTACTGGTGGGGCACGCGGGCCACCCTGAAGTGTCTGGCACGATGGGCCAACTGCCGCCGGGCGCGGTGCTTCTGGTCGAAAGTGTGGAAGACGTGGCCCGTCTTGCGGTCAGGGATCCGGGCAATCTGGCCTACGCCACGCAAACGACGCTTTCAGTTGACGACACTGCGCAGGTGGTCGAGGCATTGAAGGTACGATTTCCCGGTATCGTAGGGCCGGGGCGCGAGGATATCTGTTACGCCACCACCAACCGGCAGGAGGCGGTCAAGGCCATCGCCCCTCATGTCGATGCGCTTTTGGTGATTGGCGCGCCCAATTCCTCGAATTCCAACCGGTTGGTGGAGGTCGCGCGCAATTATGGCTGTCCGCGTGCGCGGCTGATCCAGCGTGCCGCCGACATCGACTGGGCGTGGCTGGCCGCTGTCCGCACGCTCGGCCTGACTGCGGGCGCCTCCGCCCCCGACGTGCTGGTTGACGAGGTGGTCGAAGCTTTCCGCGCGCGTTTCGCCGTGACGCTGGAAACCGTCACGATCCGTGAGGAAAACGTTACCTTCCGCCTTCCGCGCGCGCTCGAAGTCGCCTAGCCTTAGGCCATGGCAGTTTACACCCCCGTTGATGCATCCGCCGTGCGCGCCTTCATCCAAGGGCACGGCGTTGGCGAATACCGCGACCATCAGGGCATCACGCAGGGCGTCGAAAACACCAATTATCATCTGTTCACCGATGCTGGACGCTATGTTCTGACCCTTTTTGAAAAGCGGGTGAATCCGGAAAACCTGCCCTTCATCTTTTCCTTCATAAGCCATCTTGCCCGCGCGGGCGTCCCGGTACCTGAATGCATGGGGTCGCCGGGCGTGCTGGCGGGCAAACCCGCAGCGATCATCACCTTTCTGGATGGGCGTGACATCGCGCTTGAGGACGTGACGCCAGGCCATGCCGCACAGGTCGGCGCGGCACTGGCGCGCATGCATCTGGCGGCGCGGGATTTCGCGCCAGCGCGGATCAATCCGGTGGGCGTGCCCGAATGGCGTGCTCTGTTCGATGCGGTGCGGGAAGCCGCCGACCCGGCCTTGTTTGAACTGGCGCAAACAGCCCTGGACGAAGCCGCGTCGCTTGCATGGGGTGCGCTGCCGTCCGGTGCGGTCCATGCTGATTTGTTCGTCGACAATGTGTTTTTTGATTCGACGGGGACACTCTCGGGTGTGATCGACTTCGGCTTCGCTTGCACCGCGCCCTATGCCTACGATCTTGCGATCACACTCAACGCCTGGTGTTACGACCGGCGGGGCAAGGCAAGGGTGGATTGCGTCGCCGCGATGCTGGCCGCGTACCGCGCGTTGCGCCCGCTGGATGCGGATGAACGTGCGGCCTTTCCGGCGCTGCGCCGCGCCGCCGCGCTGCGCTTTCTGGCAACGCGCTTGTATGACTGGACCTTCACGCCGCCGGGTGCGGATGTCGTGCGCAAGGATCCTGACGAATACGCAGCCAAGCTCAAGGCAGATTTCCAATGGCCGTGACCCTGTTCACCGACGGCGCCTGTTCGGGCAATCCCGGCCCCGGCGGCTGGGCTGCGCTGCTGCGTTATGGTGCGGCGGAAAAGCTGCTTTCGGGCGGCGAGGCGGCGACCACCAACAACCGCATGGAATTGACCGCGGTGATCGTGGGGCTAGAGGCTTTGAAAAAGCCGATGCGGGTCACGGTCTATACCGACAGCCGATACGTCATGGATGGAATCACGAAATATATGCCCGGCTGGGTCGCGCGCGGCTGGCGCACCGCCGATAGGCGAGAGGTCAAGAATCAGGACCTCTGGCAACGACTCAACGCCGCGCTTGTACCGCATGAAGTACGCTGGGAATGGGTCAAGGGTCATGCGGGCCACCCCGAAAACGAACGTGTTGATGAAGCCGCGCGCGCAGCGATTCCAAAGGCTTGAAAATATTCATCCACAGGCCTGTCGGGCCGAAACGCACGGATTCAGATTCCATTAATCTTTATGGGCGGACCATGGTGGCAAGGGACGTCATACAGACGCCCCGCCAGCCAAAGGGGTTAATCATGACCGGAATCGTCTTAACGCCCGCCCGTCGTACGCAAATCCGCATCATCCTGCCCTGCTTGCCCGAAAGCGCCGGGCCGGTTGAACGCGACATCTATATGGGGTTCATCCGTGCCCTGCGCGAAGGCCCGTCGCGCAGGATGGAGGTACGGATTCTGACCGCAATTCACCGTGCCGCCGATGCAACCGACAATTCCGACGCCTATGTCAGCCGGGTGCTGGTCGATCTGGGCTTGATGGCGCCGCGCCTTGCTTTTCCCGGCGATTTTCTCGACCATGTCGATGCGAATCTCTATCGTCTGCGGCCTTTGGCCAGCCCGCCGCCCGGCTACATCGCGCTACAGGCCCATTGGCAGGCGATCGGTGACGAAATGGCGCCTGAAGTCGGATCGGCGCGCACGGCCCATCGCGCCATTGGCGAGGTTGTAACGCCTCCCGGTCGTTGCTGAATATCCGGCGGCGCATAAGAACTTTTATTTGCCTGAATCTGTGATAGGTTTGAACGGATTATCCGCCAATTTTCCTATGGGTATAGGAAGATCACGAGATGCCGTACAAATTCGACAAACTCAGCATACTGGTCGTCGAGGACAATCAGGCCATGCTTGAGGTGGTGACCAACACCCTTAAACTGATCGGCGTGGGCCAGGTTTATCAGGCCCGCAATGGCGAGCAGGGGTATCAGGTTTTCACCCGCGAACGTCCCGACGTCATCATCACGGATTGGGAAATGGACCCGGTGGACGGCCTTGAAATGGTCAAATGGATCCGCCGCAACACATCCAGCCCCAAACGTAACGTGCCGGTGATTGTGATGACCGGTTATGCGGCCTCGGTCCGGGTGGCGGTCGCGCGCGATAAAGGTATCACCGAATTTCTGGTCAAGCCGTTCACCGCCAACGAACTGGCGCGCCGCATCGCCTATGTCATCGACCATCCGCGCGATTTTGTCGAAACGCAGGAATTTTTCGGCCCCGACCGCCGCCGCCGTCGAAGCGAATATAACGGCCCCGACCGCCGGCAGGAGGATGACGACTGACCATGTCTAAAAAGGAAAAATACGGTTACCGCGAAACCTTTCCGCGTTTTTATCGTGCCGATTTCGAGCTACAGCAGAAAGTCGGCACCGGCGCGCTGGACGCCGATTCGGTCGCCAAGGCGCAGCAATATCTCGACAGCGTGTCGGTCGATGTCGCGCCCCAAATCCGCGAAATGCTGACCGCGATGCAGACGGCAATGGCCGAAGCCCGCAAGCTTTCCTACGATCGCGAGGAATTTTTGCCCGCGATCAGCAAGCCGCTGATGGACATCAAATCGATATCCGGCATGTTCCATGAAATGATGGTCTGCCGCGTCGCGGCCTTTGTGCTGACCTTTATCGAGGACGTGCGGAAACTCGATATCGACGTGCTTGATATTCTCGACGCTTTCGTCCGGGTCGCACGCACGCTTCTGGATATGAAGATCCGCGACGAAACCAACGAACACGGCCAAAGCTTTCTGGCCGAGATTCGTGCCGCTTGTAAGCGTTACTACGACAAGCAGGCCGCGGCCAAAGGCGGCTGACACGCCGGAGTCTGAAAACGACGGTAAGACGGTTTCTTCCTTGCCTTCATTGCAATGACCAAACGCGAAGGGGCTCTCCGCAGTTAAAAACGGGGGCCTTTAATCGTTGAAATGCATCGGCCCGTCCATGATCGGGCGCATGCGCCGGTCTGGCCGGACATACATGGGCGGTTGCTGACCCTGCGGCAGAGGCTGCGCCGGGGCCGTCGCGTCATCGCCGCCGAAGATGCGGCTGAACACGCCGCCCAACCCCTGACTCATCAGCGCCGAACCCAGCGACATTTCATACGGATCGGCATTGGTCAGTGCGGCGATGGGGTGGCCTTCCTGCGCGGCCTGCATGATCTGGCGGAAAATGTCGGCGGGGGCGTTGCCGCCGTATTGTTTGCGCATCGGCGTGTTGTCGTCGTTGCCCACCCACACGGCAGCGACCGCGACGCTGGAAAATCCGTCGAACCACGTGTCGCGGTAATCCTGCGACGTGCCGGTTTTGCCTGCGACCGGAAAGCCGGGAAAGGCGCGCCCGCCGGTGCCGCGATAGACGACTTCCTGCATCATCGCGATCAACCGGTTGCAGGAATCGGGGTCTAGCACGGCGGGCTCGGGCTTGGCTTCATGGCGGTATAAAATGTCGTTGCCCGACCCACGGATCGAGATGATGCCGTAAGGCGGGGTGAATGTGCCGTCATTCGCAATCGTGGCGTAGGCTCCGGCCATTTCAAGGACGTTTACCTCGGACGTGCCCAGCGCGATGCTGTAATTATGCACCAATTCGCTGGTGATGCCTGCGCGTCGAGCGGTATCGATGATGGCGTCCACCCCGACCTTGGAAGCCAGATTGACCGTCGCGGCGTTGAGCGAAAGCGCGATGGCCGATGTCAGCGGCACGTCGCCGTAATACCTGCCGTCGTGGTTGGCGGGGGCATAGCCGTTCAGGTTGATCGGTGCGTCGGTGATCGGGTCGCCCGGACGCCAGCCGCGCTCCAGCGCGGCCAGATATACGAACGGCTTGAACGACGATCCCGGCTGGCGCATCGCCTGCGTCGCGCGGTTGAACTGCGAATCCTTGTAATTGCGTCCGCCGATCATCGACAAAATCGCCCCATCGCGGGCCAGCATGACCAGCGCGGCCTGCGGTATTTTCTTGGCGTCCTTGAAGAACAGGTCCAGCGAGTTGCCGATCGCCGCCTGCGAGGCTTTTTGCAAGCGCGGGTTCAGCGTGGTGACGATGGTCAGATCCGCGCCCGAAATGCCGATCAGCTCGTTCGCGCGGTCCAGCACCCAGTCGGCGAAGTACCGGCTGCCGTCGTTGGTGTCGCGCAGATTGATCGGCTTGCGCGGTGGCGGTACCGGGCGTCCGTCTTGCTCGACGCTGCTTTCTTCCTTGTCCTGTTCCAGGAACCCGGCTTCCTGCATCGCGTCCAGCACCATGTTCATGCGCGCCATGGCCTTGTCTGGATTGTTGTCGGGCGCAAGCCGCGTCGGTGCTTTCAAAAGGCCGGCCAGCATTGCCGCCTCCTCCAGCGTCAGGCGGTCGGCGGGTTTGTCGAAATAGACATGCGCGGCGGCGTCGATGCCGTAAGCGCCGGACCCGAAATACACGCGGTTGAGATAGGCGGAAAGAATCTCGTTCTTGGAATATTTGGTTTCCAGCCAGATCGCGAGGATCGCCTCCTGAATCTTGCGCTTGAGTGTCCGGTCGGGTTTCAAAAACAGGTTTTTGGCCAGTTGCTGGGTGATCGTCGATCCGCCCTGTATGACGTGGCCGTAGCGGAAATTGGTATAGGCCGCGCGCACAAGTCCGATCGGGTCGATGCCGAAATGGTAGCGGAATCGCCGGTCCTCGATCGCCAGCACCGCGTTGCCGACATAAGGCGGCAGGTCTTGCACCCGCACGCGCACGCCCGCGCTTTCACCGTAATTGGCCAAAACTGTTTGTCCGTCTTCGGCCAGAATCAGGACCGAACGTTTGCGCTCGAAATTCGATTTTTTGGTCAGTTCGATCAGATCCTTGCCGTACCACAGCACGACACCGGCCATCGCGATGCCACCCCAGATCGCCAGCACGAACAGCCATTTAAGCAGGCGCATGAAAATGCTCCCGCGCGGTGCGTCAAAATCGTCAATGCGGGAACGTCTGGCCATGCAGGCTTAACATGCTAGATTGGGCTGGAAATACAAGTGTTTTCATACGCCTATGGAACAAAGGACAAGACAATGCCCGCACTGCGCATACCCGCCTCACGCCTTGCCGTAACGTTGGGAATGGCCGGGCTGGTGCCTTTCGTCGTTCTGGCATCCTGTCTGTGGTTTGTGGCGCCTGAATGGCAACCCGTTTTTGCCCGCGCGCTGGCGGGATGGGCGGCGCTGGTGCTGGCGTTTTCGGGTGCGGTGCACTGGGGCGCGGCCCTGTATGAGGGCGAGGGGCCGGAAAATGGCTGGCGGTATCTTTACGGCGTCTGCCCGGCGCTGCTTGCGTGGGTGGCGCTGCTGCTGCCGGTGCCGCAGGCGTTGTTCCTGATCTTTTGGGGCTATGTCGCGGCCTTCGTCGTCGATCGCCGCGTCTGGCCGGGGCACGACTGGTACGTCATTCTGCGCGCGGCCCTGACCATCCTTGCCTCCGCCTGCCTGTTCGCGGGCTACAAGGCGCTACAATAACAGCGGCAAAATAAACGGCAGGCCGATGATCGCCGCGATGGTGCTGATCAACACCAGCAGGGCGCAATCCTTGACATACGATCCCACCGTGGCGGCATAGGCGGGCAGGTTGGCGGCCACCGGCACAAGCGAAAGCACGATCAGCAGATGATCGGTCTGGGAATCGAACCAGTGCAAAAGATGCGCGTCCAGCCACCCGAACCCAAGCGCGGCGCACGGCCAGAACACGAACCGCCCCAGCACGGTGACGCCAAGCAGCCGGGGGTTGAGCGTGAAGCCCGGCTGCTGTGCCAGCGCGAGGCCCGCGATCATCATGCCCACGACGGCGTAGGCGCCCTTGGTCATGCCCCAGAGCTTTAAAAACCACGCGGGCAGCGCGACATCGAAGCCCGATAAAACAAGCCCCGCCGCCAGCGCATAGATCAGCGGCAGGCGGGCGACCCGCACGAACGCCGCGCGCGGCGTGGTGGTGCCGCGCACGATGAAATAATATCCGATCGTGGTCTCGAAAATCGAAACCCCCAGATTGGCCAGAAAATACACCCCCGCTGCCTTGTCACCGAACAGCGCCAGCACGATGGGCAGGCCGAAATACCCGGTATTGCCAGACCCGCACGCCACGGGCAGAAGGTAACGCTGCCCCGCATCGGTCAGCGCGATGCGCCCCACCGCCATGGAAACGCCGGCCACCAGAGCGGCCAGAAAAAAGGTGACGAAAGGCAAAAGGGCAAGCTGCGGCGTGAAATGCATTTGCGCCGCCGCGCCCAGACCGACCAGTGGCGTGATGCCGTAAATCGCGATGATCGGCACCGATTTCATGTCGGTCGGCTGGTATTTGCCCGCCATGAATCCCACCGCGATCAAGATCGCAAGGGGAATACAGGTTTCGAACAGCAAGCCGGTCATCGCCTCCGCCTCATCGCATCAATAGCGTGGCCAGACCAAGGAAGGTGAAAAATCCGACCACGTCGGTGACGGTGGTCAGGAACACGGCGGAGGCCAGTGCCGGATCAATCCGCATTTTTTGCAGCGCCAGCGGAATCATGATGCCGAACAACCCCGCCGCCACCAGATTGATGGTCATCGCAAGCCCGATGACCACGCCCAGAAGCGGGTTGGAAAACCACCACGCGGCGATGATGCCGGTGATCAGGGCGAACGCCGTGCCGTTCAGGAATCCAACCGCCGTTTCCTTGAAGATCATTCGCGCCATGTTGGTGCGTGAAAGCTCCCTCATTGCCAGCGCGCGCACGGCAACGGTCAACGTCTGGGTCCCGGCGTTGCCGCCCATGCCCGCGACGATCGGCATCAACACCGCCAGCGCCACGATTTTCTGAAGCGTGCCCTCGAACAACCCGACCACGCTGGAGGCGAGGAACGCGGTCCCCAGATTGATCGCAAGCCACCAGAACCGCGATACGGCCGTGGGCACCAGCGGGCGGTGCATGTCGCTTTCGCCCACGCCACCCAGACGCAGGATGTCTTCCTGCGCTTCCTCGGTAATGACGCTGACCACGTCGTCGACGGTGATCACCCCGATGATCCGGTTGTTCGCATCGACCACGGGGGCGGACGACAACTCCTCGCGCTGGAACAGGCGCGCCACGTCCTCCTGGTCTGTTTCGGCGGGAATCGGGTGGATGGCGTCAAGCGCCAGATCCTCGATCTTCACCGCCCGGCGCGAACGCAGGATGCGGTCCAGCGGAATTTCCCCGACCACGTGGTACAAAGGGTCGATGACGAAAACGACCGAAAAGTTTTCGGGCAGATCGTCCTCCGGTGCCTCGCGCAGGTAATCGATGGTCTTTCCCACCGTCCAGAAACGCGGGATGGCAACAAAGTCGCGCCCCATCAGACGTCCGGCGGAATCGTCGGGATAGGCAAGGCTTTCTTCGACCGCCTCGCGGTCCACGGCCGAAAGCTTGCGCAAAATTTCTTTTTGTACGCGCGGCGAAAGATCCTCGATCAGATGCACCGCGTCGTCGGTTTCAAGGGTCGAAATCAGTTGCGCGACGCGTCCCGGCGCCATTTCCTCCAGCGTCTGGCGCGCCAGTTCGGGCGCAAGCCATGAAAACACCTCGGCGTCGAAGACGTGCGGGAACCGGTCAATCAGGAAGGCGCGGTCCTGCGGCCCGATCTTGGCCAGAAGGTCGGCGCGGTCCGCGGGGCCCAACACCTCAAGAAACACGCGCACATCGTCGTCGCGCCCATCGTCGAGCGCGGTCAGGATGCTGGCGATGGCTTCGTCCGAAAGCGACGCGTCAAGGACGACTTCGTTCTCGACGGGCGGGGTTTGCCGGTCTTCGCTGACGGACGACTCCACGGTGCGTGTGTCGTCCGGTTCCATTCGCCCTCTTTATACGCAAAGGCGCGAAGAATGCGAGTGATTTAACGGGTGGTCCTTACCCCAGGTCCGCGGCGACGGCATTGATCGTTTTGCGCGCCTCGGCCTCGTCGGCCATGACCTGAGCGCTCACCGCCGCCATCACCGACACGTTGACCAGCCCGCGCGGAGTCGCCGCCGAGGTGACGATATGCACCGGCCGCGCGATGCCCAGAAGGAACGGACCCACCGGTACGCCCTCGGTCAGCACCTTGACCGCGTTATAGGTGATGTTCGCGGCCTCGACGGTCGGAAAGACCAGCAGGTTGGCAGCGCCCTTCATCGGCGAATTGGGCATCACGATCCGGCGCACGTCTTCAGAAAGCGCGGCATCGGCGTGCATCTCGCCCTCGACCTCCAGCTCCGGCGCGCGCATGCGCAAATCCTGCACCGCCATGCGCATCTTGATCGCCGACGGGTGGTTATGCGTCCCGAAATTGGAATGCGACACCAGCGCGGCCTTGGGTTCGACGCCGAAACGGCGCATTTCCTCGGCGGCCAGCAGGGTCATTTCCGTGATCTGGGAAATCGACGGGTTTGGATTGACGTGCGTGTCGCAGAAAAAGACGATTCCTTTGCCCGTAATCAAACCGACGCAAGCCGCGGCGGTTTCGACTCCGGATCTCAGGCCGATAATGTCCTGCACGTAACGCATGTGTTCGTGGTACTGGCCGATGACGCCGCAGATCATGGCGTCGGCTTCGCCGCGATGGACCATCAGTGCGGCGATGACGGTGGGGTTGGTGCGCACCGTCAGCTTGGCGACGTCGGGCGTCACGCCCTTGCGCTCCATGATCTGGTGGTACAGCGTCCAGTAATCGCGGTAACGCGGATCGTCCTCGGGGTCGACCAGGTCGAAATCGCGCCCGGCCTGCATCCGCAGGCGCAGCTTTTTCAACCGCATTGCCACGACCTTTTCCCGCCCGATCAGGATCGGACGCGCCAGCTTGTCGTCGATCAGGGTCTGCGCGGCCTGCAATACGCGGTCTTCCTCGCCCTCGGCATAGATGATTTTTTTCTGCACCGCCTTGGAACGGGAAAACAGCGGCCGCATCAGCATGTTGGACCGGTAAGTATGCTGCGTCAGCCGGTCGCGGTACGCATCCCAATCCTTGATCGGACGCGCGGCCACGCCGGAATCCATCGCGGCCTTGGCGACGGCCATCGGCACCGTCACGATCAGGCGGGGGTCGAACGGCTTGGGGATCAGGTATTCGGGGCCGAAGCTCAGGTTTTCGTCGCCATAGATCGCGGTGACCTCGTGCGTCGCTTCCTCCATCGCAAGATCCGCGATGGCCTTGACGCAGGCGACCTTCATCTCCTCGTTGATCGCGGTCGCGCCGACGTCCAGCGCGCCGCGGAACAGGAACGGGAAGCACAGGACGTTGTTCACCTGATTGGTGTAATCCGACCGGCCGGTGCACACGATCGCGTCGGGTTTCGCGGCGCGCACGTCTTCGGGCATGATTTCCGGGGTGGGGTTTGCCAGCGCCATCACCAGCGGCGCCGCCGCCATCGATTGCACCATGTCCTTGTTCAGGACGCCGGGGCCCGACAGGCCAAGGAACACGTCCGCGCCCGCGATCGCGTCCTTCAGGGTGCGGGCGTTGGTGTCGATCGCATAGGCTTCCTTGTATTTGTCCATCCCTTCCTTGCGACCTTTATAGATGACGCCGGTCTTGTCGGTGACGGTGATGTTGTCGCGCGGCAGGCCCAGTTGCACCAGCATGTTCAGGCACGCAAGGGCGCTGGCCCCCGCGCCGGAGGCGACAAGCCGGATTTCCGACATGCTGCGCCCGGACCAGCGGATCCAGTTTGTGAACGCGGCGCCGACGATGATCGCGGTGCCGTGCTGGTCGTCGTGGAAGACGGGGATTTTCATGCGCTCGCGCAGGCGGCGCTCGATCTCGAAACACTCAGGCGCCTTGAAATCCTCAAGGTTGATGCCGCCGAAGGTCGGCTCAAGGCTGGCGATGATCTCGACGCATTTATCGACGTCGGTTTCGTCGATCTCGATGTCGTAGGAATCGATGTCCGCGAATTTCTTGAACAGGGCCGACTTGCCCTCCATCACCGGCTTGGACGCCAGCGCGCCGATATTGCCAAGCCCAAGGACGGCGGTGCCGTTGGATATGACGGCCACGATATTGCCGCGGCTGGTATAATCCAGCGCCTTAAGCGGGTTTTCGGCGATCGCCTCGCACGCCGCCGCAACGCCGGGCGAATAGGCCAGGCTCAGGTCGCGTTGCGTGGTCATCGGCTTGGTGACCTTGATCGCAAGTTTACCGGGGGTCGGTTTCAAATGGTATTCAAAGGCGGCGTCGCGCAGGGACTGGTCCATCGGTCATCCAAAAACGGGCAAGGGTGCAATGTCTGGGATGTAGTGATGGTGCGGTCGAGAAGACTCGAACTTCCACGGGTTGCCCCACAGCGACCTCAACGCTGCGCGTCTACCATTCCGCCACGACCGCATTATCACTACGGATTGCCGCGAGGTCTAGCAAATCCGCCTGAACGTGGCAATACGCATACACGGTGCGCCGCACCAAGGAAAGCGGAAAATGGCTTTAGGGCGCTTTGGGTACTTCGGGCGCGCATTCGTGCAGCCTGAACGCGGTGCCGATCATGGCGCGCAGTCTGTCGGCAAGGGCGGATTGATGGCCGTTGATGGCATCGTTCAATTCGTTCAGCCATCCCCGGAACCCCAGCAATATCTTCCGGCCATGAACGGTGCTGAACCGTGCCGTCACTTCGGGGACTGTCCCGCTGCGAATATCGATATAGGTTCGCGCCAACTGGCACCCCATCAGCAGGTAACAGATCTGGCCATACGCCCTCAATTGATCAAAGGCTTCGCGCATCTCTGCCGTGCCTTTGGCGCTCATCGCTTTCTCGACATCCTTGGCCGTTTCATACCCGGCCTGGATGGCGGTCATACCGCGCGTGTCTGGCGTAATGATGGCGCGCAATTTTTCGTCCAGCCGCCGGTCTTGCAGGCTGATGACCGCGGCACAGCGCAGATCATCGGTGATGTCGTCCGCGCCAAGCAGATAGGGCTGTGGATTGGTGCGCAGCAGGTTCAGATGCCTGCGCAAGGGGGTTGCGAACGCGGCCATGATGGCATTCTGTTGCGCCTGCGTGCCGGGTTTGCAGATCGCCACACGCGGATGCACGGCGCAATACGCGTCCATCAGGGCTAGCAGCCCCGGCGAGCGGTCGGGCGCCACGCCCATTTCCCTAAGGGCGAACAGGCCGGCGGAAAAACCGTTGTCTTGCGCGTAGCAGGCAAAATGCGGGGCAGGGAAGCGCGGAGGTGTCATGACCGCCGACAGTATATTGTCATAACGATAAAAGCAAATTTTACCGCAGGGGCTGGGAAAACCATGGAAAAGAAGGTGAAACGTGGTTTGCCTAGACTTTTGGCTTAAGGGTGACGACCTTTTCGCCAGCCCCCGCCACCGCCTCAGCGCCCGGATGCAGCCGTTCATCCAGTTCGCTCATGCGCCGGTGGAATTCCTGCGCAAGCGCGCTCTCGCGCCCGGTCAGGCGTGCGCGCAGCCAGCGCAGCCTGATCATGTCGTAATCATGCGCTTTTGGCGCGGCAGGCGCGGCTTTTGCGCCGAACAGCGGCGTGACCTTGCCGCCCTGCGCGTCCTGCGGAGTGCTGGGTACATGCGACGAATCGGCCAGCGCCCGCGCGATTTGCGCTTCGGGCAGGGGACGAATGGCCATGACGGCCAGCAATTCGACCATCATCCGCACCTCTTGCGGCTGGTCGTGCATCTTTTTCCAATCCCCTCTGTCGCTGAAAATCCTGTCGGCGCACAGGCTTAAGATCCATGGGTGTTCCAAGGGATGTTCACGCGGGCGCACGTTCTCAAGGAAAAAAGGAACCTCCCCGATGGTATGCGGTGTTGTCAGCGTCAGGGACGGCATCGCCGCCATGCAGTAAAAATCCTGGCTGATGTCGCGGGCGGACGGGAAATACGGCGTGCAAAACGCATGCGCCAGAGCCCATGTATCCTCGATACTCTTGAGCCTTGCCCCTGCGCTGGGTAGAACATGCTGATAACGGATCAGAGATCCGCTGATAAGGTAATGCAGTTCAGGGGCCTGTCCGCGCGTAAGCCCTGCTTTTAACAGCGCGGACTCGACCATGGTTTCAATGGCGTCTTTGGAAAGCGGCATGCAAACTTTTTGCATAAGAAGAAGCGATCCTGCAAGGGTTGAATGGAAATCCGGCACCGCGCCGGTAGATTACGCCGATGCGCTGGCCTTTATGGAGGGGCGCGTTGCCGCCATTGCTGCCGGTGATGCGCCGGAATGCGTCTGGCTGCTGGAACACCCGCCGCTGTATACGGCGGGCACCTCGGCCAAGGCCGCCGACCTTTTGGATGCCCGCTTTCCTGTCCATGAAACGGGCAGGGGCGGGGAATACACCTATCACGGGCCGGGCCAGCGCGTGGCCTATGCGATGCTCAACTTGCGCGCCCGCCAGCCCGAACCGGATCTGAAGAAATACATCTGGCAGTTGGAGGAATGGATTATCCGCACGCTGGCGACCTTCGGCGTGACCGGCGAACGCCGCCCCGGCCGCGTGGGGATATGGGTGGTGCACCCGCGCGCCGGGTTGGTGGGCGGCGGCGCGCAAACCAAAACGCGCGCCGGGTTGGCGGGCGGCGGCGCGCGAATCAAAGAATCCAAAATCGCCGCCATCGGCGTGCGCGTGCGCCACTGGGTGACGTTTCACGGCATATCCATCAACAATACGACCGACCTTTCGCATTATGCGGGCATCGTGCCCTGCGGCATCAGCGAACACGGGGTGACCTCGCTGGCGGCCCTGGACAAAAACGTTTCGATGGATGATCTGGACGCCGCCTTGAAAGAATCTTTTGAAGCCGTGTTCGAGTTGCGCTAAATCAGGCACATGCATGATTTAAAAGACATCCGCGCCAATCCCGAAACCTTTGATTCTGCGATGGCGCGCCGCGCCTTGCCCGCGCAATCGCCCGCGATTCTGGCGCTTGATGAAAAGCGCCGCGCCGCCCAGACAGCGTTGCAGGAACTGCAATCGCAACGCAACGAGAAATCGAAACTGATCGGCCAGTTGAAGGCGAAAAAGGAAAACGCCGACGCGGCGATGGCCGAGGTCGCGGCGCTGAAGGACAAAATGACCGCGCTGGAGGGGGAGGAAAAGGAAATCGGCGACAAGCTCACCGATCTGCTTTCCCGCCTGCCGAACATCCTTGCCGACGACGTGCCGGACGGTCGGGACGAAGACAGCAACGTCGAAATCCGCCGCGTCGGGACGCCCGCCAAAACCGGGCCGGGCCACCCGGACCATGTCGCGATCGGCGAGGCGCTGGGCCAGATGGATTTCGATGTCGCGGCCAAACTTTCCGGCGCGCGCTTCGTGTTGATGCATTCGGGTTTGGCGCGGCTTGAACGCGCGCTGGCGCAATTCATGCTCGACACCCACACGGCCGAACACGGCTATACCGAAGTTTCCCCGCCGCTTCTGGTCAAATCCGAAACCATGTACGGCACCGGGCAACTGCCCAAATTCGGCGAGGATCTGTTCCAGACCACGCGCGGTGACTGGCTGATCCCGACCGCCGAAGTCAGTCTGACCAACATGGTCGCGGATATGATCGTCGAGGAATCCACACTGCCGCGCCGCTATACGGCGCATACGCCGTGCTTCCGGTCGGAAGCCGGGGCGGCGGGCAAGGACACCAAGGGCATGATCCGCCAGCACCAGTTCTATAAGGTCGAAATGGTGTCTATCACCCGGCCCGAGGATTCGGTGGCCGAGCACGAGCGCATGACCAAATGCGCCGAAAGCGTCCTGACCAGACTTGGTTTGCCTTTCCGCACCATCGTCCTGTGTTCGGGCGATACCGGCTTTGGCGCGCGCAAAACCTATGACATCGAGGTCTGGCTGCCGGGGCAGGACCGTTACCGCGAAATCTCCTCCTGCTCGAATTGCGGGGATTTTCAGGCCCGCCGCATGAAGGCGCGCACCAAGCGTCCGGGCGAAAAGGACACCTGCTTTGTCCACACCCTCAACGGGTCGGGCGTGGCGGTCGGCCGCGCTTTAATCGCGGTGCTGGAAAACTACTGGGACCCCGCCCGCGATGCGGTGGTGGTTCCTGAAGTCCTGCGCCCCTATATGGGCGGCCTGACCGAGATCGCGAAGAACCAGTCTTAAATCCTTAATTCCAAAACACTTGTATCGGCCCCTTGTTCGGATCAGAATAAAGGGGTCGATTCGCTCTTATACAACTTCAAGAAAATCCATGAACGCATTGCAAGCAAACAAAATTCGGCTGATCATGCATTTGCGTCGCCATGGCATTGCCGATACGCAGGTATTGGCCGCGATCGAACGCGTCCCGCGTGAGGAATTCGTCCCCGAACTGTTTTTCGATCAGGCATACGAGGACCGGGCCCTGCCCATCGGTCTGGGCCAGACCATTTCCCAGCCGCTGGTCGTCGCCACCATGTCGCAGGCGCTCGAACTCAACGACCGGATGAAGGTTCTGGAAATCGGCACCGGTTCGGGGTATCAGGCCGCCATTCTTTCCCGGCTTGTGCGCCGCGTCTATTCGATGGAGCGGCACAAACCCCTGCTCGACATCGCGGAACAGCGTTTCCGCGCCATGAACATCCGCAACATCACCTGTGTGGTCGGCGACGGCATGAAGGGCTGGCCGGTGCAGGCGCCCTTCGACCGCATCATCGTCACCGCCGGCGCGCACGGGCAAGCGCCGAACGACCTGCTTTTTCAACTTTCGATCGGCGGCATCATGGTCGTGCCCGTGGGGCCGGACGGCACCGCCCAGACCTTGGTCAAATATACCCGCGTTTCCGACACCGAATTCACCAGTCAGGAATTGATGCCGGTGCGTTTCGTTCCCCTTTTGCCCGACGTGGCCGCGGAATCGATGGATCTGGAGCCGGACATCAACAAGCTTCTGGCCTGGGCCTGATACCGGCCAAAATTATCCATAATTATTGACGCGTTATGTGTGTGGCTGCTAAACACGGGCTATGTCACGCCTCAGGCCAACGCACCAGAAACCATGGAAAAATCGCCCGCCCGCAGAACAGGCGATGATCACGGGCGTGCCCGCTTTGGCCGCGCTCGCCATGGGTGGGATGTTGACGCAGCTTTTCAATCCTTTGGCGCTGGGGGCCGGGGTCATAGGCGGTCTGGCGGCGGTGTTCCGTCATTACGCCGCGCCTTTCGCGAAATCCAAAAACAAGATCATTGATCGATACACGGCGGCGGATGAAATCAGGCTGTTGGATGAAACCGTGCCGGATCAGGCGGCGGCGCTGGCCGTTTTTCACGAAACAGAAGGGCTTTTCGATGATCCATCAAGGCGTCTGACACCGTATCTGGCATCCCCGGGATTAACTTTAGCATTGGTGGCTGGCTGCACGCTGGACGATCTGGCAATACGCGCATTGGTTGACGATAACCCGGAAGATCAGATGGAAAAGCTGATGGATGGCGTCAATCGTGCGCGCGAGTATTTTTTTGCAACGGCGGAAAATGCTTTGCTGACCACGCCGCAGGCGCTTTCGCGTTTTGCGGACAAGCCGGAACAGTTGCGTTTTATCTATGCGCATGAACGTGCGCACAGGGAAACGGGCGACCCCGAATCCATATCAAGGAAAGTCCTGATTTTGGGTCTTGCTGGCTTCCAGCCCCTGCTTTACGCGACAGCGGCGTTGATGGCCTTGAATGGCATATGGATGTCAAGCGCGCCCACGGTGCCCGTGCCCGGCTTTTTGATGCCATTCAACGGGAACGGGTATGTGCTGGGGCCGTTGGCCGCGCTTCTGGGCACGGCTGCCGCCGCGCCGCTTGTGGGGTTGGCGATAACCTATGCCGATCGCAAAACGGAATACCGTGCCGACCGCAACGGATTGTACAAAACCGGCGATCTGGACGCGGCCGTGGGGTTCATGGATGGGATCAGCGCGATCGAATCCATGTCGGAATCGCCGCCGACCGCATCCGGACGCCTGAAGGCGCTTTGGGACGAGCATCCGTCATGGGCGCAAAGAATCGCCCGCATGCGCGGTATCTGGCCCGAAATACAGCAAGCAAGGCGTCTGGCTGGCATTCAGGCACCCGAACGGCCCGCGCCCCGCGCGCCGTGACCGGCGCATTTTGGCGAACGCCTTGCCTTTGCCCCGATCGTCTTTATAGTACCCGGCGAATTGCAAACCGGAGCATGAAGATATGTTGATTACCCAAGCTTTCGCACAGGATGCCGCCCCTGCAACGGTCGCGCCCGCTTCCGCTGCCGCCGATGCCGCCGCGACACCGGGCATGGGCGATACGTTCCTGACCAATATGGGCCTGATCGCTCTGATGTTCGTGCTGTTTTACGTGCTGCTGATCCGTCCCCAGCAAAAGCGCATGAAACAGCAACAGACGATGCTTGGCGCCCTCAAGGTCGGTGACCGCGTGGTCACCGGTGGCGGGCTGGTCGGTAATATCAGCCGTCTGGTTTCGGACGCGGAGGTCGAGGTCGATCTCGGCGGCACCAAGGTCACGGCTCTGCGCTATACGCTTTCCGTGCGCGGGTCCGAAACGGTCCCTGACGCGCCCGCGAAATAACCCCGGGGTCGCGTACACGTCATGATCCGCATCCCGCTTTGGAAGGTCGCTCTGATCCTGCTGGTTTGCCTGGCGGGCTTTATCTATGCCGCGCCCAATCTGATGACCCGCGCGCAGGCCGATGCCTGGGCGGCGAAGGTTCCGTCCTTCGTGCCTTCGCGCACCGTCAATCTCGGTCTGGATTTGCAGGGTGGTTCGTACCTGATGCTGCAGGTCGGACTCGACGACGCGATTCACGATCAGGCCGACAACGCGATGCAGGCCGCGCGCAGCGAGCTGCGCACGCGCAAGATCGGCTATTCCAGCCTGCGTGTCACGCCAACGGGCTTTGTCGTGGTGCTGCGCAACCCGACCGACACCGACGCGGCCCGTTCGGCCTTCCGCAAGGCCGACCCGGAACTTGACCTTACCGACGACGGGCACGGCACCATCACGGCTGTTTTCAGCGAGGCGAAACTCAAGGCGATCAAGGACCACGCGATCGAACAGTCGATCGAAATCGTCCGCCGCCGCGTCGATGAAACCGGTACGCGCGAACCATCCATCGCCCGCGAGGGCGAGGACCGGATTGTGGTCCAGCTGCCGGGTCTGGGCGATCCCGAACACGTCAAGAATCTGTTGGGCAAGACCGCGAAACTGGGCTTTCAACTGGTCGATTCCGACGCGGCGATGACCGGCAAACCGGGTCTGGGCGATGTCATGCTGCCGATGCAGGAATATCCGGGTCAGTCCCTGCCGGTGCAAAAGAACGCGATGATCACCGGCGACATGCTGGTCAACGCCCAGCCCAGCTTCAACCAGAACGGCCAGCCGGTGGTGACGTTCCAGTTGAACACGCTGGGCGCGAAACGTTTTTGCGATGTGACGACCCAGAACGTCGGCAAGCCCTTTGCCATCGTGCTCGACAACGTCGTCATCTCGGCCCCCCGCATCAACGAACCGATCTGCGGCGGATCCGGCCAGATTTCCGGGTCTTTCACGGTCCAGACATCAAGCGATCTTGCCTTGCTTCTGCGTGCGGGCGCGCTGCCCGCGCCGCTCAAGATCGTGGAGGAACGCACCGTCGGCCCGACGCTGGGTTCGGATTCTGTCGCGGCGGGCAAAAAGGCCTGCGTCATGGCACTGGTTTTCGTGATCGTTTTCGCCTGCACGGTCTATGGCCTGTTCGGGGTCTTCGCTTCGCTGGCGCTGCTGATGAACATGGTGCTGTTGATCGCGGTGATGTCGATGCTTCAGGCGACGCTGACCCTGCCGGGCATCGCGGGTATCGTGCTGGCCATCGGCCTTGCGGTCGACGGCAACGTGCTGGTCTTTGAACGCATCAAGGAGGAACTGCGCGCCGGGCGCTCGATCCTTGCCGCTGTCGATACGGGTTATGAACGCGCCAAGACCACGATCATCGATTCCAACCTGACCGCGCTGATTTCGGCGCTGATTCTGTTTTCCTTCGGCACCGGGCCGATCAAGGGCTTCGCGGTCACCACGTCGATCGGCGTGGGAACCGCCTATTTCGCCTCGATGATGCTCACCCGCCTGATGGTGGTGGGCTTCCTGCGCTGGAAGAAACCGAAAGCGATTGCCGTATGATCATCAAGCTGTTCCCGCTGGTCCCCCACGACACGAAGATCGATTTCTTCGGCCACCGCTTTTACGCGTTTTTCGCCTCGCTGGTGATTATCGGCGGGTCGATTCTCTGTTTGAGCATCAAGGGCCTGAATTTCGGCATCGATTTCACCGGCGGCACGGTGATGGAGATCGCGACCCCCGTCGACCCCGACATGGCGCAGCTGCGCGAACAGCTTTCCGGTCTGGATATAGGCGAGGTGCCGATTCAGGAACTCGGCAACAAACGCTCGCTGATGCTGCGCTTCGGCGAACAACCCGGCGGGCCGGATGCGCAAAAGGACGCGACCGACAAGATCCGCGCGCTGCTGGATCAGGATTTCGGTGCGGGCAAGGTCGATTACCGCCGTGCCGATTTCGTCGGGCCGCAGGTGGGCGCGGAACTCAAGATGGACGGGCTCAAGGCCGTGGTCATGGCGCTCGTGTGCATCTTTTCGTATATCTGGCTGCGCTTTAACTGGCAGTACGGCATCGGGGCGATGTTGGCGCTGATCCACGACGTGGTCGGGATTCTGGGGCTGTTTTCGCTTACCCAGATGCCGTTCGATCTTTCGACGCTTTCGGCGATTTTGCTGGTCGCGGGCTATTCGATCAACGAAACCGTGATCATTTTCGACCGCGTGCGCGAAACCTTGCGCAAATACCGTAAAATGCCGATGCGCGACGTGATCAATTTCTCGATCAACTCGACCCTGCCGCGCACGATCATGACATCGGGTTCGACCCTGCTTGCGCTGCTTGCGCTGTGGCTGTTCGGCGGGCTGGTAATCCGCGCCTTCGTGTCGGCGCTGTTCATTGGCATCCTGATCGGGACGCACTCGTCCTACTTCGTTTCGACGCCGTCGCTTTATTATCTCAAGCTGCGTGCGACACCCGAAGACAAACAGAACTGAAATTTACCGGGGCCGATACCCAAGGCGGCAGCCGGGCGTGGCGGCCTTGATGCTGTTGAAATCGAAATCCAGTTGTGGAATGCGGCGGGCGAGGGCGGAAACGCCGGGATCGATGGCGCAGCCATGCATGGCCTGAATGCCGTCCTGAATCTTGAAATTCGCGGCCTCGGCGAAAATCCCGGTCAGGGCCGCGCCAACGGCAAGCCCGGCACGTAAAATGGTACGGCGTGTAACCATGTAAAAATAATATGAAAAATAATGATGAAAGTCAAGATTTCCAGCGCCGGTGCATCCACAACCACTGTTCCGGCGTAGCGCGGATCCAGCGTTCCAGAAATCCGTGCATCTCGCGCACCACCGTTTCGGTTTCACGGCCTGCGACCGCGATCGGCGGCTCAAGCGAAAACACGAAATGACAGCCCTTCGTGCGTGCGATATGTCCCGGCACCAGCGGGCAGCCGGTCTTGCGCGCCAACTCGACAAAGGCGGTGCTGGTCATGGCGGGGCGGCCAAAAAAGGGCACCTCGATGCCGGTGTTCATTTTCTGGTCGATCAGCATCCCGACCGACTCTCCGCCTTCCAGCGCGCGCAAAATCTCGGCCAGTCCCTTGCGATGCTTGCCGAAGGATTTCAACCGCCCGCCAAAGCCGCGCAGCCGTACGATCAATCGGTCGACCAGCGGGTTGTTGGGCGCGCGATAGGCCGAATGCATGGTGATGCCCTGACCCAGCAGCAGGGCGGGCGGCATGACTTCCCAATTGCCGATATGCCCGCTGACGAATAAAACCGTGCGCCCACGCAAAGCCTCGAATACCTCTAGGTTTAAATAAGTGACGCGGCTGCGCGCGATGGTTTCCAGATGCGGGTATTCCGCGATCACCCGCCCGAAATGCCGCCATATGCCGCCCACGCACGCTTTGACCTGCGCCGGCGTCCATTCAGGGAATGCGCGTTCGATATTGGCGCGCGCGGTGCGCGAAATGCCCATGCGCGGCCCGATCGCGCCCAGAATGACCGCCCCCATGCCCGACGCGGCATCGACCGGCAACACGGCGCATACCCCCAAAAAGCCGCGCAACAGCGCGTATTCAAGGACGTGGCGCATCACGGCACCAAAAGGCGGACCAGATCCGCCATGGCGTCGATGACCACCCGCACTTTTAAGGTCGAAACCCGATCGCGCCATGCCAGCGGAATGCGCACATGGTCCTTTTCGGTGGTTACGAGCTGCGCGCCGTGCTGCGCGGCCAGCCGCTCCAGGCGTTGCATGTCCGATTCCGAATACGGGTGATGGTCGGGAAAGGGGATGCAGGCGGCCAGTTCGGCAAGGCCGCCGCGCAACGTGTCGAAAAATTTATCCGGCCGTCCGATTCCGGCGAATGCCAGATACCGTGCCTGCGGCAGGGCACCGGCCTCGATCCGTCCCATAAATACGGGCAAATCCCCAAGCCGTGCGCGCAGGCCCGTCTTGTCCGGTCCGATGATGACGGCGGCGTGCGCGCGTTCCAGCGCCGCCGCAAGCGATTCCCGCAATGGTCCCGCCGGAATGCAGCGCCCGTTGCCGATGCCCACCGCCCCGTCGAAGACCAATACGCCCGCAGTCTTGGCGAAAGACGGGTTCTGGTATCCGTCATCTGCGATGACCAGATCGAAACCAGCGCTTTCCGTCAGTTTCAATCCCGCGACCCGGTCGGCGGCAACCACCACAGGTGCATGGCGTGCCAGCAAAACCGACTCGTCCCCGTGTCGCGTGCTCTCGGGCATCGCAGCCAGGGTTGCGGTGCGCGCTTCGCCGCCGTACCCACGCGTCAGGAAACAGGGGTTGCGTACCTTGCCGCCTTCCATCAACGCCTGCATCAGGGCGATTGCCGTAGGCGTTTTGCCCGCGCCGCCGATCGTGACATTGCCCAGGCAGATCACCGGAATTCGCGCGGCATAGGTATTGGCATGGCGTTGCCGCCGCGCCGCCGCCATGCACCACAGCCAGCCCAAAGGCGCCAGAATGCGCGCGGGTATGCCGCCATTCGCGTCATACCAGAAACGCGGTGCGCACAGCGGCATCATGATGCGATCCCCGCGCTGGTCAGTGTGCGTCGCAGGTGCAGGACCACGCGCCCCAGCACGCCGTTTTGATCGGCCATGAAGCTTTGCGCCGTGCGGCCCATCGACGCCGCGCGCGTGTCGTCCTCCAACAGGCGTTGCAAGACTCCGGCCAGCTCGCCCGCGCTTTCGATGCGGATTGCGGCACGCGATTGGCGTAGATCCTCGGCGATTTCGGCAAAATTCCACATATGCGGACCGAAGACGACGGCACAGCCAAGTTGCGCGGGTTCGATCGGGTTATGCCCGCCGCCCGGTGTGGTGATCAGCGAATTGCCCAGAAACACGATCCGCGCCAGACGGTAAAACAACCCCGGTTCGCCCAGCGTATCTGCCAGATAAACCTGCATGTCCATGTACGGTGGCTCGGCCAGCGAGCGTTGCGCGACCCGGAACCCCTCGCGCTCCAGCATCGTACGAATCTGTGGCCCGCGCGAGGGATGGCGCGGCATGATAATGCCCAGAAGATCGGGATGCGCGGCATTCAGCGTGCGCAGGACGTGGGCGCAGATTTCTTCCTCGCCCTCATGCGTGCTGGCGAACAGGATGACGGGCCGGTTCGCGACCTGCGCGCGCAGGGTTTCCAGTGCCGCCGGGTCATAGGGCAGGGGCGCGCCTGAATATTTCATGTTTCCCGCGACCACGACGTTTTGCGCGCCCAGCGTCCGCAGCCGCACGGCGTCGGCCTCGCTCTGCGCCAGACATACGTCGAACAACGATAATACATGCGCGATCGTGCGCGGAACCCGCGACCAGCGCCGCGCGCTGCGCTCCGACATCCGCCCGTTGACCATCATGACCCCGGCCCGGCGCGCATGCAGGGCATCCAGCGTGTTGGGCCACAATTCCGATTCCACCCATACCGCCGCCGCCGGCTGCCAGTGTTCAAGGAACCGCATGACCCATGCGGGATGATCGAAAGGCGCGTATTGGTGCAGGATGCGCGGATGGTTCATGTCCCGCACCAGCCGCGCGGCGGTGACGGTGACCGTGGTGATCAGGCAGGTCAAATCGGCGTTGCGCTCCAGAATCAGCCGCGCGAGCGGCAGCACCGAGCGCATTTCTCCGATACTGGCGGCATGGATCCATAAAACCTTACCCGCAGGCCGGGGCAGGGTGGCGTTCCCATAGCGTTCGACGGCATGACCGCGCTCCTCATGCCTACGCGCCAGCCGTGCCAAAACCACAAGGCGTAAAAGCCAGCCGCAATGCCCGATCACTGTCCGGTAGACGCGCAGAATCATGACCATCTTTAAACGGCGCTCCGCATGGTTTGTCAAACCCACGTTAGGAAAAATGGCCGGCGCCCGAATCCTGGATATTTATTTCTTCGTCGCCGTGCCAAGACCCAGACCGCCGCCCTGAATCTGCGTGACCGGCTGGTTGACCGTATCGAACATCTTGCTGTTCGCGGCCTGATACAGGGTGGAGCGCAGGGCGTCGCCGGCGCAGCCCTTGGGCAGCAGGTTGTTGAGGGAGCCGAGTTTGCCAAGGCTGGGCAGTTTGATCGGGTTTTCGCACTGCACGTATTTAAGGATCATGTCGACCATCAGCCCGCAAAGCTGGCTTGAGAACGCATCGCCGAGGCCGAGTGAGTCCATGAGGGAGGACAGGGCGGATTGGGCCATGGACTGGAAGTTGAGCATTTTGGGCAGGAACTGCGCGGCCTGGGTGAAGGACTGCATCTGCGCGCCGAACATCTTGGACATCAGGCCGGAAATGGGACCGCCGGCGGAAAGCAGGCCGCCCAGAAACTGGTTGGAATACATGCTGGGCACGTTGGAAAATTGGTTGCCGATGCGCTGCAATTCCTTGGACATGCATGGCGTGTTCGTCACCTGCGCCACCGATGGGGGCGGAGCCATATTTGTCGCGACGAATTCGTTCTTGCGCGAAACCGCGGCGTTCACCTGTTCCGACACCCGCGCATAAATTTTTTCGTCGCACAAAAGATTGGTGCCGGTATTCGTGGCCTTGCCGTCATATGCGCAATCAGGGCTGCTAAACGCCTGCAAGTATCTTCCCATATCTGTCTGGTAACCATCTGTACACTTGCCACCGCTCAGGCATCTCCCAACCCCTGCGCATCCAAGCAAGTGGGATGCACCGATCAATCCCTCGCGTGTGATGGTAATGCCCTTGTAATCTTTTCCTATCCAGCCAGACAGGTTTTTATCCACGCATGCAGCATTGTTGGCGGTGAATTTTGCCATGATGCTGTCCTGCAACGCAGGATCGTTGAGGAATTTTTGCGGGTCGTACGGGTCCATATATCCTTTCAGCGTGCCAGGGCAAAACTGATACCGGCCCATGCAGCCTTCTGTGTTGACGCATGTGTATCCGGCAGACCCTTGCGCGCAGCCGCCGTTACTTTCCAGCTTGGCCATGCAATCCTGATATTGATCGGCCCGGGCATTGGAAAAAAACACGAACGATGCAAGAAAAACCGAAAGCAGCAGCAAAAACGAACCCGCCTGTTTCAGACGTGGTCTAAGATTCTGTTCGTGCATGCCCATCCCTGCCATTGGCGCGTATCCCCTCAATCCGCCTTAATTCGCATTCGGTCCTGAAACGAATTCGTATTCTTTCGTTCTTGGATCCATCCGCCAGATCGTATTCGCGTTGCCCACATTGGTCGGCGTTGGCAGCACAAGATCGTAATAATCCGGGTTTGGACCCTGTATCAGGAAAAAGTCACCCGCATTGTAATCCCAGACCGTGCGGTATTTGTTGTCGCCCAGATTTTCGGCGATGGCGGTTTCGCAGTACTGCACGCCGCAAACGCCGGGTTGGTTGAACACGGCGGCTATGCTGTTCTTGGGCTTGCCGGGACCAAGGGAAACAAAGCGCGCGAAGATTTTCGGCTCATCAGGAATATACGACTTCATATCCTTGATTTTGGCGGCATACAGCTTGCGGATCAAATCCTCGGCGGCCTTGTCCGATGTCTGTGTGTCCGAATCGAAATGCTGCGGCCTGCCTGAATCCGGATCCGCCGCGGGCTGGCTTTTCTGGGCAGGTTGCGATGCTTTCGTCGCAGTCGCCGAAACCGGCCCCACGGCCAACCCGAAGGCCAGCGCACAGGCCATGCCGGCCAGTGCCAGATGACGGAAATACGGTGAAAATTGCATGGCCACACCCTTTGAAAAACGCAAGCCCTTCATTCTAACCCAAAACCGGGCAAAAATCATGTTTGCTTGGGGCATATTCATTGGCTGCCCCCGATACTGGTCGTGCTTGTCGTATTTGTCGGCGGAAGGCCGCGTGAATCGTTGATGTCCGTGGCCGACCCAAAGCTCAGCGTACCGTTGGGAAGCGAAACGATCGGCTGGCTGGCGGTGCGCAGCGATTGCATGTTCGCGGCCTGATACAGGGTGGAGCGCAGGGCGTCGCCGGCGCAGCCCTTGGGCAGCAGGTTGTTGAGGGAGCCGAGTTTGCCAAGGCTGGGCAGTTTGATCGGGTTTTCGCACTGCACGTATTTAAGGATCATGTCGACCATCAGCCCGCAAAGCTGGCTTGAGAATGCATCGCCGAGGCCGAGCGAGTCCATGAGGGAGGATAGGGCGGATTGGGCCATGGACTGGAAGTTGAGCATTTTGGGCAGGAACTGCGCGGCCTGGGTGAAGGACTGCATCTGCGCGCCGAACATTTTTGACATCAGGCCGGAAATGGGACCGCCAGCGGAAAGCAGGCCGCCCAGAAACTGGTTGGAATACATGCTGGGCACGTTGGAAAACTGGTTGCCGATGCGCTGCAATTCCTTGGACATGCATGGCGTGTTCGTCACCTGCGCCACCGATGGGGGCGGGGAGTGGTTTGTGGCCACGAATTCATTCTTGCGCGAGACCGCGCCGTTCACCTGATCCGACACGCCAGCATAGATTGCCTGATCGCACATTTTCCCGCTTACCGCGCTGCCGTTGCCGCCTCCCCCGCACTCCGGCCCGCCCTCTGCGCTGTATCCGGCAAACTGGCTCAAGTAATCCGAACAGGATGTATTGCCATCATCCACGTCCATGTTTTTTGTAAGATAGTTTTTGACACCGGTAACGCCGCACAGATGCGCGGCACCAAGAATCCCTGATTCGGTAATCGTCGTACCATAACTGTCTGTTTTTCCAACATATTGGTTAATTATGTCTTGAAGTTCGCGTCGGTGCGCTTCTGTATAGGCCCTGATCGCATTCTGTTGCGCCTCCACGCTGGATGTCATGACCCATTTACCGTTCTGGTAAGCGGTTTGCAGACCATATTGGGCGGCTTCCGCGCTGCAAAACTGATACAGGCCGCAGCAATGGTCGCCTTTTTTTGTGATCGCGCAGACATCAGGCCGATTGCTGCTCTCCTGTTTCGCCAACGCGTTATAATAATCGTCCATTTTGCAGCCGGATGCGGGCGGCGTGTCCTCTGCATGTAGGAATGAAAAAAAACAAAAAGGCAAAAGGAGGCAAAACAGAAAAATAAAGAATCTGTTTCGCGGATAGGCCTCTATCATGGGCGTATCGCGCCAGTCTGTTTGATAAGCTCGAAAGAGCCGCCATTCGAGGGCATGACCCAATGCGAGGTGTGGTCGCCTCTGAGCATGTTCATGAAAAGCAGGTTTTCCTTGGCATCCGTGGAGAAGCTGAATTCATCCCCCATGTTATAAAAAACCTGCTTCCAAACATTCTTCTTCGAATCGACCTTTTCAAAAATATAGGCTGTACACCCGGTTGCGGCCCCGCAGGAGGCATCGCTGTCGATGTAGACGATGATCAGGCTGTCCTTGGGCAGGATGGAAGTAGGAATAAACCGGGCGGAAACATCAAAATGCAAGTTTTGAAACTTTTTGGCCTCGCTGATGATATCCTTGGCAAGCACCGATGCGATGCGCATGGCCTCCGGATCGCTTTTTGCAGGTGCTAAATCAAGCGCCGAAAAACCTGCTGAGGTGTTTTGCTGATTGATTCCGAGGGGAGGATGGCCCGTGTTGGCCAGCCCGCTGGTGCAGCCGCCGACGACGAAAAGCAGGCCAAGAGAAAACGCGCCGAACACGGTTCTCAGCCGGGCTGTCCGTTCCTGCCGACTTTTGGCGCGCTTGGAAAAATGGGTCTGGATATCTGCTTTCATGTATTTGTCTGTCACCTAGTACAATGTTCCATTTTCCGTCGGCTGTTTCGCGTCAATGGTTCCGCGCGCCTTATTAAGCGTGTCGGCACTGCCCATATAGGATTGTCCGGTGGGCGAGGTGAAGATCGGCTGGTTGCGCGTTTGCATGGCTTCAAGGTTGCCCGCCTGATACAGGGCAGAACGCAGGGCGGAACCGGCGCAACCCTTGGGCAGCAGGTTGTTAAGCGACCCGAAGAGATTGCCAAGGCTTGGCAGTTTGATCGGGTTTTCGCACTGCACGTATTTAAGCAGCATGTCGACCATCAACCCGCATAATTGGCTTGAGAACGCATCGCCGAGTCCAAGGGAATCGAGCAGGCTGCCCAGCGCGCTTGACGCCATCGACTGGAAGTCCAGCATTTTGGGCAGCATTTTTGCCGCATCGTTGAAGGAATCGATGTTCGCCTTGAACATCTTGGCCATCAGGCCGGAAATGGGACCGCCCGCGGAAAGCAGGCCGCCGATGAACTGGTTGGAATACATGCTGGGCACGTTGGAAAACTGGTTCGATATGCGTTGCAGTTCCTTGGACATGCAAGGCGTGTTCGATACCTGTGCCACGGACGGCGGCGGCGTGAAATTGGTCGAAACGAATTCGTTCTTGGCGGTGACATAGCGGTCGATCTGCGCGGAAACCCCCTGGGTCATCACGCTGTCGCAGATCTGCCCACCCGCGAAGACAGGACCGGCCAAGGCAAGCCACGCCCCGGCCGCGAAAGCCATGATTTTTAAATAGAATCCACGCTCGAAGCTTGACATGCCCGATTGTCCCTGTACCCCGCTGTTCTTTCATTATACTGAAAAAACACCTGTTTTTACAAATCCCAATTTACGTCTAGGATGCGGGTGAGGGGGAGCGCGGAGAATATGGACCCAACAAGTATGGCAACGGCGCAGGCCCCGATCGACATCGTGGTGTTGGCGGGCGGGGCGGCGACCCGTCTGGGGGCGCTGGCGGCCCAAACGCCAAAATCGCTGCTGCAGGTATCGGGTCTGCCCTTCGTCCTTTGGCCGCTTTTCCGCATCCACCGTACCACGAAACTGGGGCGTATCATCGTATCCGCCCGCGCAGGGCAGGCGGCGATGTTCCGCGCCGCGCTCTCAGATCACATAAAGAAATTACAAAAAGACCTTGTTATTATTGAGGAAAATTCGCCAATTGGGACCGGCGGTGCGATCCTGTCCATGGTTGGTCAGGCCGCACCCGGCGATCCGTTTCTGGTCTTGAACGGCGATGTCTGTTTCGCGCTTGATGCCGGTGCGCTGGCGCGCGCCGCCCGCGAACGCGGTGCGGCGATGGCGGCGGTTGCGGTGCCCGATTCCCGCGCTTTCGGCACGCTTGAAATCGACGGCGGCAGGGTTGCGGCCTACCGCGAAAAACAGCCCGCCACCATGCCGCGCCCCGGCGTGATCAATGCGGGGCTTTATGCGTTTACCCATGCCGTCCTGAAGGATTTTCCGCCCGGTCCGTGTTCCTTTGAACATGACATCGCGCCGGTCTTGGTCGCGCGCGGGCAACTGGGCGCGGTTGTGGCGCCGGGGCCGTTTTTGGATATCGGCACGCCCGAATCCTATGCCGCCGCGCCCGCGATGCTGGAAGCGATGGCGGTGCCTGCGGGAATGTCACCCGGTCCGGCACCGAAATAACTTGCATCCTTATGCGCAAGAATATAACCCTCAGCGGGTTTGAACCGCATGAAAAATACCGAACAGGCCAGTATGAAGCGCAGCAAGCTTGATAAAATCGACCGCAAGATCCTCACCACCCTGCAGGCGCAGGGCCGTATCACCAACGTCGATCTGGCCAAAGAGGCGGGGATTTCCGCGCCGCCCTGCCTGCGCCGGGTCCGTGCGCTGGAGGAGGCGGGCTATATCCGCAGCTACCATGCCTTTCTCGACCCATCCAAACTGGGCTATGGCATCACCGTGTTCGCGCATGTGTCGCTGTCCTCGCACAGCGACGTCGATCTAAAGAAATTTGAACAAAAGGTCCGCGACTGGTCCCATGTTCGCGAGGCGCATTTGCTTTCGGGCGAAACCGATGTCCTGCTCAAGGTCGTCGCACGCGACTGGGAGGCATACCAGCAATTTCTGACCACCGGGCTTCTGGCCACCGAAAACGTGGCGGCCGTTCGTTCATCGATCGCGATCCGCACGGCCAAGCTTGAACCCGGCGTGCCGGTAGGCGACAACGCGGGCGCATAGACCTTCGGGCTGTTACAATACGTCGCCCCAGCGGGCCTTGCGCGCGGCCTTGTAACGCGCGTCGCTTTTCGCGATTCCAAGCGTTTCGATCGCGCCCGCCGGTGTACAGACCATCGTCTCGATCACCTTGCGCGCGCGTGGATGGCCGATAATCCGCGCCTGCCGTGATGGGGCGGGCATCCGCCCGAACACCAGATAGGTAAACGTTTCGTCCTCGTACCCCAGTGCCCCGCCCTTAAGCGCCTTGTGCAGCCGCGTGCGCGAAAGCCGCGTCGAAAAATGGCACCATCCCTCTGGCCCGGCGAACGGACACGCAAGGTCGTGCGGGCACGGCGCGTGCAGATGCGCCCCCGCCGCCAAAAGCTGCGCGCGCACCTGCATCATCATCGCCTGCGCCGCGGGCGTGCCGGAATCGACCAGCACTAGTATTCGCCCGCACGCGCCCCACAACTTTTCGGCAAGCGCGGCCGGATCGCCCACCTCGTTCAGGACGTAGGCCGCGACCACCAGCTCATACCGATTCTCATTCATTAAATGAGAATCGGTGTCAGGGGTGTCACCGCAACTCCGCGCGATAGCGCGAAACCTGTGTGGCGAAACGGTATCAGCCTGCGTGGGCGTGTCGCGAAAATCCGCGTCCCCGATCAGATGCTTCGCCACGCGCCGCATCGCGGCGTTCGGCTCCACCATCTGTGCCGCGACATCCGGCCACAGCGCGCGCGCAGCCAGCGTCGCCGTTCCGGGGCCTGCGCCGTAATCCAGCATGCTGCGCGGGGGCACAGTCATGCCAACCGCTTCCAGAACCCGCGTGATGGCGGCATAGGTCGCGGGCATCCGGGCGCAGGCATAGGCGGCGGCCTCGACCTCGTCGCGTATTTGCAAAGTGTCGGCGTCATTCTGCGCGCGCCGGTAACGTGACGACACGGCCTCAGCCGCGCGCGCCAGCTGCGTGCGCTGATGCGCCGATGCCAGCGATTCCAGTGCCTGCAGGATATGTGTGGGAAGTGTGCTCACGGATATAGTCGTTGGATGGTCCAGCGATCCTGCTCGGCCATGCGTGTAAAGGCGAACCGGTCATGCAGGCGGAATTCCCCGTCCTGCCAGAATTCGATCCGCGTGGACACGATGCGGTATCCATGCCAATGCGGCGGGCGCGGCACATCCGCATTTTCGCCGTATTCCGCCGTCAACGCGGCGACACGCGCAACCAGCGCCTCACGGCTCTCCAGCGGTTCCGATTGCTGCGACGCCCATGCGCCGATACGGCTGCCGCGCGGACGGCCGGTGAAATACGAATCGGATTCGGCCTCGGCGATGGTTTCGACATGGCCTTCAACGCGCACCGACCGGCGCAGTGATTTCCAGTGATAGCATAGCGCCGCATGGGGATTTTCCATCATCTGTCGGCCTTTTATGCTGTGCCCGTTGGTGAAGAACACGAATCCCCGCGCATCCACCTGCCGCACCAGCACCATGCGCGCGCTGGGGCGGCCTTGGGCGTCCGCCGTGGCTAGGCAGGCGGCATCGGGGTCGTTGATCTCGGTTTTTTGCGCGTCATCGAACCATTGATGGAACAGCGCAACGGGGTCGCAGTTATCTGCGGGTTTCAAGAAGGTCATTGAACGGTCATCCTTTTGCCCTAAAGTCACTGCGTAATTTAAACGGTTTAATCTGACAGGAAAGGGTTACCACATGTCGCTTCGCAAATTCGCACTTACCGCCGGTTTGATCGGCGCCACCGCGCTTTCGGCCTGCGCGCAGTCTGGTTTTAACGAAGGATACGGCGGCGGTGATGCCGGCCTGAACAAACAGCAAATCGGCACCGGCCTTGGCGCCGTTGTCGGCGGTCTGGCCGGATCCAGATTCGGTAAAGGCGACGGCCAGCTGGTCGGCACCGGCGTCGGCGTCCTGCTTGGCGCGTTGGTCGGTTCGTCGGTCGGTGCCTCGCTCGACAAGGCCGATTTGGCCTATGCCCAACAGGCGCAGGATCGCGCCTACACCGCGCCGATCGGCCAGACGATTTCGTGGAACAACCCGCAAAGCGGCAATTCCGGCACCTATACGCCGATCCGCGACGGGCGCTCGTCCTCCGGTTCGTACTGCCGCGAATACCAGCAGACGATCTATGTCGGCGGCCAACAGCAGACCGCGACCGGCACCGCTTGCCAGAACCCGGACGGAACCTGGAAAATCGTCAACTGACGTAAAACGGGCGATTTGGTTCCTCCAAAAACCCCAAAAAGGCCGGTTGCTTCCGCATCCGGCCTTTTTTAGGCGATTTACCTGTGTGCGGGGCACCCCATGGGCCTTTCCTTTTGCCGGGATCGGGTCTAGAAAATCCTGTTTATAGCAAGAAGGGTACGAAATGACCGAACGCAAGGGCCTGATGGCCGGCAAAAAAGGCCTGATCATGGGTGTCGCCAACGACCGCTCGATTGCCTGGGGTATCGCCAGCGCCTGCGCGGCCGAGGGTGCGGAACTGGCCTTTACGTTTCAGGGTGAGGCGTTGGAAAAACGCGTGCGCCCGCTGGCCGAAAGCGTGAACGCCAGCGTGGTGGTGCCCTGCGACGTGACCGACGATGCCAGCCTGGACGCCGCTTTCGCCGCCGTTGAAAAGGCGTGGGGCCGGGTCGATTTCGTCGTCCACGCCATTGCGTTCTCCGACAAAAAGGAACTCGACGGCCTGTACCTCGATACGACGCGCGAGAATTTCAAGCGCACGATGGATATCTCCATCTACTCCTTCACGGCGGTGGCCCAGCGCGCCGCGAAACTGATGGGCGAGGGGGGAAGCCTTCTCACCCTGACCTATTACGGCGCAGAGCGCGTGATGCCGCATTACAATGTCATGGGTGTCGCCAAGGCGGGGCTTGAGGCGTCGGTGCGCTATCTGGCGACCGATCTGGGCGCGCGTGGCATCCGCGTCAACGCGATTTCGGCGGGGCCGATCAAGACGCTGGCGGCCAGCGGCATCGGCGATTTCCGCTTCATCCTGAAATGGAACGAGCTGAACGCGCCCTTAAAACGCAACGTATCGATCGAGGACGTGGGCAAATCCGGCCTGTATCTGCTTTCCGATCTCGGCTCCGGCGTGACTGGCGAGGTTCTGCACGTCGATTCCGGCTATCACACGGTGGGCATGGTCCAGCCCGAAGCCGCAGGCGCGACGGCCGAACTGCTTCAGCAGATGGCGGGTGTTTCTGCCTCGTCCTCCAAGGACGCGGCGTAGGATATACGCTTTTTCCAACAAGCCGGGAGGGAAACTGCCATGGCTGGTGAATCGGTGCTCTATAAAGACGGCGAAACGCTGCTGGAAGGCTATCTCGCCCACGCCGGAAATCCGGACGCGCCGATGGTGCTGGTGTTCCACCAGTGGATGGGGATCACGGATCATGAAAAGGAACGCGCCGAACGTCTGGCGCAGGAAGGCTATAACGCCTTCGCCATCGATATGTTCGGCAAGGGAGTCCGTCCGGAAAATGTCGCCGTGGCGGCAAAAACAAGTGGCATCTACAAGAACGACCTGAAACTGGCGCGCCGCCGCTTCGATGGCGCGCTGGGCTGCATCCGCGGTCTGTCCGGCATGGATCTGACGCGGCTGGGTGCGATCGGTTTTTGCTTCGGCGGCACCATGGCGCTTGAATTGGCGCGCACGGGCCTGCCCGAACTCAAGGCCGTGGTCAGCTTTCACGGCCTTCTGACGACGCCGCAGCCGGTGAAAAAACCGGGCACGATCAAAGCCGCGATCAACATCCAGCACGGTGCCGACGACCCGCTGGAATCGCGGGCGGAGATCGAGGCCTTCAAACAGGAAATGAACGCGGCCGGCGCCGACTGGTCCTTCACCGAATACGCATACGCCGTCCACGCCTTCACGCAAAAGGGCGCGGGCGACGATCCGTCCACCGGCGCGGCCTATAACGAAAAGGCCGACAAACGCTCATGGCGGGCGATGATCGACTTCTTCCGCGAAACGCTTGGCACGCCATAATCACATGATCTGGTTCAAACCCTACACGCTTGATGACCTGCGCGCGGTGCGCAACACCAACATGACCGAGCATCTGGGATTCGAGTTTCTTGAACTCGGTCCGGATTTCCTGCGCGGGCGTCTGCCGGTCGATCACCGCACGACCCAGCCTTTCGGTATTTTCCACGGCGGCGCGTCTTGCGTGCTGGCGGAAAGTCTGGGTTCCGTCGCCGCGTGGATGACGATAGACCCGGAACATTTTCGCGCGGTGGGTATCGAAATCAACGCCAACCACATCCGCGCGGTGACATCCGGCCATGTCGTCGGCACCACGACGCCGCTGCATATCGGCAAACGCACGCAGGTCTGGCAGACCGATATGACCGAGGAGGCGACGGGCAAGCGCGTGGCCATCAGCCGCCTGACCGTCGCCATCATCGATCACGGCACCCTGTCGGCGCAAAAAGAAAAAATTACGATCGGTCAGCGGTAAGGGCGGCATACGGCAATGAGTGGCGTTCAAAGGGTCAAGAAATCCATCAAGCTTCTGTACGAGGGCGACACGCAGGCCGCCCACCGCTTTCGCTATATCCTTCTGGGTCTGGATATCCTGACCATTCTGTTTCTGGTCGTGTCGACCTATTTTTACGGCACGAAAACAGCGGAAATTCTGGATGTCGTCTTCGGTCTTTATCTGCTGTTCGATTATGGCGCACGGCTGTGGATCGCGCCCAAAAAACTCTCTTTTTTGATCCATCCGCTCAATTTGGCCGATTTCGTCGCGTTGCTGTCCTTTCTGGTGCCGCTTCTGGGCGAAAGTTTTGCGTTCCTGCGCGGGTTGCGCATTCTGCGGCTGTTGCGCTCCTACCGCTTGCAGAACAAGCTGCGGCAGGATTTCGATTATTTCCGCCGCAACGAGGACGTGATCATCAGCGCCACCAACCTGTTCGTCTTTATCTTCATCATGACCGAAATGGTCTTTGTTTCCGAAGTCGGGAAAAACCCCGACGTTAAAAACTTTCTCGACGCGCTGTATTTCACCATTGCTGCGCTGACCACCACGGGCTTCGGCGACGTAACGCTGCACGGCCTTTCCGGCCGCCTTTTGTCGATCATTATCATGATCTTTGGCGTCTCGCTGTTTTTGCGTCTGGTCCAGACCCTGTTTCGCCCGCAGAAAATCCGCTATGTTTGCAAGGAATGCGGGCTGTTCCTGCATGAAAGCGATGCGGTGCACTGCAAACATTGCGGCGCGGTTTTGAACATTCCGACCGCCGGCGACACGTAAAAGATCAAGGATGGCGGTATGAGCGGCAATCGGTTCGGCACACTTTTCCAGTATCAGACATGGGGCGAAAGCCACGGCCCCGCCATCGGCGTGGTGGTGGATGGCGTGCCGCCGCGTCTGGCGCTGACCGAGGCCGATATCCAGCCGTGGCTCGATAAACGCCGCCCCGGCCTCTCCCGCCATACGACACAGCGGCAGGAACCGGACGCGGTCAAAATCCTTTCCGGCACGTTTGAGGGGCAAACGACGGGCACGCCCATCAGCCTCGTCATCGAAAACGTGGATGCGAAGTCGAAGGACTACGGCGACATTGCCGAAAAATTCCGCCCCGGCCATGCCGATTACACCTATCAGGCCAAATACGGCATCCGCGATTATAGAGGCGGGGGCCGCAGCTCCGCGCGTGAAACCGCGTGCCGCGTGGCCGCTGGTGCCATCGCCAGAAAGATACTTTCTGGCGTACAAATACGCGGCGCGGTCGTGCAAATTGGCCCGCATAAAATCAACCGCGATAACTGGGACTGGTCGCAGGTCGATAACAACGACTTCTTTTCGCCGGATGCGGCGGCCGCAAGCCTCTGGGCCGAATACCTTGATACCGTGCGCAAGAACGGTTCGTCCATCGGCGCGGTGGTCGAAATCGTGGCGTCCGGTGTGCCCGCAGGCTGGGGCGCGCCCGTGTATGACAAGCTGGACGCCGATCTGGCAAAGGCCATGATGTCCATCAACGCGGTCAAGGGCGTCGAAATCGGCGCGGGGTTCGATTGCGTGGAATGGGGCGGCGAAAAAAACGGCGACGACATCCGCATGAAGGACGGCAAACCCGAATTCATGTCCAACCACGCGGGCGGTATTCTGGGCGGTATCTCGACCGGGCAGGATGTCGTGCTGCGCTTTGCCGTCAAACCGACAAGTTCCATCCTTACGCCCAAACACACCATCACGAAAGACGGGCAGGAAACAGACATCGTCACCAAGGGCCGCCACGACCCTTGCGTGGGTATTCGCGCCGTGCCGGTGGGCGAGGCAATGATGGCCTGTGTTCTGGCCGACCATTTCCTGCGCCACAAGGCCCAGTGCGGATAATCGTGCTGCCTACTCCATGAACTCCGCAAGGTCGGGCACGCGCGAAAACGCGATCTTTGTGCCCACGTAACCGGCTTGCGTATGCGGCTGGATGCCGAAATGCACGGCATGGGGGCCATAGGCGCGCGCGATCTTGTCCATCGCCGCCGACAACGCGTTCGCGCGCAATTGCGCCACCCGCCTGTGCGGTGCTTGCGGCGAGGCGGCGGCGAACAGATCGCCCGTGGTTTCCGCGCCCGTCTGCAAACCGGAAAGCGAGATCGAAACTTTCTTGACCGCGCCTGTCGTCATATCGGGACGCAGCGCCGCGATCATCTGTGCCCACAACGCATGGGTCAGCCGGACGAAAACCAGCGTGTCGCAGGCCGGCGCCAGCCGCGCCTCTCCGCTCCAGCGCCGCCCGTCGGCCAGTCGCGCCGAAAGGGCGAAATGTGTGGCGTAAAGCCCGTGGCGGCGCAGGCGCTGGCACGCCTTGACGCTCAGGCGGCGGCACACCGCCATGGCGATGTCGGGTCTGCGGGAATCCGGGTCGAGGACACGGCTGTGTCCGATCACGCGCTTCGGCCCTTCCGGTAAATCCGGCACGTCGTATCCGTGCAGCCGGTACCAGAATTTCTCCCCCTCCACACTGCCCCAGATGCCGCGCAACTGCCGCGGCGCGCTGGCCCACAGGTCGGCCATGGTCCAGATTCCCGCGCGGTTGAGCCGCGCGCGCATGTTGGGTCCGATACCGCACAGATCACCGATCCCAAGCGGCAGCAATCGCGCGGGCAGGTCGCGCCCTTCCAGAATCACCAGCCCGTCCGGCTTTTGCATGTCGCTCGCGGTCTTGGCCAGAAAGGCGTTGGTGGCAACGCCGATCGAGGCGCGGATGCACACCCCGACATTCTCGCGCAACCCCGCCTTGATGCGCATCGCAAGCGCGGTGACGGCGGCGCGTGTGCGGTGGCGCGGGGTCAGGCGCGAATTCATCTCGTCGATCGACCAGATTTTGTCGATCGGTGTGTGCCGCGCCATTTCGTTCACCACCTTGTGGTGAAATTCCACATACACGTCGTGCCGCGCCGGCACGCAGGCCAGATCAGGGCACAGACGTCTGGCCTCGGCGATCTGGGTGCCGGTTTTGATGCCCATCGCCTTGGCCTCGTACGACGCGGCGATGGCGCAGGTGTAATCGGTCATCGTCGGTGCCACGACGACGGGCCGCCCGCGCAGGGCAGGGTTCAGTTGCTGCTCGACGCTCGCGAAATAGCTGTTGAGGTCAAGCAACAGCCACGAAACGCCGGTATCGGGAGGCGGGGAGAACATGCCCCATCAAAAGAACAAAACAAGAACAAAGTCAAGCCCCGCTTTGCCGCGGCCCCGTGCGCAATCCGATCAGCGCCGAAATGATGCCGTGAAACGTGCTGGCTTCTTGGCTGGTCATGCGCGTGCGCGCGAACAGGGCCTGCAGGTTGCGCACCAGCGTCGGCCGCAATTCCGCCGACCGGAAAAATCCGCCCGCTTCCATCTCGCCCTCCAGCCGCGCGACCAGCGTCGCGATCTCGGCGGCGGGCGCGATGTCGGAATCCCCACATAAAAGCTGCGCGGGCGCGGTTGAATCGCCCGCCGTGAACCACTCGTAAGCCACCAGCAAAACCGCCTGCGCGATGTTTAGCGACGTAAACGCGGGATTAAGCGGAATGGTAACGACCGCATTCGCCAGCGCCACGTCCTCGTTGACAAGTCCGGTACGCTCCGCCCCGAACAAAACGGCGCATTGTCCGCCCGCGGCGCGCAACGCGGCGCCCGCGGCGCGCGGGGTCAGCACCTCCTTCACCATGTCGCGCGGCCGCGCAGTGGTGGCCAGAATATAGGTGCAATCCGCGACCGCCGCCGCCGTATCGGCATAGACGCGCGCGACGACGCCCTTTTCCAGCGCGCCCGACGACGCGGCCACGGCCTTTTCGGACGGCCACCCGTCGCGCGGGTTGACGATGCGCAGATCGGCAAGTCCGCAATTGAACATCGCGCGGGCGCACATGCCGATATTTTCGCCAAGCTGCGGATTGACCAGCACGATAGCGGGTGGCGTAGGGGCAGGCGGCATAGGGGCGGGGGGCTGATCGGTCATGGACGCTAACAAACCGCGCTGCGCCCGGTTTTGCAACAGGTTTGACGAAGCGGCCCGGCTCTGGAAGGATGCGGGCCATGAAGATATGGACCATTGTCGTCGGCGAACCCAGCCCGGTGGACGGCTCCGATACGCGCCTGCTGCGCACCGGGCTTCTGACCCGCTGCCTGCGCGCGCGCGGGCACGACGTCACATGGTTTAACGGCACGTTCGACCACGCGACCAAGACCGAACGCTTCAACCAGACGACGATCCAGACCGATGCCGACGGCACGACGCTGATCTTCCTGCACGGCCGGCCTTATGCCGGGCATGTCAGCCTGCCGCGCATCGCGAACCATATCGACGGCGCGCGGGCCTTTGCCGAAATCGCGCCCAAACTGCCCGCGCCCGATGTCATCGCCTGTTCCTATCCCACCATCGAACTGGCCGCTGCGGTGGCTGAATATGCGCGCGCGCGCGACATCCCCTTCATCCTCGACCTGCGCGATCTGTGGCCCGACATGATTGCCGAGGTCGCGCCAAAACCCTTGCGCTGGCTGGCTCGGCTGCTGATGGCGCCGTGGTATAAAAGCGCGCGCAAATCCATGCGCGCGGCCAGCGGCCTTGTCGGCTTTGCCGGGCCCTATCTCGACTGGGGTTTGAAAAAAACTGGCCGCGCGCATGGGCCGAACGACCGGGTGTTCCATCTGGCCGCCGACCCGCAACCCGTCGATGCCGAAAGCCTGAATGCCTCAGCGGCGTATTGGGACGCGCGCGGGATTGCCGCCGATACCGTCAACCTTGCTTTCGCGGGCATGATCAGCCCGCGTCACGATTTTACCACCCTGATCGACGCTTTTCGGCGCCTGCCGCCAGAAAAGCGCGCGCGCCTGCGCATGGTGTTTTGCGGCAGGGGCGAGGTGGAGGACGCACTCAAATTCCGCGCCGCCGACATGCCGGAAATCCTGTTCGCAGGCTGGCGCAACCGGGCCGAGATCGCGGCCCTGCTGGCGCGTGCGGCGGCGGGGCTGCTGCCCTATCGCAACACGCCCGATTTTTTGATGAGCTTTCCCAACAAGATCGGCGAATACACCGGCGCAGGCCTGCCGGTCATAACCCCGCTGGGCGGCGAGGTCGGACGCCTGATAGAAACGGAAAACTGCGGCATCGTCTATCGCGAGGGCGATGTGGAATCCTGCGCACAAATCCTCGCGGCGCTGGCGGACGGAACGGTCGATCTGGCGGCGCTGCGCGCCGGGGCGCGCGCGGCTTATTCAAGGCATTTCGATGCTGAAAAAATCTATGCGGCCTATGCCGGTTTTCTGGAATCGCAGGGCACGAAGACGGCGGCCTGAACCGCTTTATTTCGCGGAAATGTCGGTGGCGCCGATGGGCGTGGGCTGGGGCATGAATTCATAGGCATCGTGCTCGTACTGCACATAGGCGTACGAGCCGATGGCGAAAGCCGCAGCGACCAGAATGCCGGTAATGATCCCGGATCCGAAATCCGGGCCTTGATTTGGGGCGAGATAGGGCATCGTAAACGCTTACTGTCGTTGATTGGATTCCTCATGCAAATGCACATTGTCCCCGAAAAGTTCCCATCCTTGTGAAAAATAAAAAACCCGGCGCGAAGGCCGGGTTTTTTTGGTGTATCGCGCGAAATCAGCGCGAATAGAATTCGATGACCAGATTGGGCTCCATCTGGACGGGATAGGGGATCTCGTCCTTTTTGGGAACGCGGATGAATTTGCCCTTTTTGGCCTTCGCGTCGACTTCGACATATTCCGGTACGTCGCGTTCGGCCGATTCCATGGAAATATGGATCTGAGCCATGTTCTGCGCCTTGGTGGCCAGCGAGATTTCATCGCCTTCCGACACCTTGTACGACGAAATGGTCACGCGCTTGCCGTTGACCTGAATGTGGCCGTGGCTGATATATTGGCGCGCGGCGAACGGCGTGGCAGCGAATTTCATGCGGTAGACGACGGAATCAAGACGCGATTCCAAAAGCCCGACCAGGTTTTCCGAGTTGTCGCCGCGCAGGCGCATGGCTTCCTGATAGTAACGGCGGAAGGCGCGTTCGCCGATGTTGCCGTAATAGCCTTTGAGTTTTTGTTTCGCCATCAGCTGCTTGCCGTAATCGGACAGCTTGCGGTTTTTGTTCGGACCGTGCTGGCCGGGGCCGTATTCGCGCTTGTTGACGGGGGATTTCGGACGGCCCCACAGGTTCAGCCCCAGGCGGCGGTCAAGTTTGTGTTTGGATTGAGGACGCTTGTCGCTCATCGTCGTTTTCCTTTTCTCTTTTGTTGTCCGGCTAGTCCCAAGTCAATGGGCGGGAACAGCGTTCCACTTTCACCGGAATGGCGCTTTTATAAGGATTTCCCGCATAAAGTCAATCTTTGCGTGCCCGCCGCGCCGGCCGCATGGCTTTTTCATGGGCGGCGGCATCCCACAGGCGCTGCACGGTGAAATAAGAAAAAGCGCCCGACCACGCGATCAACAACACGCCGGTCAGGCTTTCCATTGACGCCAGCACCCGCAAGCTGCCGATGGGGTAAAGATCTCCGTACCCCACGGTGGTGAAGGTTTCGGCCGAAAAGTGAAAATAATCGCTGGCCACGAATTCCCGTTCGCCCGCGAAATTCCCAAGATGGAACAGATGGTGCGCGATATAGATGCCGAAGGCGAAGACGCAGATTTCAAGAACGTGCAGAAGCAAAAGGGACACGATCACCAGCATCAGGTGCATCCGTTCCACCGCCGCCCGTGAAAGGGCAAAGCGGTTGATCAGGGTCAACCCTTCAAAGTGCAGCATCACCACGCCGACGACCAGCGCGATGCTCAGCACCCATATGACGATCATGGATTCCATCCGCCACCCAGTGCCTTGTACAGATCGATCGCTGCCGACAGGGATTCAAGTCGCGTCTGTGCATGGCTGTCCTGCGTCGAAAGCAACGTATCCTGTGTCGAAAGCATCTGCTGAAAGTCGATGGCGCCCGCATTGTACTGGTCGCGCGACAGGCCATAGGCGCGCTGCGCATCGGTGACGGCGGCACCCAGCGCGACTTCGCGTTCATGCGCGGCGCGCAGGGCGGCGATGGCGTCTTCCACCTCCTGAAACGCGGTCAACACCGTCTTGCGATAGTCTTCCGCCAACTCGGCCTGTTTCGCGCTCGCTTTTTCGACTCCGCCTTCAAGCCGCCCGCCCTCGAATATCGGGGCCGACAGCGACGCGGCCAGCGCCAGCGCGGTGGTGGCGGGATTGGTGAACCCGGCGGCGGCCAGCGACCAGTTGGTGCCCAGTGTGACCTGCGGGAACAGCGCCGCGCGCGCGACGCCGATATTGGCGTTGGCGGCCACCAGCCCGGCTTCCGCCGCCTGAATGTCGGGCCGCCGTTCAAGCAGCGACGAAGGCTGCCCCGCAGCGATTTTCGGCACGTCGATATCGCGCAATACCGAACCCCGAACGCTCAGATCTTGCGGCGCGCGGCCCAAAAGCACGGCCAGCGCGTCGCCCGCCTGCGTCAACTGGCTTTGCAGCGCGGCGCGCGACGCCTCGCGCGAGGACACGACGGTTTTCTGTTCGGCCACGTCCAGCGCCGATACCGCGCCGGCGTCGTACCGGGCCTGCACGATGCGCATGACCTCGCGCGCGTTCTTCAGGTTGTCGTCGGCGATGGCCAGCCGTTCGCGCAGATTGACGAAGGTGAAATACCCTTTGGCCACGTCGCCCATGACCACCAGTTTCAGCGCGTCCTCGCCGTACTGCGTCTGCGCGAGGTTGGCCCGCGCGGCGCTGACTCCCGCTTTGTTCCCGCCGAACAGGTCGAGTTCGTATGAAATATTGGCTCCAAGCGAAAGATTGGTCGATTGCGCCGATGGATTGTTCTGGAAGTTGCGCCCCGCGCCCGCGCTGGCCCCGATGCTGGGCAAAAGATTCGCCCCGGCGATTTTAAGGTCGGCCCGCGCCTGTTCGACGCGGTGGACGCCCGCGCGGATATCGGTGTTCTGCGCCAGCGCCTCGGTCATCAGCTGATCCAGCTCGTCGCTGCCGAAATTTTGCCACCACGCGGCGTTGATGGCCGTCGGCGTCTGGCCCTGCGTGCCGGTGAACGCGGCGGGCGCGGCCACGTCCGGGCGCTTGAAGGCGGGTGTGGCCGCGCACGCGCTCAGAAAGGTGGTGGCCAGCATCAAGGCCAGAAGGGGGATGTTGGGACGCATGTTTGTTACTCCGTGCTTAAAGCGATAACGGGATCAAGCCGCGCGGCCTTGGCCGCCGGCAGGTAACCGAAAACAAGGCCGGTGGCGACCGCGCAGGTGAACGCGATGACAACGGGCGGGAGGGTGAACAGGATGTTGACCCCGAACATCGAAAGCACCCACCCCGCGCCAAGGCCCAACGCCACGCCCAGCACCCCGCCGATGGTGCACACCACTGCGGCCTCGGTGTTGAACTGGATCATGATGTCGCGCATCCGCGCGCCGGTCGCCATGCGGATGCCGATCTCGCGCGTGCGCTCGGTCACCGACACCAGCATGATGTTCATCACGCCGATCCCGCCGACCAAAAGCGAAATCGCCGCGACCGCGCCCAAAAGGATGGTCAGCGTGTTCTGCGTCTGCGTCGCCATCTGCAGGAAGGACGCTGTGTTGCGCACCTGAAAATCCTCGATGTGGTGGCGGCCTTTCAAAAGCGCGGTGATCGCGTCCTCGGTCTGCGTGATGGTCTTGGTGTCGGCGACCTTGACGGTGACGTTGCTAAGGTAGTTCTGCCCGAACAGGCGGGTCAGGGCGGTGGTGATCGGCACCATCGCGACATTATCCTGATCCTGCCCCCATGGCGCCGCGCCCTTGGGCGTCATCACGCCGATCACCTCGAACGGAATGTTGCCGATCAGGACGTATTTCCCGACCCCGTCGTTCAGTGGGAACAGGATGTCGGCGACGGTCTTGCCCAGCACCGCGACGGCGGCATAGCCGTTCTGGTCGTCCTGCGTGAAAAACGTGCCCTGCGCCAGCGGCCAGTCGCGCGCTGCGGGAAACGCGTATCCCGTGCCCTGAATTTGCGTGGCGTAATCCGTGTCGCCGAAACGCACGGTCTTTCCGCCCGTCCGTTCGGGCAGGACGCTGACGACGTTGGCCAAATTCGCGATGGCCCGCGTGTCGTCCACGGTCAATGTGGCGACGTCGCCCGAAGGTCGCACCCCCGGCGCGCCGGGCCGAATCGAAAGAAGATTGGTTCCCAGCGACGATATCTGGTCCAGAACGCTTTGCTTCGACCCGTTGCCGACCGCCAGCATGGTGATGACCGCCGCGACGCCGATGACGATGCCCAAAAGCGTAAGCGCCGTGCGGAACAGATTGACCCGAAGCGCGCGTATCGCGGTGAACATCGCCTCGCCCGCATCGGTGATCAGCCGCCCGCCATGCGCGACGGGCGCTTCGTCCGGAACGGGGGCAGGGACGGTGGATTCCTGCGCGCCGCTGTCTTCGACGATTTTGCCGTCGGCGATGCGCACGATGCGCCGCGCATGGGCCGCCACCTGTTCGTCGTGCGTGATCAGTACGACGGTCCGCCCCTGCGCGTTGAGGTCTTTCAAAAGCGCGATGACTTCCTGCCCGGAACGTGAATCAAGCGCGCCGGTCGGCTCGTCCGCCAGAATCAGCGGTGGGTCGTTCATCAACGCGCGCGCGATCGCCACGCGCTGCTGTTGCCCGCCCGACAGCGCGCCGGGTCGGTGCCCGGTGCGGTCGTCAAGGCCAAGCGTGGTCAGAAGCGATTTTGCGCGCTCGGCCCGCTTCGCGCGCGTCATCCCGGCATAGACTGCGGGGATTTCGACGTTTTCTTGCGCGCTTGACGTCGCCAGCAGGTTGTAGCGTTGAAAGATAAATCCGAATGTTTCGCGCCGCAGGGCCGCCAGGTCGTCCCCCGAAAGTTGCGAAACGTCGTGCCCCCGCACGCGGTAATCGCCCGCCGTTGCCCGGTCCAGGCAGCCGATGATGTTCATCAGCGTCGATTTGCCCGAACCGGACTGACCCATGATCGCGACGAATTCGCCCGGATAGACGCGCAAGGTGACGTCGTCCAGCGCCCTGACCACCGTGTCGCCCGCGCGGTAATGGCGGCTGACATGCGCAAGATCAAGAAGGGGGGGTAAAGTCTCGGCCAAGGAAAGTCCTTTCGGCGCTATATTTATAAGATCTACAGGCGCGGCATCCGGCCCGGCCCGCCGCCGGTACCGCTGCCTGATGGGGCGACCGTGGACGGCAGGACGATCCGGTCGCCTTCCTTCAGGCCGGAAACGACCTGCGCCGTGCTCCGATCGTTCAGTCCGACGATGATGGTACGCGGGACGGGCTTGCCGCCTTCCAGCACTTTGACCTCGTACGCCCTGCCGTCCTTGGTGTCGGCGTCCGGCTTGCGCTCAAGCAACGCGGCGGCGGGAATGGTCGGCACGTCCTTGGCGGACCCCAGCACGAAAAAGGTCTGCGTCGTCATGCCGGTCATCAATTGCCCGTCCGTGTTGTCGACGTCCGAAAGCACGTCGTACAAAACCACGTCGTTGACCGTTTCGGGCGAGGGCAGGATCTGCCGCACCGTTCCGTGCCATTTGCGGTCCTGATTGCCCAGCGTGGTGAAATAAACCGGCATCCCGGTCGAAAGTTTGGTGATGTCGGCTTCTGCCACCTGCGCGCGCACGGTCATGACGTCCAGCTTGGCGACCTCTCCGATCACTGGCGCGGTCTGGTTGGCGTTGATGGTCTGGCCCTCTTTGACCGACAGCGACACGACCGTGCCGTCGATGGGTGAAAAGATGCGCGTGCGCTCAAGGTCGGCCTGATCGCCGTCCAGCGTCGATTGCGCTTCCTCCAGTTGCGCTTCCAGCGACAGCGATTGGTCCCGCGCGACCTTCAGCGCTGTCTGCGCGTCCTGATACGTTTCCAGCGCCGCGGCCTTGTTGTTGTACAAATCCTTGTATCGCTGGGCCTTTTGCTTGGCCTGAGCGACGCTTGCGTCCTGTTGCCGGATCTGGGCCTCCAGCTGCTTGATCCGCGCTTCGTCGCCCTTGACCGTCGCCTCGAACGTGGTCGGGTCGATCTCGGCCAGAAGGTCGCCCGCTTTGACCACGGTTCCGTAATCGACATACAATTTTTTGATCTGGCCCGACACCTCGGCGCCGACATCGACGTAATTCTTGGGTTCCAGCTTGCCCTGCGCGGTGACGATCGATTCGATGCTGCCGCGCGCGATGGCCGCGGTATTGTAAGTATCCGCGCGTTCCGATTTTTTATAGGCCATCGCCATATAGCCGGCGGCCATCGCCACAACCGCCAGAATCGCGACGGCCAGCCGGGAAACGCTCTTGCGCGTCATGATCGCTCCTGTTTTTTTGTGTTCCAGTTTGTCGGTAATGGTAGCCGCGAAATATGGTGATGTCTTGTCCCGCTGGTGACATTTAACCGCTGAACCGGCGATATGCTTGATAAATGGTGGGCCCGGCAGGACTTGAACCCCGTTCGCGCGGCATCGCGCGAACAGCTTATAGGTTTTGCAGGTCCAAGACCTGCCGGGCGTAAAACCGGCGATATGCTTGATAAATGGTGGGCCCGGCAGGACTTGAACCTGCGACCAAACCGTTATGAGCGGTCCGCTCTAACCAACTGAGCTACAGGCCCGACGCAAGGCGGGAAGGCGCGCGACGCACCCTAACCAATTCATGACGTGAAGGCCACAGGCTTTGGCACGCATTTTGCATTTCCATAATAATAAAGCAATAACGGGAGGCACGATGATGAACGGGTATTTTCGTCTGGCGGCGGTGGTTTATGCCTGCGCGGTCATGCTTGCGGGCTATCTGGCGGTATCGGCGATCATGGATTTGCATGGCGAGCGCGAACGTGTGGCGCGTCTTGACGACATCAGAGTCGAGGCCGACCGGCTTGCGGATCGCGCGCTGGAACTCAGCCGCATCAGCCCCGCCGCTGGCGGCGCTGCGGCGCGGTAACATGGTCAATGGCCCCGTGCCTGCAGCGCATCGGCCAGACGTTGTTGGGCGGTGCCGGGGCGTTGCGGCTTTTGCTGGCTTTCGGCGGGGCCCCAGCCGATGCCGAACAGAATCTCGATTCGCGCGGGCAACAAGCCGTCGGGGGTCTGGTGTCGTTCCTGGTAATCCGCCGCGACCGCGTCCCAGAAATCATGTCCGGGATAGGGGGGGCTTTGTGCCAGCCGCAACCCTTCGCCTGAATTTTTAATGTCACGCAACATTCTTTTGAAATCTTTGTAAAAAATCGTTTTTGCTTCAGTGTCCGCGACCGGCAGGGCGAACCCCGCCCGTTGCAACAGCGCGGCCCAGCTTTGAAGGTCGATGGTCGGGTGCATCCGCGCGGCGGCGCCCTTGCCGCCCGCTGCCTCCACCCGCATCAGGCTTTCGCGCAGAGCGTGATGGGTTTCACCCCCCGGCAGCGCGGCCAGAAACAGCCCGTCGGGTTTCAGCGCCCGGCGCATCTGGACCAAGGCCCCCGGTAGATCGTTGAGCGTATGCAGCGCGCCGTTGACGACGATCAAGTCCAAAGAGGCTTCGGGGAACGGGAACCGTTCATTCTCGCCTTCAAACGCGATATCCCGCCGGTCCAGCCGGGCGATGTTTTTGTCCATCGGCGTATCGGCGCCGACCCACAGCGCGTCGGCGAAATCCCGGCGCGTGACGTCGCGCAGCCGGTCAGCCAGCATTTGCGCGACCCCTTCGGCAAATACCGCGTCAGGTATGGTTTTGGTGGCTTTGGCCTGGCCGCTGAAAATCTTCATCAGCCACGGTGTAGCGCAATCCGGCGAATTGTATAGAGAGAGCGGATGAAAAAAGGATACTGGCGCGCCGGTTCGAACAAAGTTCGAACCTATCGTCATGCAAGGGCGGCCCATTCCCGATAGGAATGGCGCGCCCGTGAGGATTCGAACCTCAAACCTTCTGATCCGTAGTCAGATGCTCTATCCAGTTGAGCTACGGGCGCCTGCGAGCTGGAAGAGGATGAAAGCAACCCCTTCCGAACCGGGGCGGACCATACCCCGACCCCCACGGGGCTTTCAAGTTCTTTTTGTTTTTTCTGGGGGTTGTCGCTTCCGCTGGTGGAACGGGCTGTTGTTCTTGACTCAACATCCCGTATAATGCCATCTGAAGACTCAAATTTTTAGGGTTACGAAAAACGCTTTCGGACCCTGATCGGAATGATGAACCCGGCGAGGGACGGGCGGAAGGGAACGATGACGAAATCCAGGATAATGAAATCCAAGGCATATCTTGGCGTATCGCTGCTGGCGGTGCTGGCTTGTGCGTTTCCGGGTGCGAACGGCGCTCTGGCCGCGGGCAAGACGCTGGGTACGATTCCTGCCGCGAATGTCGCGGGGGCGCCGACCGATGTTCCGACCCTGCTGGTCACCAACAAGCCGATGTCGCAGGTTTTGCCTGTTGATTCCGCGGACGCCGCCGCGACCAATGCCGATGCCGCCGCCGCCAATGCGGATACGGCCGCCGCGCTGGCCGGGGCCGATGCCGCCGTCGCCAACACGGATGCAGGCATTGCCGACTTATCGCGCGGTCCGCGCCTTAAACCGCATGTCGCGGGTCTGGTATCGACATCGGGCGATGGCGTGTACAAGGACATGATGACCGAGGCGCCGTCGATCAACGCCGACACCGTGCTGGGCAAGGAATATTTCAGCCCCGCCGACACCACGGCCGCGAAAAAGATCAACGAACTGCGCGAGGAGATGTTCAAACTCCAGTCCCGCGTTTCCGACCTGTCCGACCGTCTTGGCGGCATCCAGCAGGTCGGTCAGGAACTGGCCGCGAATTACTACGCCTCGGTCGCGACCATCAACACCCAGTTGCAATCGGGCACGACGCCGGGCAACCCGCGCCTTGTCGAACGCCTGAGCGCGGCGCAGGACGCGCTTGAAACCCTTTCGGGCAACGTCGCGGACCTCAACGCGCTGGCGCTTCAGATTTCCGACGCCGCCGCGATGTCGGGCTATCTGCAGGAATCGGCCCGCGCCGCCTATGGCCTGACCGGATCGGTGGAGGAAGATTACGCCCGTCTGGCCCAGCTTGAAGACTCGATCTCCAACACTTCGGTGCTGATCGAGCGCCTGCTCAACAACGTCAACGACGACATCACGCGCTCGGCGGCCTATCTTTCGTCCGAACGTTCCAACCTGCGCACGCTTTCGCTGGCGATCGCCAACGGCGACCTGTATGGCCGCTCGCTGGCCAACCGGCCGTTCCTCTCAGTCGCGCAATCGACTGTCGCCGCCGACATGGCTGCCGCCAATCGGGGCCTTGCGGCGCAGCCAGCATCGCTTGGCATGGCGCAGCCCGCGTCGCTTGGCGGCCCCACGCCGCAGGCCCAGGCCGCGCTTTCCAGTCCGCGCCCGCTTGTGGTCATTCGCTTTGACCGCCCTGATGTCGATTTCCAGCAGGCGGTATATCAATCGGTGTCCGAGGCGTTGGAAAGATACCCCAACGCCCGGTTTGAACTGGTCGCGGTGGCGCCGGGTGCCGGCAACCCGGCGCGCAAGGCGATTGAATCGACGCGTTCGCGTCGCAACGCTGAAAAGGTGTTGCGTACCCTGACCCAGATGGGTCTGCCGGCCGAGCGTATCGACCTCTCGGCGATGACCAACGACAACGCCCAGACCAACGAAGTCCAGCTTTACATACGGTAATTGATGCCTGACGCCGCAACCCGCCAGCCCGACGAATTCAGCCTCGCCGGGGCGGGGGTGTCGATGGGGCCGATCGCCGTGCGTCTTGCCCGCACCGCGGCCGAGATCGAAGCGGCGCAAAAACTGCGCTACAATGTCTTTTACCGCGAATACGGTGCGAAGCCCGTCGGCGACATGGAAGCGCGGGGATTGGATTACGACGATTTTGACCCCCATGCCGACCATTTGATCGTTATCGACCGCCGCATCGAAACCCTGCCCGAACGCGTGATCGGTACTTATCGTCTGCTCCGCGACAATGTGGCAGTGAAACTCGGACGGTTTTATTCGGGTGGCGAGTACGACATCGCGCCGCTGACCGGATCCGGCGCGAAAATGGTGGAGGTCGGGCGCTCCTGCGTCCATCCCGATCACCGTACCCGCAACGTTCTGCAACTCCTTTGGCAGGGTATCGCCGAATATATCCATTGGCACGATATTGGCGTGCTGTTCGGGGTCGCTTCGTTTCACGGCACCGATGTCGCCGCCCATGCCGCCATGCTCAGCTATCTGCACCATTATCACCGCGCGCCGGACGATTTTTGCCCGCGCGCGCTGCCCGACCAATATGTCGATATGAATCTGGTCCAGAAATCCGCCATCAACCCGAGGGAGGCGCTGCACGACCTGCCGCCGCTGATCAAGGGGTATCTGCGCCTCGGCGGAATGGTGGGCGACGGCGCGGTGATCGACCGGCAGTTCAACACCATCGACGTGTGCGTCATCGTCAGGACGCAACTTGTCTCCGACCGGTATCGCCGCCATTACCAGCGCAAGGTCGAAGGCTTCGGTGGCGGCGTCGAAAATATCGGCGCGCATTCCGAAATCATATAAACTGCGGATTCCCATGCGCTCCGTATTGGCCGTTTTGCGCCTGACGCTGTTTCTTGCGGGCACGCTGCTCCTGCTGCCGCCGCACCTGCTTGCGCGCGCGTTTTTCGGCTCGCTGGCGCTTACGCGCGTCTGGCACGCATTCACCTGCGCTGTCTTTTCTATTCGTGTCACGTTGCTGGGCGCGCCCACCGGCGGTGCCGCGCGCGCGCGTGTGTTTGTCTGCAACCATCTTTCCTATCTGGATATCGTCGTACTGGGCGCGCATCTCGACGGTGTTTTCGTCGCCAAGTCGGAGGTCGCGGGCTGGCCCGGTTTCGGCTTTCTGGCGAAAACACAAGACACGATCTTTCTGGTCCGCCGTGCCCACGGGCTTGAGGCCGGACGCCGCGCCGTGGCCGATGCGCTGCGCGCCGGAAGGAACATCATCCTGTTCGGCGAGGGTACATCGACCGACGGTCGGGCCGTCCGCCCGATCAAACCTTCGCTGCTTGAGGTTTTGTATGACGAAGGCGTTGCCGCCAGCGTCCAGCCGGTCGCGATCGTTCTGGAACGCGCGGGCGGGCATGGCATGGCCGATCAGGCCGCGCGCGATCTGTATGCCTGGTGGCGGGCCGAGGATACGCTGGCCCCGCATCTCTGGCGCTTCGCCCGCGCGGGCGGGGCGGATGTGACGCTCGATTTCCTGCCCGCCCTCGATCCCGCTGCCTTCGCCGGGCGCAAGGCGTTGGCGCAACGCGTGACGCAGGATCTCGCGGGTGTGCTCGCGGCGGCAAGTCCGTCATGAACCGGCCCCGCTACGATCTGACGGACGGACGCCTGGGCACCCATATCTGGCGTCTGTCTTCGGCCATGGGCTGGGGGATACTGGCTCAGAACGCGGTCCAGTTTACCGATATGTGGTTCATCGCGCGGCTTGGCCATGATGCGCTGGCGGCGGTGTCCTTCACCCTGCCGGCGACCATGCTGCTGTTCTATCTGGTGCTGGCGATGTCCAGCGGCATGACCTCGGCCATCGCGCGCGCGTCGGGGGGCCGTCGGCACGAACATGCCGCGCGCACGGTAAGTGCCGGGATCATCGCGGGCGGTTTGATCGGTGTGTTGATGGGCGCCGTCGCGTATATGCTGATGGGAGTGGCGTTTCCCGCGATGGGCGTACCCGGCGCGATGATGCCGGTGATCGAACCCTTCATGCGCGTATGGCTGTGCGGCCTGCCGTTTCTTTCGGTGCTGATCGTCGCCAACGCGGGTGGGCGCGGCATGGGTGAAAGCCGTCTGCCCGCCTATGTGATGCTGCTGATCGCGGCGGTCAATCTGGCGCTCGACCCGGTGCTGATTTACGGCCTGTTCGGTCTGCCGCGCATGGGCATGACCGGTGCGGCATTGGCGACTCTTCTGGCCTATGTCTGCGGCATGGTGGCCGCGTTGGTGGTGGCCGGGCGGCACATGCACCTGATCCGGTTCGCGACCCTGCGCAATGGGCCAAAGACACGCCGTGCGCTGGCGACGTGGTTCAAGGTCGTAATACCCGCCGCCGTCGCCTATGCGATCGAACCCTTCGCGGCGGGTATTCTGACCGCCATCGTTGCGCGTGCCGGGCTGGATGCGGTGGCGGCTTTCGGTGTCGCCAGCCGGATCGAGGGCATCGCCCTGATCATGCTGATGGCCCTGTGGGGCGCGGTGACCCCGCTGACCGGACAGAACTGGGCCGCGCGCAAATACGACCGGGTGGTGCGCACCATCGAACTGGCCAGCATCGTCAACGGCCTGTTCTGCATCGCCTTCGCGCTGGCGATGTGGGTGTTTGCTAAGCCTATCGTCGGGTTGTTCTCGCAGGTGCCGGCGACACTGGCGCTGGCTACGGTCTATCTGCGCATCGTACCGGTCAGTTATGTCGGGTTCGGCGCGACCGGGGTGATCGGCGCGGCGCTCAACGGCACCGGCCGCGGGCATTTCTATCTTGTGGTCAACCTGTTCCGGGTGGCCACGCTGCTGGCCTTCGCGGTGGCGGGCACTTTTTACGGCGGTTTCACTGGCTTTGCTATCGGCATCGGCGCGGCCAACCTGCTGGCGGCATTGGCCGTGGTGGTTTGGGCGCGACGTGTTTTTCTTGCCCGTGTCCCGGCTTCGCGTTAAGGGATTGGCGGGTTGTTCCCGTAGCTCAGCTGGATAGAGCACTGGTTTCCTAAACCGGGGGTCGCGTGTTCGAGTCACGCCGGGAACGCCCGTCCTTCCAAGCTGGATGCGCTAATGCGTGTCTCGAACACGCTAAACGCAAAGGCAGGCGCGCTGGGCGCGCGCTGGTGTTCGAGTCACGCCGGGAACGCCCGTCCTTCCATGCTGGGCGCGCGCCGGTGTTCGAGTCACGCCGGGAACGCCCTGCCTCGCCAAGGCTACGCCCTGCGGTAGGCTTGGATCGAGCATGTCCGCGTTTTTTCCGGCCTTTGACCTTGGGGGCGAATACCCTATAATTCCTCGGAATTTCATAAACCGGGTAAGACAGCACCATGGCCGACGAGAAAAAACCGCTTCCTGAAAACGCCCCCAAAATGGCAGCCAAAAGCGCCGACGAAAAATCCATTAACGACCTGCTGGAGGAGTACGCGCAGGACGTCAAGGATAAGGATATCGACGATTTCCTTAAGGAAAGCGATGGCGAGGAGGACGAGGAAATCTATGAGCCCGAGGACGAATCCGCCGAGGAAGAAAGCGAAAAGGTTCTGGCCGAACAAGGTCAGCCACGCCGCCGTGGCGGCGGGCTGCTGACGATGGCGCTGATCGTCGCGGCCTTTGGCGCGGCAGGGGCGGGGGCCTATATGTACCTCAACCGCGATAGCGGTATGACCACGATTATGGGCGGGTTCAGCGGTACGAACGACGATGTCGCGATGCCGCCCCCCGCGATTGCGGCCAACACGCCTGACACCGATGAAGGCCCGGCCAATGACAATGTGGCCAATGACAACGCGACGCCTGTCATGCCTGCGGCCCCGGCCCAGCCGATGCCGATCATGAACGAGGCCGCCGCACCCGATGCGACCGCCGCCGCGCCGGAAATGACGTCGACTGAAACGCCGGTGCCCGGCGCGGATGTCGTGAACGTGCCTGCGCCGCAACTCGAAACGCAATCCATCCCGCAATTGGAACCCGCGCCTGCCGCCGCCGCACCGGCGGAAAAATTGCCGCCGCTTTCCGCAGGCGACACGGGTGCCGCGCAGGCTGTCGATGCCTGGGCCTCCGGCAAGGATGCAGATACGATCAAGCCCGCCATGCCTGGACCCGATGGCGCGGGCAATACCGCTGCGCTTCTGCCGGAAAAAACGGTGGAGGTAATCAAGGCCAAGCCGCCTGTGACCAAAAAATCCGCCGCGCCTGCGCCAAGCATCGTCAAGGCCGCACCGGTGCCGGTGAAAACCGTTTCCGCGCCCAAGACTACGACCCCCAAGGCAGCGGCACCAAAGGCCACGACACCGGCCAAGGCTGTTTCATCCGGCGCCGATGCCGCGTTGCCGCCGCCGTATCTGGCGATCCGGGCCGCGAAATCGACGGGCACGCGCCGCGATACCGAAGGCAACGTGAACCTGAATATCGAGGATAAAACCGCCGCGACCGGCGCGACTGCCGCGATGGTCGCGCAAGGCGGCGGGCGTATCGATCTCGAAAATTCAAGCGGCGCGGTTTCTGCCGCCACGCCCGCACCCGCGCTCGCAAGGCCTCTGGCATCGTCCAGTCGCGCCATTGCGACGCCGGAATCTGTCCCGCCGCTGCGTACCGTTCCGTTGGCCATCAATAATGGCCGCAGCATGCCGCCGGGTACGGTCGTACCTCCGGGATCGAAGGTTGAGGCCCGCGCCTATGCCGAATTGCCGGAAACGACGGACGACACCGCACCGGCGCGGATGGTCATGCCGTCCCCCACGCCAGCACCCACGCCGGCACCTTCGTCTGCTACGGGTGGTGATGCATCCGCATTGGTGGCGCAGGCGATGGCGGCCGAAAAATCTGGCAATCTTTCCACGGCGCTTACCCTTTATCAAAAGGCGCTGGAGGCCGATGCGATTTACGGCGACGGAAAATCCATCGATCGCGGCATGGTCTACGACCACATTGGCGCGATCCGCGCTCGGCAGTAATGCTGCCGCAAGGCCTGATCGACCTGTTTCATCACGCTCCGGCGTTCCGCGCCGGAGTGTTTTTTTGCCTCGGCCTGTGTCTGGGCAGTTTTGCGACCGCTCTGGTTTACCGCCTGCCGCGTGGCCTCAACTGGACCACCGAACGCTCGCGCTGCCCGTCCTGCGGCCACGCGCTGGGCGTGCCCGACCTTGTGCCGGTCTTTTCATGGCTGTTTTTACGCGGGCGCTGCCGCCATTGCGGCACGCGCATCCCCGCGCGCTACCCGCTGATCGAGCTGGGGTTTGGCGTGTTTGTCGCCCTGATCGGATGGATGATATAAAAACGGAGCCTTTCGGCTCCGCTTTTTTACCTTCAGGCTTTTTTCGCCATCATCGCGCTGACCAGATCGGGCAGCGGCATGACGATGGTGTTGGTTTTGTCGCCCGCAATGTCGGTCAGCGCCGAAAGATAGCGCAGCTGCATCGATTCCGGACGCTGCGCCAGAATGGTCGCGGCCTCGTCCAGTTGCTTGGCGGCCTGCAATTCGCCTTCCGCGTTGATGATCTTGGCGCGGCGTTCGCGCTCGGCCTCGGCCTGCCGGGCGATGGCGCGGATCATGCTGGGGTCGATGTCGACATGCTTGATCGCGACCTGCGTGACCTTGACGCCCCAGCCCTCGGTGGTGGTGTCGAGGATGCCCTGAAGGTCGGCGTTCAATTGGTCGCGGTTGGAAAGCATGTCGTCCAGTTCGTGCTTGCCAAGGATCGAGCGCAGGGTCGTCTGCGCGACTTCCGACGTCGCCTGCATGAAATCCTCGACCTTGATGATCGCCGATGACGGATCGACCACGCGGTAATACACGACCGCCGACACGCGCACCGATACGTTATCCTTGGAAATTACATCCTGGCTGGGCACGTCCTGCGTGCGCACGCGGATATCGACACGCACCATGCTTTGAATAAAGGGAATCAGAATGATTAGGCCGGGGCCGGCGGTATGCGTATATCGGCCCAGCGTAAAGATTACCGCGCGCTCGTATTCGCGCATGATGCGCACCGACGTCGCGACGAACAGCGCCAGCGCGAAAAGGATGATGATGAACAGCTGAATCATGATTTGGTTCCTGCCTCTTTTTCAACGATTAACACCAGATGGTCGCGCGAAAGAATCCGCACCGCGTCGCCGGAGGCAAGTGCATCGGCGCTGGCCGCCGCCCATTCCTCGCCCTCCACATGCACGCGCCCGCGCCCGTCTTCCCACGAAATCACGCGCGCCGACATGCCGGGCAGGGTTTCCGATCCGGCGAACAGTCGCACGCGCAATGACTTCCATGTGAAATACAGGCTGATTTTCAAAACCACCAGCCCGATCAGCCCCAGCGCCACCAGCGTGGGAATATCGACTTCCATGCCATAGATGCTGCGCGCGTCATAAGCCATGACCAGCGCCGCGATGAACGAAGCCGCACCGCCCAGCCCAAGTATGCCGAAGGACGGCACGAACGCCTCCAGCCCCATCAGGGCAAGGCCCATGATCAAAAGCACGACAATGGTCAGGTCTGCGGACATGACGACCACTTTAACCCGCCGCCAGCCGCGCGGCAACCGCGTCGCCCATCGCGGCGGTGGTGACGGGGCTTGTGCCCGGCGCGGCGATGTCCTGCGTCCGGATGCCGTCGGCCAGCGTGCGCTTGACCGCGTTTTCGACCCGGTCCGCGCTTGCGCCGTCGCCCAGCGAATAACGCAGCGCCATGGCCAGCGACAGAATCATCGCCAACGGGTTGGCCTTGTTCTGGCCCGCGATATCGGGGGCCGATCCGTGCACGGGTTCGTACAAAGCCGCCCGCCGTCCCGTTTCGTCCGCGGCACCCAAAGAGGCCGAGGGCAACATGCCGAGCGAACCGGTCAGCATCGCCGCCTCGTCCGAAAGAATGTCGCCGAACAGATTGTCGGTGACGATGACGTCGAACTGCGAAGGGTTGCGCAGCAATTGCATCGCGCAGTTATCGGCATACATGTGGGAAAGCGCGATGTCGGCATATCCTTCTTCATGCAGGGCGGTGACGTCCTCGCGCCACATCAGGCCGGATTCCATGACGTTGGATTTTTCGACCGAGCACACCCTGCGCCCGCGCGCCCGCGCCAAGTCGAAGGCGATTTTGGCCACGCGCCGGACCTCGGCGGTGGTGTAGACCTGCGTATTGACGCCGCGGCGCTGGCCATTGCCTAAATCCGTAATCCCGCGCGGTTGTCCGAAATACACCCCGCCCGTCAGCTCCCGCACGATCAGGATGTCGAGCCCGCGCACGATTTCCGGTTTGAGCGTCGAGGCATCGATCAATGCGTCGAACACGATGGCCGGGCGCAGATTGGCGAACAGGTCGAGTTCCTTGCGCAGCCCCAGCAACCCGGCTTCGGGGCGTTTGTCATACGCCGCGCCCGCCCATTTCAGCCCGCCGACGCAGGCCAGCAGCACCGCGTCTGCCGTGTGGCACGCTTCCAGCGTGTCGGCGGGCAGGGGCGTGCCGGCGGCGTCGATCGCCGCGCCTCCCACGGGCTTTTCGGTATAGGTGATGCCAAGCCCCAGCGCGTCGATGATCTTGACCGCCTCGCGCATCACTTCGGGGCCGATCCCGTCGCCGGGCAGTAAGACAAAATGCTTGGTCATGCGAAGTTCCAGGGTTGGTTTTTCCTGAGATTGGATTCATACGCGGCGATATCGCTCTCGTGTTCAAGCGTCAGGCCGATATCGTCAAGGCCGTTGAGCAGGCAATGCCGCCGGAACGGGTCGATTTCAAAGGAAAAGACAAGATTGCCCGCGCGCACTTCCTGTTTTTCAAGGTCCACGGCGACGGCCTGGTCCGGGTAATCGGTTGCGCGCTGCATCAGCGCCTGTACCTGCTCGCGCGGCAGGACCACGGGGCACATGCCGTTTTTGAACGCATTGCCATGGAAAATATCGGCGAAGGATGGCGCGATGACGCAGCGTATGCCGAAATCGGCCAGCGCCCACGGCGCGTGCTCGCGGCTCGACCCGCAGCCGAAATTGTCATCCGCGATTAAAATCTGTGCGTTCCGGTAGGCGGGCTTGTTCAAAACGAAATCCGGTTTTTCCGCCCCGTCGGCCTCGTACCGCATTTCGCTGAACAAGTGCTTGCCCAGCCCGGTGCGCTTGATCGTGCGCAAAAACTGCTTGGGGATGATCATGTCGGTATCGACATTGACCATCGGCATGGGCGCCGCCACGGCGTTTAGGGATTTAAACGGCTGCATGATTTTTAACCACGTTTTTTATTTTGCTGAAAATCGCCAGTATCTCCGCATCGAACTGCCCCGACTTTTCAACGCGCATCCGGTTCAGGACGCCATTGGGGCTAAGGTCGCGTTCACCGAAATGCGGCCGCCAGGCCGAATATCCGTCGAACGCGTCGCACACGCACAGCATCCGCGCCTCAAGCGACAGCTCGTCGCCTTTCATGCCCAGAAAGCCGCTGCCGTCCATCGCCTCGTGATGGTGCTGCATCAGATCGCGCAACAGCGCGGGGAAGGGGGCCTGGTCCGCCGCCCCGAAGGCATCGTCCACCAGCTTCGCGCCCAGCCACGTATGGTCGCGCCGCATGTGCCGGGTCTTGTCGTCCGGCTTGCCGGATATGTCCCAGATGCCGACGGGCAGCATCCGCTTGCCCGCGTCGTGCGCGAGCGTGGCGAGATGCAGTTCCGCCGCCCGCGCCGCGTCCATGCCCATCGCCAGCGCCAGCGCGCGCATGTCCTCGGCCACGCGCCGCACATGCAAATGGAACGCATAGGGATGTCCCGGCGGACGCCCGTTGTCATAGGCTTCCAGCGCGGCCAGTTCGCGCGTGATGAAATCAGCGTAGGGTCCGGACATCGCTCAACCTTCCCGTGATTGCCGCCGCCGCCGCCATGGCGGGCGATAAAAGATGCGTGCGGCCCTTGTAGCCCTGCCGCCCCTCGAAATTCCGGTTCGAGGTGCTGGCGCAGCGCTCGCCGGGGTTGAGCCGGTCCTCGTTCATGCCCAGACACATCGAACAGCCCGGTTCGCGCCAGTCGAACCCGGCGTCTTTTAAAATCTGCGCGATGCCTTCTGCCTCGGCCTGCGCCTTCACGAGGCCCGATCCCGGCACCACCATCGCGTAAACGCCGGCCGCGACCTTTTTGCCTTCGGCCACGCGTGCCACCTCGCGCAGATCCTCGATCCGCGCGTTGGTGCACGACCCGATAAACACCTTGTCGATGGCAATGTCGGTCATTTTCATGCCGGGCGTCAGGCCCATGTATTCCAGCGCGCGCTCCATCGCGGGATTGGCCGGCACGGGCACGCAACCGGTGATCGGCGCGACGTCCTGCGGGCTGGTGCCCCATGTGACCTGCGGCGCGATGTCTTCGGCCCGAAGCGTGATTTCGCAATCATACGCCGCTCCCGGATCCGAGGGCAGACTGCGCCAGTACGCGACCGCCTTGTCCCAATCCGCGCCTTTGGGGGCCTTGGGCCGCCCCTTGATATAGGCGAAGGTGGTGTCGTCCGGCGCGACCAGCCCGGCGCGTGCGCCGCCCTCGATCGACATGTTGCACATGGTCATGCGCCCTTCCATCGACAGGGCGCGCACGGCCGACCCCGCGAATTCGATCACATGCCCGGTGCCGCCCGCGGTGCCGATATGCCCGATGACGGCCAGAACCATATCCTTGGCGGTGACGCCGTGGGAAAGATCGCCCTCGATGGCGATGCGCATGGTTTTCGCGGGCTTGAGCAGCAACGTCTGCGTCGCCAGCACGTGTTCGACCTCCGACGTGCCGATGCCGAAGGCCAGCGCCCCGAACGCGCCGTGCGTCGATGTGTGGGAATCCCCGCACACGATGGTCATGCCCGGTTGGGTCAGGCCTTGTTCCGGGCCGATGATATGCACGATGCCCTGCCGCCGGTCGCGCATCCCGAAATATTCGATACCGAATTCCTTGACGTTGGCCTCCAGCGTTTCAATTTGAATCCGGGATTCCGCTTCCCGTATGCCCAGCGCCCGGTCCGATGTCGGCACGTTGTGGTCGGCTACGGCCAGTGTGGCGTCGGGACGGCGCACCGGACGCCCCGCGGCGCGCAGTCCCTCGAACGCCTGCGGGCTGGTGACTTCATGCACCAGATGCCGGTCGATATAAAGAATGCAGGTGCCGTCATCGTGCCGTTTGACGACATGCTGGTCCCAGATTTTCTGGTACAGGGTACGGGGATGGCTCATGTTTTTGTGCACCGCATTACGGGAAAATTAACGACTACAGCCTGATAATAGACCCAACAACCCATATACAGGTCAATCGCCATGTTGTCGGTTCAAAATGCCAGCTTTTCCCGCACGCCTCAGGGCCATGTCCGCATCGCCCTCGACGATGCGGCCTTTGCCCGTGCCGACGTGATTTTCATCGAGCCGGAATCGGGTGAGGTTTCGGGCCTGATCGGCCATGTCCATTTCGTCATCGGTGTCGCGCCGCTGCCGCTGGCGCAGGCCGCGATGCGGCACGAAGCGGTGATTTTGACCGCGCCGCATCCGCTTGGTCATGACATCGTGCTGACCGCGCCGGTCTGCACGCTGCACTGAAATCGGTCCAAGAAAACAAAACCCCGGAAAATCGCCGGGGTTTTTGCTTTATCGGGGAAAAGTGATCTTAGGCCTTGGCGGCTTTTTTCTCTTTTTTCGGGGTCGGCGCGGCCTCGGCGGCTTCCGCCGGGGCGGCATCGTCCGCCGTGCCCTCGTTCAGGCCGTGGCCGGTCGTGCGCTCGGTGATACGGGCCGATTTGCCCGAACGTCCGCGCATGTAATACAGCTTGGCGCGGCGCACCGAACCGCGGCGCACCAGTTCGATGGAATCGATCACCGGGCTGTACAGCGGGAAGACCCGCTCGACGCCCTCGCCATACGAGATTTTGCGCACGGTAAAGCTTTCGTTGATGCCCCCGCCGGTGCGCGAGATGCAAACGCCCTCATAGGCCTGAATACGGCTGCGGTCGCCTTCCTTGATGTTGACGTTCACCTTAAGCGTGTCGCCGGGCGAGAAGACGGGGATTTTTTTCTGTTCGGACAGGCGCTTGAGTTGTTGCGCTTCGAATTTTTCGATCGTGTTCATGGCACGGATCCTTTCACTTGCGTTATCCGGCCTCGAAATCGAACGCCCCCCATGGGGCGCCGGCAGGCCGCTTATCTTTTTCGTGCGCCTTAACTACCGTTCTGGTCGGCAAAAAGCAAGAAAAAAGCCGTGAAAGACCAGACCGGGGCGTGCGGCAACCGGGCATGTTGACATAAACAAACGGTTTCCATAGAAATTCAAAAGTGAGCGATCAACCCCCCTCGGCCTCTTTCAGTGCCCATGTTGGGGCCCATGCCGCGCCTGAAATCCGCGACAAGGCCCCGTTGGTGCACCATGCCCTGCCCAAGGCGGAAATGCATGTGCATATCGCGCTGGCGCTTTCGGTCGAGATATTCCTGCGCCGAATCCAAAAGCGCCGGACCGACATCCAGGCCGATTTTCTGATCAGCCGTGAAAAACGTTATTACGAAACGCTGGCGCGGTTCCATGCCACGTATGAAGGGATGCGGCATATCACTGCCACAGACCACGAACTGGCCCAGGCGACGCAGATCTATCTGGAGCGTATCGCGAAAGAAGGTGCGATTTACGCCGAAATCTCGAATTCCTTTCGCGGCGATCCCGACCAATATGACCGTCAGGTCGCGGCCATCACCGAAGGCATCAAGGCCGCCAATGCCAATACCGGCATTCATGCGCGTATCGTCACCACCGCGATCCGCGACCGGCGCATGGGACCGGATATGGCGGAACAGGCAGCGCGGCATCTGGCGAAAACGCGCCCCGCATATGTCACCGCCTTTGGCCTTGCCGGCGAAGAAGACATCGACGCGATAACCGATTACAGCCGCGCCATGTTGATTGCCTGGCATGAAGCCGGGCTGGGTCTGGCGCCCCACGTTGCCGAGCAATATCTGCACAACGCGGTCGATTTTTTTCATGCTGTCCCGGCCGAGGCGCTGGAACCAAGACCGACAGGTGACGATCGCCGTCTGCGCGTGGGGCATGGCACGTTGATCCACCAATCCTCCCGCCTGATGCAGATGTTTACCGAGCGTGCAATTTGCATGGAGGTCTGCCTGTCCGCCAACAAGCGCATCAGTCTGCCGTTAGGTGGCCGTATTCATGAGGTCGGCGAAACCATCAGCGGTCGGAGCTCTCAGGATACCGTCGTCCTCGACCGGAACCGCAGGCATTATTTCAACGACATCGCCAGGCATCCGCTGCCGGATTTTATCGCTGCGGGTATTCCTGTCTGTCTTGGGTCGGACAACCCGTTATTGATGAACACCAATATCGGCAAGGAATACTCACTGGCGGTCAAGACAGGGGTCGAAGATATGCGCGTGGTGCTGAATCTGACGCGCAATGCCGTTTCGTATGCCAACGTTCCCGCCGATCTGCGCGCGCAACTGATGGGGTATGTCGATCGTTACGAGCGCGTACTGATCAAGGGCGAGCGGGTGGATACCACCGCGCAAGGCTATCGCTACGCATTCAACCGCTTTTAATCAGCAGGGTTTAAGGACGCGGGGTTGAAGGCTGCCAAGCATAACCCGGCTTTGAACCGGGCTTCAATTTTTCAGTAAATCGGGGCGGCGGGTTTTGGTGATCGCCTCGGCCTGTGCGCGCCGCCATTTGGCGACTTCTGCGTGGTTTCCGCCGCGCAAAACGTCCGGCACCGCGTGCGCGATGCCCTTCGCATCCACCCATTCCGCGGGCCGCGTATAATGCGGGTATTCCAAAAGACCGCCTTCGAAACTTTCCTCGGATACCGTTTCGGCATTGCCCATCACGCCGTCCAGCAGGCGGATGCAGGAATCCATAAGAACCAGCGCCGCCGGTTCGCCCCCAGAAAGCACGTAATCGCCGACGCTGATTTCCTCAAACCCGTGCGCGTCCAGCACGCGCTGGTCCACGCCTTCATACCGACCGCACAGAATGGTCAGGGCCGGGGTCGCGGCCAGTTCGCGCGTCAAGGCTTGATCCAGTACCCGCCCGCGCGGGCTCATATACAAAACCCGGCCCGGCTTGGGGATGGACAGCAACGCGGCCTCGATCACGTCCGGGCGCATCACCATGCCTGCGCCGCCGCCGAAGGGCGTATCGTCCACGGTCTTGTGCCTGTCTTGCGCGAAATCGCGGATATTGATGGCCGTATACGACCATTTTCCGTCTTCCCGCGCGCGTCCGGCCAGCGAGTGGCCAAGAAAACCGGGAAACATTTCCGGAAACAGGGTCAGCAGGTTGAAATGCATCAGCCCAGCACCTCCGGCTCCTGCACGACCACGGTTTTGTTCTCGCGCTCGACGCGGATCAGGAAGGGCGGCGCGAAGGGGATGTAATAGCTTTCCTTCTTGCCCTGAATCTCCAGCAGGTCGCCCGCGCCGAAATTCTGCACGCGCAGGACATGCCCCATCGCCTTGCCGTCCGCGCCGACCACCGCCATGCCTTCAAGGTCGGAATGATAGATTTCACTTTCATCAAGAGCGGGCAGGGAGTCGCGCGGGATATAAAACGCCATGCCGCGCGCGGCTTCCGCTGCGTTGCGGTCGGCGATACCATCGATGCGGGCGATGAACAGACCGGGTTTCGGTTCGGCCCGGAAAGACACAACCACGCGCGCTTGCGTGGTTGTGTCGGTATAAATGCCCGCATCCTGAAACAGCAGTTTCGCGTCGTCGGCATAGCAGGCGATTTTAACGTCGCCCTTGATGCCATGCGCGCTGACAACCTTGCCGATCAGGATGCGGCGATCCATGAAAGGTTACTCGGCCTTTGCGTCTTCGGCTGCAGGCGTTTCGGCGGCGGCTTCGGCCTGTGCTTCAACGGGAGCTTCAGCCGGTGCGGCGGCAGCGGCATCGGCTTCCGCTTTCGCGGTGGCTTCGGCTTCGGCCTTGGCCTTGGCGGCTTCTTCCTGCTCCTTCATGCGCTCCTGCGCTTTGGCTTTGGGCGCGGATTTTTTCGGCCCGGCCTGGAATTTCGGCGCGGCGATGATGCCCGCGCGGCCCAAAAACAGCGCGACGCGATCCGAAGGTTGCGCGCCCATCGAAAGCCAGTGCTTGATGCGTTCGGCGTTCAGGGTGACGCGGTTCGGGTCGTTCGCGGCCAAAAGCGGGTTATAGGTGCCCAGACGCTCGATGAACGAGGAATCGCGCGGCGAGCGCGAGTCGGTCACGACGATGCGGTAATAGGGCAGGTTGCGGCGGCCGCCGCGGGACAAACGAAGTTTCAGTGCCATTTATAATCTCCTAAAATTAAAAAATTGAATTTCTCACCACTAAGATCACCAAGAAAAATGAGCTTCGCGCTCTTGGTGTCCTTAGTGGTAAAAAACTTTCTACTTCTTCTTTCCTCCCAACGGCGGCAGTTGAAAATTCGCAAACGGGTTCGGCCCCAGATCAAGGCCGGATTGCGGGGCGCCGCCGCCCGACTGCTGGCCCATATCGGGCATGCCGCCCATATCGGCCATCATCTTTTCAAAGGCGTTTCCGCCCAGCATGCCTTTGGCAAGGCCCATCAGCCCGCCCATGCCCATTTTGCGGATTTTCTTCATCATCGTCTGCATCTGGTCGAACTGCTTGAGCAGACGGTTGACGTCCTGCACGCTCACACCCGACCCTTCGGCGATGCGGCGGCGCCGGGAACCGGACGCGGTGATCAGGTCCGGCCGCGCGCGTTCCCGCGCGGTCATGGAGGATAAAATCGCCTCCTGTTTTTTCAAGACGGTTTCGTCCAGCCGCGCCTGATCGATCTGCGGCGCCATGCGCGAGATGCCGGGCATCATTTTCATCATCGCGCCCATGCCGCCCATTTTCTTCATCTGGTCGAGATGGCTGCGGAAATCGTCAAGGTCGAACTTGCCTTCCTGGAATTTGCGCGCCGCTTCCTCGGCCTTGGCGCGGTCCATGGTATCGACCGCCTTTTCGACCAGCGAAACGACGTCGCCCATGCCCAGAATGCGGCTGGCGATACGTTCGGGGTGGAACGGTTCGATCGCGTCCGATTTTTCGCCGGTGCCGATGAACTTGATCGGCTGGCCGGTGATGCCGCGCATCGACATCGCCGCCCCGCCGCGCGCGTCGCCGTCGACGCGGGTCAAAACCGTGCCGGTGATTCCGATGCGGCGGGTGAATTCCTGCGCGATGGTCACCGCGTCCTGCCCGGTCATCGCGTCGACAACCAGCAAGGTTTCGGCAGGTTTTGAAATATCGCGCACCTGCGCGACCTCGTCCATCAGCGCGTCGTCGATCGCAAGCCGTCCGGCGGTGTCGAGGATCAGGACGTCATACGATTCCAGCCTCGCGGAATCCAGCGCGCGCCGCGCGATTTCGACCGGAGTTTGCCCTGCGACGATGGGCAGGGTGGCGACGCCCGTCTGTTCGCCCAGAACCTTCAACTGGTCCTGTGCCGCCGGACGCTGCGTGTCCAGCGACGCCATCAGCACTTTTTTGCGCGCCTTCGTGCTCAAATATTTGCCAAGCTTGCCGGTGGTCGTGGTCTTGCCCGACCCTTGCAACCCGACCATCAGGATCACCGCCGGCGGCGCCACCTCAAGGGCGAGGGGGGCCTCCCCCGCGCCGCCCAGCATGGCGACGATCGCGTCGTTGACGATCTTGACCATCTGTTGCGTCGGGCTGACCGACTTGATGACCGACTGGCCGATGGCGTGGCTGCGCACGCGATCGAGGAATTCGGTGACGACCGGCAGGGCGACGTCGGCTTCCAGAAGCGCTGTGCGGATCTCACCCAAGGCCAGATCGACGTCTTCCTCCTGCAGCTTGTCGCGTCCGCGCAGCTTGTCGAAAACCTGTCCTAGTCTTTCACTCAATGATTCAAACAAAACAAACCTCAAAACATGACCGCCGCTGTGAGCGTAATCGCCGACAGCGGGGTACCGATAGGCACTGGCAAAAAGCAGTGATACGGATAATTTCGCCCGCTTTCTAAGCCAGAAAGCAGGCAATGTCAAATATTAGAAGTCAAATATCAAAGGGGATGGGAACCGCCCGTTAGGGCGGTTCTCGTCCAAGGTTTCAGGTCAGATCGGCAGGTACGACATCGATACGGTCGAAGTCCATGATACCGAACTGCGCCAATCGTTCCAGACGACGCACCTGTTCCGACAATTCCAGCAAAAGCCGGTTGTCGTTGGACACCGAATATTCCGATGCCCACCACATGCGCGTCTTAACGACAAGGACCCTCTCTTCCGACCCGTCTGGCTGAGCGTTGTTCACGATATTTGCATCGTGAACATACGGATGGTTCAACAACATCTGTGCCCCCATACGTTGTTACGGTTTCAGAAGAATTCTTGGTAATATAGGAACGCTAACATGCGAACCAAGTCCGAACCTAATAAAAAGTGGCGGAAATGCTGCGTCCGCGTGACGCAGGAATTCCAATAATCTTAACCATTGGGTTAGCACGTTCAAGGGACACGCTTTTTTTGCTTTCCTGTTTTCAAATTGGACATACCGCGCCGCGACAGGCATATCTTTTCCCGAAATGACATCGCATGCAGATCCACAGGTTTTAACTTTTGGCTGCCGCCTCAACGCCTATGAGTCGGAAGTGATGAAGACTCATGCCCGCGATGCGGGGCTGAAGGACACGATCATCGTCAATACTTGTGCCGTGACGGGTGAGGCCGAGCGTCAGGCCCGGCAGGCCATCCGCCGCGCCCGGCGCGAAAACCCGGATGCCCGCATCATCGTCACCGGCTGCGCGGCGCAGATCGCCCCGGAAAAATATGCCGCCATGCCGGAAGTAAGCCAGGTCATCGGCAATGACGCGAAGCTCAAGGCGGAAACGTGGTCTGGCGCAGCCGGGACCGTCATGCCCGCTTCGGAAAGAGTCATCGTCAACGACATCATGGCGGTAAAGGAAACGGCAAGCCATCTGGTTTCCGGCTTCGATGATCATACCCGCGCCTTCCTGCAGGTCCAGAACGGCTGCGACCATCGCTGCACCTTTTGCATCATACCGTATGGGCGCGGCAATTCACGTTCGGTCCCCATGGGCGCGATTGCGGATCAGGTCCGCGCGCTGGCGGCGGCAGGGTACAAGGAAATGGTGTTCACGGGGGTCGATGTGACCTCCTATGGCCGTGACCTGCCGGGTACGCCGACGCTTGGCCAGATGATCCGGCGTATTTTGGCGGCGGTGCCGGAATTGCCGCGCCTGCGCCTGTCTTCCCTCGACCCTGCGGAAATCGACGACGACCTTTGGCGGCTGATCGAAGCCGAACCGCGTTTGATGCCGCATCTGCATCTCTCTCTTCAATCAGGCGACGACATGATTTTAAAACGCATGAAGCGCCGCCACCTTTCCGATGACGTCCGTCGCCTGTGCGAACGCGCCCGTGCGCTGCGGCCTGATATCGCCTTCGGTGCCGACATCATCGCGGGTTTCCCGACCGAAACCGACGCGATGTTTGAAAATACAATGCGCATCGTGCGCGATTGCGACATCACCTTCCTGCATGTGTTTCCGTACTCGGAACGAGCGGGCACGCCCGCCGCCAAAATCCCGGGGCAGGTCCCGGTGCCGGCGCGCAAGGCGCGCGCTTCGGCCCTGCGCGCGCTGGGGCAGGAACGGATGCAGGCCTTTCTTACCCGTCATGTCGGAACGACGCGGCAGGTGATCGTTGAAAAGGGTGGGCTAGGGAGGACCGAGCATTTCGCCGAGGTCGCACTGGATAAAGTCTACCCGGTCGGCAGCCTCCAGACGATGACCCTAACCGGCGTCGCTGACAACCGCCTGACCGGGCACATCACTGGGTGACCGCAGGTTTGATCAGATATATATGATCAGATGGGCGCGGCGGCTTTGGCGCCCGGTGCAGCTGTCGTGCTTCCCGGTTTTTCGAATTCTGTGATCAGTGCCCGGGCCATCAGCGGATCGGAGAAATTGGGAAACATCCTTAGTATGGAGGCAAATCGCGCCTTCAAAGTATCAACTGATACATCCAGCGGGTAGTCGGCATATTTGCGATTGTTACAAGACAGGCGGACAGGTCTCTTCTTGCTGGCTAAAGGATCATAGGAAAGTTCAAACGTCCACTCGGGCTCTGCTTCTCCCCCCCCTTCAGAGTAAGTGATGCGGAATGCATTTCCGCTTTTGTGCCCTTCGATGGTCTTCAGGGTTCCGCGGACGCAGGAACCTGAATGGCCGCTAAAGCCAAATTGGGGGCATAGACTTTCGGTCAGCTTCGCCACGGCAGACCGGGTTTCGTTGATGACACTCCAGCAAGCCCGGATGTCCTCGACCGTCGGTTCAGGACGTGGCGTCACGATGCGCTTGAAGACACTCTTTATCCAGTGGCTGGCACGGGCAGAAAGATGCGCTGTGTCCTCTGTGGGCTGTACTTGCGTGCTCATGGCATGACTCCTAAAAAAGCTTCGCGGCAAAGCATAGAGAAAAAGAATAGGCAGGACCGAAGATTATGTCAATGTATTCAAAGCAGATGCTTTTACACCTTGCCGCATGGGGTCTATATAGGAAATAAGGCTCGTCCGAGCCTGAATTGAGTCGAAAAATCGAAAAAAGAAGAAGGTAGTCATGGTGTTTTGGCGCACGAAAAAAAACGAAGCCGCTTCCAAGCAGGAACGCGAAGACGAACGCATGATGCATCACAAAAACGACCCGGCTCTTGAACCGTCGATTGAATACGATGCCGACGTGGACGACGACACGCGTCACAGGTTGGAAGGGAACGAAACGGAAATCGTCGAAGGGCTGAATGTTGCGCCCGTACCCCGCCATACCCCGACCGACGACGCGCTGGAGGCCGAGGATCTGAAGGACCATACGAACGAGGGCGGGTGGCTTTCACGCTTGAGTTCCGGGCTTTCGCGTTCGACCGCGCGCCTGACGCAGGGGCTGGGCGATCTGTTTACCAAATCGCATCTCGATCCCAAAGATCTGCGCGGGCTTGAGGACGTATTGATCGCCGGCGATCTGGGGCCGCAGACCGCCTCGCGGATCGTCAAATCCTTTTCAGCGTATAAATTTGAACGCGATGCGGACGCAGGCGCCGATGCGGTGCGCACCGTGCTTGCCCGTGAAATCGAAGCCATTCTCGCGCCTGTCGCCAAACCTCTGGCCGTGCAAAAACCGGAAAAAGGCCCGTTTGTCCTTCTGGTCACCGGCGTCAATGGTGTCGGCAAGACGACGACGATCGGCAAGCTTGGTTACGCGCTTCAGCGTCAGGGCCACCGGGTCATGCTGGCCGCCGCCGATACGTTCCGCGCCGCGGCGGTGGAACAGATCCAGATCTGGGGCAAGCGCCTGCACGCGCCGGTGGTATCGAAGGACATTGGCGCCGATGCCGCCGCCGTCGCGTTCGAGGCGTATGAAAAGGCAAAGGCCGAAGGCTATGACGTGCTGATCGTCGATACCGCTGGGCGACTGCACAACAAGGGCGACCTGATGGCCGAACTGGGCAAGATCGTGCGCGTGCTGGGCAAGACGGACGAAACCGCGCCGCACGCGACGCTGCTGGTGCTCGACGCCACCACCGGCCAGAACGCCTTCGCGCAGGTCGAGGCGTTCCGCGACGTCGCCAAAATCACCGGCCTTGTGGTCACCAAGCTCGACGGCTCGGCCAAGGGCGGTGTGGTGGTCGGCCTTGCGGATAAATTCGGCCTGCCGGTCCACGCCGTCGGCGTGGGCGAGGGGGTCGAGGACCTTCAACCCTTCACCGCCCGCGACTACGCCCGCTCGCTGGTGGGGCTGAACTGATCCTAAGCGCCGGTTTTTGGTTTTCCTTGCGCGCTGATTCTGGCGTAACAGACTGAAATCGTGTATAATAAACCATGGAAGCAACCCCGCAAAATATCCCGCCCCGAAACTTCGACAATCCTGATGACGCCTTGGCCGCGTTGCGCGGGATATACGATGCGGGCATCGCGCATTTACGCGAACATTTCCGGGCCTTTTCCAAAGGTGAAATTCCGCCCACGCGCGTGCGCGCCTTTTACCCGCAAATCCGCATCACCGTGGACAATATCCGCCGCCCGGATTCGCGTTTCGCCTATGGCTTCGTCAACCGTCCGGGCGTGTATGCCCAGACGCTGACCCGTCCCGACATTTTCGGTTATTACTACGCCGAACAGATCCGCCTGCTTTTGAAGAACCATGGTGGCCCGGTGGAAATTTCGCTCAGCGATACGCCCATCCCGGTCCATTTCGCGCTGGGCGACAATTTTCACGTCGAAAAGGACCTGACGCCGGAACTCCTGGCCCGCGCGCCGGAATTTTTCGACCAGCCGGACTTAAGCGTAATGGACGACACCATCGCCAACGGCATCTGGCAACCGCAAGCGGGGCAGGCATGGCCGCTGGGCCTGTTCCCGGCGCCGCGCACCGATTTGTCGGTCATGCGGTTGCGGCATTATACCGGCACCTCGGCCGCGCATTTTCAAAATTACGTGATCTTCACCAACTACCAGTTTTATGTCGATGAATTCGTGCGCATCTGCCACGACCTGATGAACGGGACGACGGAAGGAAGCCTTGCCCACGCGCAAGACGAATACACAGCCTTCGTCGAACCCGGTGACATCGTCACACTGAACCGGCGCATTGCAAACAACCCCGATGCGCATTGGCCGCAGGGCGCGCCGCCGCCGCGTCTGCCCCAGATGCCGGGCTATCACCTCAAACGCGCCGACGGGTCGGGCATCACCATGATCAATATCGGCGTGGGGCCCTCCAACGCCAAGACGATCACCGACCACGTCGCGGTGCTGCGCCCGCACGCATGGATGATGCTGGGGCATTGCGCGGGCCTGCGCAACTCCCAGTCCCTTGGCGATTACGCGCTGGCGCACGCCTATCTGCGCCTTGACCATATTCTCGACCACGATCTGCCGCCGCAGATTCCGCTGCCCGCGCTTTCTGAAATCCAGCTCGCGCTCGAACAGGCGGTGGGCGAGGTCACGGGGCTGAAAGGTTACGATCTCAAGAAAATCATGCGTACCGGCACGGTGGCAACGGTTGATGACCGCAACTGGGAATTGCAGCCCACGGCCCAGCAAAACCTGCCGCTTTCACGCTCGCGCGCCATCGCGCTGGATATGGAATCCGGCACCATCGCGGCCAACGGATTCCGTTTCCGCGTGCCTTACGGCACGCTGTTGTGCATTTCCGACAAACCCTTGCACGGCCAATTGAAGCTGCCCGGCATGGCCGACGCGTTCTATAGAAACCGCGTCAACCAGCACCTTCAGATCGGCCTGCTGGCCATGGCCATCCTGCGCGGCGTCGGGCCTGAAAAGCTCCACTCGCGCAAGTTGCGTTCCTTCAACGAGGTTGCGTTCCAGTAGCAAACGGCGAGCGCTTGGACGAAACCCCTTCATCCTTGCACAGGGCCGGGTTTGGAACGATAGCGGGCGTGCCGGTCTTGTGCAGATACCACAAATGCGAGTCGATCAGCGCTTCAAGCGCGGCATCAATCACGTTGTGGGAAACGCCGATGGTTGACCATGTGCACGTCTTCCCGGCCACCGGCCCCGTGCTTTCGATGCGCACGACGGTGGTTGCGGCGGTTCCTTCGCGCGGCTTGATGATGCGCACCTTAAAATCGCTCAGCGTCATGTTCGCCAGAACAGGGTAATAAGGTATAAGCGCCTTGCGCATCGCGGCGTCGATAGCATCGACGGGTCCCACGCCTTCAGCGGCGTGCATCAGGCGTTCGTTGCCGACGATCAGCTTGACCGAAGCCTCGGGCACGCTGCCCATGCTGGCGCGGCCAAATTCGCGCCGCGCTTCGTTCACAATGGGCTGCATCTTGGTGTTGGTGTTGACGTTAAGGGCATAAAAATAATGCTCGTACCCGCCCAGCATGTGCCGCAGCAGCAGCTCAAAGCTCGCATCAGCCCGATCATAGGCATAGCCTTCCGCCTCCAGCATCTTGATGCGCTCGACGACGGACCCCAGACGTGGATCGTCGCGCCGGACCGCCATGCCGTAATCCTCCAGCCGGGCCATCAGGTTGGCAAGCCCGCCCTGGTCGGACATCGGCAAAATCCGGCGGTTGCCCACGCTTTCGGGTCGCGTGTGTTCGTAAAGTGATGGGGCCTTGGCAACCGCGGATCCGTGCAATCCGCCCTTATGGGTGAAGGCCCGTGCGCCTACATAAGGTGCACTGTCGTCCGAAGATCGGTCGAGAATGTCGTCAAGCGCGCGCGAAAGCGCGGTAAGGTCGCGCATTTTTTCCGGAGAAATGCCGCAATCGATTCCCATTTTGGCGAACATCGGGATCAACGTGATCAGGTTTGCATTGCCGCACCGTTCACCCAGCCCGTTCAACGTGCCTTGTACCATTTCAACGCCAAGCCGCACTGCCTCCAGCGTATTGGCGACGGCGCAGCTCATGTCGTCATGTGTATGGATGCCCAATTCGCCGCCGCTGAACCCGGCGTTCATGACAGCCCCGACGATATCGCGCACTTCATGCGGAAATGTACCGCCATTGGTGTCGCACATCACCAGCCAGTCCGCGCCGGCGCCCTTGGCCGCGCGCATGCACGCAAGGGCGTAGTCCGGATCGTGCTTGTAAGCGTCAAAAAAATGTTCGAGGTCGTAAACGACTTCGGACTTCATGCTTTTGGCCCGCGCCACGCTTTCGCGGATCGCGCGCAGGTTTTCCTCGACCGTGGTGTTCAGGGCTGTGGTGATGTGCGGCCCCCATGTCTTGCCTACAAGACAGACGACCGGTGCGCTGGTATCAAGCACCATGGACAGGCCTTCGTCGTTCGACGCGGATTTGCCCACGCGCCGAGTCATGCCGAACGCGGTCAGTTTTGCCTTTTTAAATGCCGGAACTTCGGTAAAAAAGATATTGTCCGTATCGTTGGCGCCGGGCCATCCGCCTTCGATGTAATGAAGGCCGAAATCGTCCAGCAGGGCCGCCAGCCGCAGTTTGTCGCCGGGCGAAAAATCTACGCCGCTTGTTTGCGCGCCGTCGCGCAGGGTGGTGTCGAAAAGGGTTACGCGTTGCATAGGCATGTCCATCCCAAAATTGGTGTCTTGTTCGGCTTTTATTTTTTGGAATGTGCGCGTGGCGACATCCGCCTGGATGGTCAGGGGTCTTAGCCCTGACCGCGGATAATGGCGATGATAATGATGCCTACGCGCGTCATGCGTCGACTATAAACCGGCCGGGGGGTTGGCCGTCAAATTTTTTCTTATTCCTTGGGGATCAGCTTTGGCCGCCTGCATCCAAAAGCGCAAGGCCCAGAGGCGCGCACCGCCCGTCTGTGTCGAACAGGCGGGGGAATTCGTCCGGCGTCTTTGCCTGCGCCATCAAGGCGAAGGCCGGTGCGTGCTGGTCGCAGGAGCGGGAAGCGATCTCGACCATTTCCTCGATCACGTCGTTGTCTGCGGCCGATACCGCGCCGTGGAACAGCATCGTATAGCGGAAACAGGGGAACCCGTCCTCGCTGATCTCGAAATGGCCCAGCCACTGGCGGCGGTTGATATGCATGATGACCGGCGCGGCCAGATCGCGCACGCCCGGCGCCATTTCGTAATCCATCGCGCACGAACAGGACAGCGCCTCGTCCTCCTCGTTCCAGTACAGCTCGAAACCGTACCCGTCGATCTCCACGGCCAGTGAATCGGAATCAAGGCGCTGGAAGCGCGCCTTGCGGCTTTTCAAAAACCGCTCATACCCGTCCAGCGGGTTAAGGCCGCTTTCGTAGCCGTCCTTGGCCAGTGAATCTTTCATCGTGCCGCTTGCTTTTTCTTTTTCGGTACGGCTTTGGCCTTGGGCTTTTGTTTCGCCATGCCTGTCTTGGCGGCGGGCTTCGTGCCCAGCGCGGCCAGCGCGGTTTCCAGTGCGGCGACCCGGGCCTCCAGCGCGCTCAGGTCGTCGCGGCTGGCAAGGTCGATGCGGTCGGCCATCACCTTCATGCGGTCGCGCATGTCGCCGCGCACATGGTCGCGAATGTCCGAAAGGATGCCGGCGGCGCCGCCCATCATGCCGGTCAGGTCGTCTATGATTTTTTCACGCATCATGGCTTGCCCTCGTAAGCTTGGTGCGATGGGATTAGCACCAACCCACGGGCGAATCAAAGAAAAATCGGGAAAAATCGAAGATAAGGAAAAAGGGCGCCGTTTGTCCGGCGCCCGCTGGTGAAGATTCGATTTAAGGTAATCGAGGTCAGACCGCGATATCCAGCAGATTGCCGCGTGTCTGTTCCGTGTTCAGCGTCGTATTGTCGTTGCGCGACTCCAGTTCGGTGGCTTCGCTGCGTGCGGTCTGGCGGCTATCGTTTGTTTCCTCGCTTGGCGCGGTGCGCTTGGTTTCGCGCGGTGCGCTCGTGTCTTCGGCGGCGCGCGCCTGCGCCTCCTGCTGCGCTTCGCGCCGCTGCACGGGCGAAGCGTTCTTCAGATAGGCGGCTGCGCCAAGAGAATTGGAAACACTAGAAACCATGATGACACCCCAAAATATTATGTCCCATTATCAGTGTAGCGTTCAAGGATTAAGAAAATCTTTACACACGCCCAATATCAGCGGATTCGCGCAGAATCTCTCGTATGAAATTCATACAAATTTACTAAATTTTCACGCTTATTGCTTATGTTAAGAATGTAGGGCGACAAACCGTCGCAGCCCGAATCGTTTAAAATGTGATGGGAATTCAGGGGCTTGGGTACTAAGTATATGGGGATCGATACAATCAATCATGCCGGCGTCCGTACCGGAAAGCGCGTGGCGTCGCTCGACGAAATGCTCGTCGACCTGCATGACGCCCAGCGCAAATACGCCACAGCGGATGCGGAGCATGCCGGGCTGACACGCCAGCGCGTGGTCCAGACCGTGGGCCAGATCCTTGAAAGCGACGTCAGTGAACGTGACCGCGAAATGGTCGCCGACATCCTACTCTCGCTGGTCCGTCAGGCGGAAAAGGATCTGCGCGAAAGCCTTTCCGAGCGTTTGTGCATGATGGAAGGCGTGCCGGAGGATTTGATCCTCTTTCTCGCGCACGACGTTATCAACGTGGCCAAGCCCGTGCTGCGCCATTCGCCGGTGCTGACCGCGCAGGACCTGCTTTACATTATTCAATCCAAGCCGTGCGAGTACTGGCAAAGTATCGCCCAGCGTAAACTGCTGGACGATTGCGTTGTCGACGCGCTGGTCGACCGAAACGATGAAGCCACCGCGCTCAACCTGATCCTGAACGACAAAATCGCATTGCGTACACGTGCGGTCGAGGCTTTCTCCGAACTCTCGAAATATTCCGACCAGATTGCCGAGCCGCTGCTGCGCCGCAAGGAACTGCCGCAGCGTCTGGCGATGGAGCTGTACTGGCACGTTTCCGGCCCCTTGCGTCAGAAGATCACCGAACGCTTTGGCGCGCAGAAGGCAAAAATCGATCTGGCCTTCGCCGACGCGATCGAGGATTTTCAGGACACGGCGCACGGCGTGCAAAATCCGCGGCCGTCGGCGTTGATGCAGGATCTGGCGCACCAGTACGGCGAAAAGGACCGCATTACCGATGCCATACTGGTTCAGACCTTGCGTCGCGGCCAGATTCGGTTTTTCGTCGCGCTGATGGCCCAGCGTTCGGGCCTGAAAACGGATATCGTTCAGGAAATCATGCGACAGATCGGCGGGCAGGGGATGGCCGTCGCCTGCAAGGCGATGGAGGTCAAGAAGGAAAACTTCGTGTCGATCTTCCTGCTTTCACGTTCGCTTGCGCGTGGCGACATCGCCGTCGACGCGCTGGAACTGCGCAAGGCGATCAAATATTACGACGCGCTCAGTGCCGATCTTGCGGCCTCGATCCTCGCGGACTCGATCATCAACGGCAAGGCCTAGACCGGGCAGTCCCCGCTTACTGAACAATGATTTTATACTGGCGACCGGGCAAAAGCGCATCGCCGGGGCCCAGCGCGTTGAGCGCGCGGAACCGCTGTTCGTTCAGCCCGTCGTCGAACGCCATGCGCTTGGCCATGCCGGCCACGGTTTGCCCGGCCCCGGCGGTCACCACCGCGATGCGTTTCGGACGCGTGTTTCCGGCCTCGGCCTGATTCATCCGGCGTAGGCTATAGGTCATGCGCTTGAACGTGTCGATTTCGCCGGGTTTTGTCGCCTGCGGCATCGCGAACTGGAACCGGTATGCCGTGTCCGGCGCCCATTCGATGGCGACCAGCCGCATCAGGGCCGGTGTGCCGTTGATCGTGCCCTGTATCTGCGCGGTGGCGGCGCGCATCCCGTTTACGGTAATCGACTCCATTTTGCCGGGTGTGCCGCGGCCTTTCATCCAGACCTGCGTGATATAGCTGGCGGGGTCCATGCCCGCGGGCTTGGCGGCGGCGTTGAATACGAACGTCGCGCCGGAATTGCTGCGCGCCTGTCCGATGACTTGGTCGGGCGCGTTTTTGATGACGAAACTGGCGGGCGCCATGAACGCGAAGCCAAGGGTCGGATGCACGAATTCCTGCCCGCGCACGTACCCGTCCTTGGGCGAATCCCCGTACACCAGCCCGTTCACCGCGTTGAAATAGGTATCCTCGCCCAGATACGTGCCCGGATTTGGCGTGTTGGCCGCGATCGAAACCGCGCGCGCGACGCGGTCGCCGGTCATCGGGTGCGTAGCCATGAAACCGCGCATTTCCTTGTACTGTTCGCCCTGTTCTGCGGCGGAAAGCGCGGATTCGCGTTGCAGCGTGGCCAGAAAACTGGCCATCGCGCGCGGATCGTACCCGGCGCGCGACATGTACCGTATGCCCAGGTCGTCGGCCTCCGATTCCTGTCCGCGCGAATAGGACGACAAGTAAAGATTGGACCCTAGACTGATCAAACTGTTTGCCGCCGAACTGCCAAGCGCGGCCGAGGCGATGCTCCCGCCCAGTTGGGTCAGCGCGCTTTGCGAATAGCGTTCGGAAATATGCCGCGCGGTGACGTGCCCCATTTCATGCGCCAGCACGCCCGCGACCTCGGCCTCGTTTTCGGCATAGGCCAAAAGCCCGCGATTGACGTTGATATACCCGCCGGGCAGGGCGAAGGCGTTGACCACCGGGGAATCAAGCACCGTGCAGCGATAGGCGACGTCGCGCCGCTCCAGCCCCGGCGTCAGGCGGGCGCAGATAGTGTTGACAAAGGCGGTGATCTTGGGGTCCTCGACCACGCCGTACTGTTTCTGGATGGCGGTTTCGGCCTCGGCCCCTTGCGCGTTTTCCTGCGCGGTGTTCATAAGTCCCGTGAACTGCGAACGGCCCGTCGCCTCGTTGGTTGAACACGCGGCAAGCAAAAGGCACACGCCTATCACGGCGAAAGACTTGCGGATCATGGGCATGGCGTCCTAAGTAACGGTCTATGATTGTCCGGTTATGGGTATGGATCATTATTGCGGTACTGGCGCTGGCCTGTCCATGGGGGCGGGGCGCTTTTGCGCAGGATGCGCCCAATGGCGGCTTTGATACCGAACTTTCGGCCGATTCCGGCGCAAAAACCGGGCCGCTTATGCCCAAGATCATGGGCGATTTCCGCCGTTTCCGTATGACGGTGCCAAAGGCGCGTGTGACCGACGTCCTCGACGGCGTGACCATCGAAACCGACAACAAGACCAAAGTGCGCCTGACCGGCATCTGGGTGCCGTGGGAATCCGCCGACGACCCGGGCGAAACCGTGCGCCGCGCCGCCGCGCTGCTGAAAAAAGTGGCGCAGGGCCGCTATGTCCGCCTATACCAGACCAAAGATGGAAATGTCGGACGCACCAACCGCATGGGCCAGACGCTGGCGCAGGTCGAACGCGACGACGGCATGTGGCTTCAGGGTATTTTGCTGTACGAAGGACTGGCCAGCGTGATGACCAGTGAAAGCAACCCCGAAATGGCTCCGCGCATGTACGAGGTCGAGGCCGACGCCCGCCGCCGCCGTGCGGGATTGTGGGGCGACGACCGCTGGCGCGTGCTTGCGCCGGACGAGGCGAAGGACTACGTCAACGAATACCGCATCGTCGAAGGTAAGGTTTATTCAACCGCCTTGCGCGACAACACCTTCTTCATCAATTTCGGGCGCGACTGGCGCACCGATTTCACGGTTGCTGTGCCATCGACCAAACGGCTGGAATTCGCGCGCGAAGGCGTGAACCTGATGGGCCTGAACGGCAAGGCCTTGCGCGTGCGCGGCTTTATCCGCAACGTCAACGGCGCGTTGATCGAAATCTCGCACCCCGAACAGATCGAGGTGCTGGAGGATCACGGATAGAAACAAGGGATTATCGCATGGCCTTCCGCAAACTTTACCCCGCGATCCGCCCGTATTCGACCGGCTTTCTGGCTGTTGACGACATCCATACCTTGTACTGGGAACAATCCGGCAACCCCGACGGCGTGCCGGTTCTGTTTTTGCATGGCGGGCCGGGCGCGGGCACGACGCCCGAATACCGCCGCTTTTTCGACCCGCATTTTTACCGCATCGTCCTGTTCGACCAGCGCGGCAGCGGCCGTTCCGAACCGCTGGGCGAGGTGCGCGACAATTCCCCCGCGCATCTGGTCGCGGATATCGAGGCGCTGCGCCAGCATCTGCGCATCGGCAAATGGCATGTCTTCGGCGGGTCATGGGGTTCGACCCTGGCCATGCTGTACGCCGCCGACCACCCGGATGCCTGCGCAAGCCTGATTTTGCGCGGCATCTGGCTGATGACCGGCGACGAAAACAAATGGTGGCTTGAAGGTATCCGCACCGTGTTCCCCGAAGTGTGGGAGCGTTTCGCCCGCTTCATCCCCGAAACCGAACGCGGCGACCTGCTGTCCGCCTATCACGCCCGCCTGTTCGGGGATGACGAGGCGGCGAAGACCGCCGCCGCCATGCAATGGGTCGGTTATGAATCCGCCTGCGCCACGCTGTATCCGCATTACCAGACCATTTACACCGACGACCAGCGCAAACGCGCCGTGGCCATGGCGCGGCTGGAGGCGCATTATTTTAAAAACCACGTGCGCACCGATGCGGATAGCATCCTCAAGCGCGTCGATGCCTTCCGCCATATCCCGGCGGTGATCATTCACGGACGTTATGACATGATCACCCCTTTGAAAATCGCGCACGATCTGCATACAGTATGGCCCGAGGCCGATTATGTGGTCGTGCCCGACGGGGGGCATTCCGCGATGGACCCTGCCATCCGCGACCGCCTGATTGCCGCCACCGACAACGCCCGTTCCATCAGATAAGGATGCGACATGTTTGACAAAACCGACCTTAAGGGAAAAACCGTTCTGCTGCGCCTCGACCTTAATGTCCCGGTCGACGACGCGCACAACGTCACCGATTTCACGCGCATCGACCGCGTCAAACCGACGGTACTGGCCCTGCGCGAACGCGGCGCGAAAATCGTGATCCTTTCGCATTTCGGGCGGCCCAAGGGCAAGCCGGACGATAAATATTCCCTGAAGTTTCTGGCCCCTGTCCTAAGCGAACGCTGGGGCGCGCCCGTATCCTTTGAAGGGCAGGGCGATGTAGTGCTGAAGGAAAATCTGCGCTTTGATCCGGGCGAGGAAAAAGACGACCCTGCCTTTGCCGCGCAACTTGCCAAACTGGGCGATTACTACGTCAACGATGCGTTCTCCGTTTCGCACCGCGCTCATGCCTCGGTCCATGCGCTGGCCAAAATCCTGCCCGCCGAACCGGGCCTTTCGATGCGCGCCGAACTCGCGGCGCTCGATGCCGCCGTTGCCAGCCCAAAAAAACCCGTTGCCGCCATCGTCGGCGGCGCCAAGGTGTCGACCAAGCTCGACCTGCTCGGCAATCTTGTATCGAAGATGGACGTGCTGGTGCTGGGCGGCGGCATGGCCAACACCTTTCTGGCTTCGCGCGGCTGGAACCCCCAGAAATCGCTTTACGAACCGGACATGCTGGACACCGCGCGCGCGATTTCCGCGCGGGCCGAGGAACAAGGCTGCCGCATCGTCCTGCCGGTCGATTGCATCGCCGCCGAAACCTTCGCCCCGGATGCGAAGCACGTCACCTGCGCCCGCCCCGACATGCCCAAGGATTGGGAAGTCATGGATATCGGCCCCGAAACCGTGAAACTGGTGCAGGAGGCGCTGGAGCCCTGCCGCACCATCGTCTGGAACGGCCCGATGGGCGTGTTTGAAATGCCGGCCTTTGCCATTGGCACCACCGCGCTGGCGAAATACGTGGCCGCACGCACGGGGGAAGGGCGCTGCGTCAGCGTCGCGGGCGGCGGCGACACGGTTTCGGCGTTGGCGCAGGCAGGGGTGCTTGACGACTTCACCTATATCTCCACCGCCGGCGGCGCGTTTCTGGAATGGCTGGAAGGCAAGGACTTGCCGGGCGTCACCGTCCTTGCAAAGCCGAAGGCGGCGGCCTAGATAAATCTCATGTTCATCCAGACCGAAGCCACGCCCAACCCCGACGCGATCAAATTCATCCCCGGTACGCCCGTCGCGCCGGGCGGATCGTTCGATTACCGCATGGCCGCCGATGCGGACAAGTCGCCATTGGCCCGGCGCCTGTTCAAGATCGCGGGGGTCGATGGCGTGTATCTGGGCCACGATTTCGTCAGCGTGACCAAGGCTGCGGATGACGATTGGGCGGTGCTCAAGCCGCGTATTCTGGCCGCGATCATGGATCACGCGCTTTCCGGCCTGCCGACGGTGGAGGGCGTAAGTACGCCCGCCGCCACCCAAAACGCGGAAGATGGCGAAGTAGTCGCACAAATCCGCGACATTCTGGATGAACGCGTGCGCCCGGCCGTGGCGATGGATGGCGGCGACATCGTCTTCGACCGGTTCGAGGACGGGGTGGTCTACTTGCACATGCGCGGCGCGTGCTCCGGCTGCCCGTCCGCGACCGCGACCTTGAAAAACGGCATCGAAAACATGCTCCGCCACTTCGTCCCCGAAGTGCGCGAAGTCAGACCGGCATAGGGTGGTACGATGATCCTGTCCGACGAGGCGCTGGACCTCATCTTCCGCCAGGCGCGCAGCCATCGCAGCTTCACGCCCGCACCGGTCAGCGATGCGCTGCTTCAGGCGGTTTACGAACTGGCCAAGCTGGGCCCGACCGCCTCCAACCTCCAGCCGATGCGCGTGGCCTTCATAAAATCGCACGATGCGCGGGAAAAACTTTTCCCGCTTCTCGATTCCGGCAACGTCGCCAAGGCGCAAGCCGCGCCCGTATGCGCCATCATTGCCTTTGACACGGCTTTTTATGAAACGCTGGATGCCGAGCGCGCGGCGAAATACCGCGATGCCGACAACGTGGCGATGCTGCTGCGCAATTCCAGCCTGCAGGGCGCGTATCTGATGCTGGCCGCGCGTGCCCTCGGCCTTGATTGCCTGCCGATGTCCGGGTTCGACAATAACGGCATCGACGCCGCCTTTTTCGCCGGTACGGGGTGGAAATCCAATTTCCTGTGCCTAATGGGGCATGGCGATGCGGCCAAACTGGCGCCGCGCGGCCCGCGCCTGACCTTCGACGACGCATGTCAGGTGATCTGAATATTCTCGCCGTCGATACGGCCTTAAGCGCCTGCGGCGTCGCGGTGCGCCGCGCCGACGGCACGCTGTTCGCCGAAACCGAGCCAATGGAACGTGGACAGGCCGAACGCCTGATGCCGATGATCATGGAACGGCTGGACGCGGCGGGCCTGACCTTGCGCGATATCGACGCCTATGCGGTTGCCAACGGCCCCGGCACGTTTACCGGCCTGCGCGTGGGATTGGCCACGATCCGCGCCCTTGCGCAAATATCGGGCAAACCCGCCTATGGAATCGGCAGCTTCGACGCGATTGCCCGCGCGTTGCCGGACAGACCTTTATGTATCCTGATCGAAACCAAGCGCAGCGATTATTACGTCCGCGCCCCCGGCTGTGACGATGCCTGTATGTCCGGCGAGGAATTGAAGGCGATCATCCGTCCCGACTGGACGCTTGCGGGCGACGCGGTTGCCCGCGCCCGCGCCGAACTGGGCCTGTCTAACCCCGCGCATGAACTGGCCTTTCTGCCGCTGGACGCGTTGGTGGCCGGTGCGCTTTCGTTTACGCTTTCGCGTGCGCGCGATCATGCGGGCGCATCGCCCGCCCTGCCGGAACCCGTTTATCTGCGCGGGGCCGATGTTTCGTCCGCCCGCCGCAAACCTGCGCGGATTGTCTAGGGTCAGGACTCATTAATGTCATGGATTGCGCGCGAAGCCAAACCGCGCATCCGGCCATGAAAAAGCCGAAGGGCGCAGCGGTTCCTGCGACCAAGGCTTTTGAAGCCGCCGGGGTGTGGTTTGGCCGCGCCCTTGCGGGTGACATGGGAAAAGGGCGTCTGCCGCGTCAAAGGGCTTCGACGGGGGAACCACCCCGCCTTCGGCCCTTTTCCTTGCATCCATCCCTTTCCCATGTCACGCACTCTCATGAGATTAATGGGTCCTGACCCTAGGGTCAGGACCCTGTTTTTTCTGATTTATCCTTGTATTATGCGGCGTTATTACCTAAATAAAACGGGTAATCGATAATAATCAAAGATAAAGGCAAGAAAACGATGTCCCAGCCCGCGTCCTCAAACGCCGTCAATACGGGCGATATTCTGGCCCTGACCGCCCAGATCGTCGCCAGCTATCTTTCCGGTAACACCGTTCCGGCGGCGGATATTCCCGCGTTGATCGACCGCGTGCACAAAACGCTTGCCAATGTCGGCGCTGGCGGCTCCGGGGGTGTTTCGGCTGAACGCCCGCACCCGGCCGTTTCGATCAAAAAATCGGTCCAGCCCGATTACATCGTGTGCCTTGAGGATGGCAGGAAGCTGAAAATGCTCAAACGCCACCTCAAAAGCGCCTACAACCTGACGCCGGAGGCTTACCGCGAACGCTGGGGCCTGCCCAGCGATTATCCGATGGTCGCCCCCAACTACGCCGCCAAGCGCAGCAAGCTGGCCAAGAATATCGGCCTTGGCAAGCGCCGCAAATCCGGCCGCAAGGCGAAATGAAGTCGCTCGTCGACTTGACCCATATTTTTACCGGCGATATGCCGGTCTATCCCGGCGATCCATGTGCGCGCCTGTATCAGACGATGTTTGTCGAGAAAGACGGGTTTTCAGATCACAAAGTTGAAACCTGTATGCATGTTGGTACGCATATCGATGCGCCGTTGCACATGATCGCGGGTGGCGCACGCATATGCGACGTACCACTCGCGCATTGCACAGGACGTGGTCGTCTGATTGATGCGCGCGGTCTTTCGCCCGTTATTACGGCAGAATGTCTGGAGGGGACTGATTTGCGGGCGGGGGATGTTGTTCTGGTGTATACCGGCTGGTCCGCACGGTTTCGTGAAGACGATTACTATAAAGCCTATCCAATGCTGGATGAGAGGTTTGCCCACGGACTTGTAAAGGCAGGAGTCGCAATGGTCGGTCTGGATACTCCATCGCCTGATTACGACCCGTTCCCGGTCCACAAAATCCTGCTGGCCGCCGGTATTTTAATTGCTGAAAATCTGACCAATCTTTCCGCGCTGGAAAACCGGGAATTCCGCGTCCACGCATATCCGGTAAAGTACGAAGCCGATGCCGCGCCCGCGCGGATCGTTGCAGAGATTGGATGACGCCCGGATTCGGATTTTACACAAGCCTGCCAAGGTCTTCCGGCTTCAGATGCCCCGGTACGATGATGACCGGCACACGCAATTGCGAAATCCCCTTGGCGGTGAAGTAACTGACCAGCGGTCCCGGCGTGCCCTTTTGCGTGCTTGCGCCCAGCACCAGCGCGACCAGGCCGGGATTGCCGTTCGTGATCGCGATGATTTCGTCGATCCGTTTGCCCTCGCGCAGGATCAGCGACGGGGTGATCCCGTGTTCGGCGGCCACGCTGCCCGCCAGCGCCTCCATCTCCCCCTCGGCCTTGGCGCGCGCCTCGGCCCGGGCGGCGGATTCGACGCCCATCCATTCGGTAAAGGCCACGGGTTCGATGATCCGCGCCATGGCCAGATGCCCGCGCCGCGCCCGCGCCTTGCGCACCGCGTAATGCAATGCGACGCGGAATTCCGGCGTGTCGTCCGCGATCACCAGATAGGTGCCGCCATCGCCGCCGCGCCGCTTTTCACCTTTTGCGTTCATGCTCTTCCCGCGTCATTCCCGTTTCAGCAGCACCGTGGCCAGCCATCCGGCCGCCATCGCCATGGCGATGGCGCATAAACCATACAACACCCCGTCCTCAAGGGCAAAGCGCCGTATATCGGCGCTCAACCCCTCTGGCACGACGTTGAAACTGGTGCTGTCCTGTTCGATCACTTTGCCATCCGCGAACAGATAGGCCGAAACCTTGTATTCGCCGGGGGTCACGATCGGCGGCATGGCGAAATGCGCCTTGAACAGCTTGGGGCCGGGATAGGCCAGCGGGGTGACGGTGGGCACGAACAGTCGCCGCTGCTCCATGCGCGTGAACAATTCGCGCGTGAACGCGTCGTCCTGCACGGTGTTCTCGCCGTCCTCCGGCGCGACGTGCAGGCTGTCCAGCCCGATATGATGTTCGCGCAAAACGTCCGGCGCGGCGACCATTGAAAGCGGGCTGCTGGCCGCCACTTCATAAAACGAGGGCACATCACTGTAATCGCGCCACGACGTGTTGGTCCACAGCCCCATCACCCGCGACTTGCGCCGCACGGTCATGGGGTGTGGCGGCCCCTCGATCACCAGTACGACCGCGCCCGGTTCGTCCTGCGTGCCGAATACGGTGATGCCCGCGCCGTTGAACCCGGTCGTGACGTGGATGATGTCGTCCGAGATGTCGACCGCCATGCCGTGCGCGCTGCCGCTAAAGGCGCCCAAAAGAAGGATTGTCAGGATTATCCGGCGCATCGTCTAATGCCCGATCGACAGCGTGTACGGGTCGTGCGGCGGAATGACCAGCTCGAATCCCATGCGGATCGCGACCACGACGATGATCGCGGCCAAAAGCAACCGCGCGGGGCGCCCGTGCACGTATTTGGTCGAACGCAGACCCAGAATCGTGCCGATGACGCTGCCGAAAATCAGCAGCGCGCCCAAAATCAGGTCGATCGCATGCGTGGTCAACGCGTGCATCATCGCGGCCAGGGATGTCAGGACCAGCAATTGCAGCATCGACGTGCCGGTGACCATCAACGCGGGCATGCCCAGAAAATAGATCATGGCCGGCACCACCATGAACCCCGCCCCGGTGCCCAGAATGGCCAGCAATATGCCGGAAACGAAGCCGATACCCATCGGGCCGTAGCGGCTGATCGTGATGCCGGATACCGGATATTCCGTCTGCATCGGCAGGGTCTTGAGCCAGCGATGCACCCGGTTTTCGGTTGGCGCGCCGCCTGCGTCGCGGCGCAGATAGGACCGCGTAATCTCGACGATCATCGAAACCCCGATCCCGCCCAGAAGGACCATGTACAGCGCCTTGATGGCCAGATCAATCTGGCCCAGCATGCGTAAAAGCTGAAAGATGCCAAGCCCGATGACCGCGCCGATCGCGCCGCCGGTCATCATATGTCCCGCGATCTTGAAATCGATGCCGCGTCGCTGCAACTGGCTGATGAACCCGGCGGTAGAGGATGCGATGATCTGGCAGGTCTGGGTCGCGACCGCGACCACCGGCGGAATCCCGAAAAAGATCAAAAGCGGCGTGGTCAGCGCACCGCCGCCGATCCCGAACAGGCCTGAAAAAAAGCCGACGACGATACCCAGAAGGACGACTGCGCCGGCCGACACCGACATTTCCGCGATAGGAAGATAGACTGGCATGGCGTATAAGATTATCCGACTCATTACGGCAAAAACAGGGCCGAGGATGAAATGTTACCGCACGAAACGCCGTTGATCGACCGTTACGTCGCTTGGCTGGAAACGCTGGCACCGCAGGGTGTCCACCGGGTCGCGCAATTCGTGGCCCGCGACGTGCGTTACCGCACGCCGGAGCGCGAGGGCGCGGGGGTCGATGCCGCAATCGTGATCCATGCCGCCCTGTTCGATGGCGTATCCGCGCTGCGTATGAAGGTCACCGACCGCGCATCCGGCCTGAACGGGCATACCGCTTACCTGCGCTGGGACCGTCTGGTGACCCGCGCCGATGGCGTGAAATACAGTCTTTCCGGCGTCAGCGAGGCAATGATCGACATGACCGGCAAGATCGCATCCATCGTCGAATACTGGGACGGCGTGCCGCCGCCGCCCGCGCCGCGCGGCCTGCTGGCGCGGCTTTTAAAACGTCAGGGTTAGATTCCCGGCATCCAGATGCGCGACCCCGCCAATGGGAAGCGTGCATAAAGGCCCGGAATGTCCGAAAGGGGCATTGACGATGACCGGGATGTCCAGCCCGGCGATATGCTCGGCGATGATTTCGTCGGGCGTGAAACCGAACGGCGTGACCGAGGAATCTCCATCGGTACCGATTTGCCCGATCACCAGCCCCGCCAGCTTTTCAAACGCGCCCGAAAGCCGCAATTGCACGAACATGCGGTCATAACGGCTCAACTGGTCGCCCACGTCCTCAAGAAATAAAATCGCGCCGGTGGTATCCGGCATGTACGGGGTCCCCGTCAGCGCCGCCATCATCGACAGATTGCCGCCGATCATCGGGCCCTGCACCCGTCCGTCCTTCAGGATCTTGGCGTCGGGCCAGTTCAGCGTCGTTTCCATGCCGCCCAGCGCGCGGGTCATCTGGATGATTTCATGCGGTTGCGCGCGGCCCAGCCGTGAAAGCGTCGGGCCGTGATACCCGCATAATCCCGTGCGCGCGTAAATCGCGTTGATCAGCGCCGTGCCGTCCGAAAACGCGATCAGCGGCTTGGGGTTGGCGACAATCGCCGCGAAGTCGAGATGCGGCAGCGCGTGCATCACCCGGTTGCCGCCGCGCGCGGCCATGATCGCGTCGATGCCCGTGTCGGCGAACAAATCGTTGATCGCTTGCGCGCGTTCGGCTGCGCTGCCTGCCGATTGATGGTGCGTCAATCCGTTTTGCGGGTGGATGAATACGCGGTATCCGCAATCTTCAAGAATATGCATACCCGCGGCGTCCGGCGCCCCGCGCGAGGACGGGGCGCAGATGCCGATCGTGCCGCCAGCGGGCAGAGGGCAGGGCGCAAGGCGCGCCGGACGGGTCATGCGCCCATTGTCCTATGAATTGCGGATGTACGCAAACGCATCCAGCGCGCGTCCCCGCCCCGCGGCATGGTCGACGATTGGCGCGGGGTAATCGAGCGTCATGCCGCTTTCCCACGGCTTGTGGATGAATTTGTCCGGTACATCCGCCAGTTCCGGCACGAAGGCGCGCACGTAATCGCCCTTGGGGTCGAATTTCTCGCCTTGTAAAATCGGATTGAAGACGCGGAAATACGGTGCGGCGTCGGCACCGCATCCGGCCACCCATTGCCAGCTTGCGGCGTTGTTGGCCAGATCAGCGTCGACCAGCGTGTCCCAGAACCATTTTTCCCCTTCATGCCAGTGGATCAAAAGGTGTTTGACCAGAAACGATGCGACGATCATCCGCACACGGTTATGCATCCATCCCGTGCGCCACAGCTGCCGCATGCCGGCATCGACGATGGGAAACCCGGTCATGCCCCTCTGCCATGTCCGCAAATCTTTTTCATTTTTTCGCCACGGCATGCGCGCGAATTTTTCCTGCAGGGGCTGCGTTGGTAAATGGGGATGCTGGAACAGCAGATGCATCGAAAACTCACGCCACGCGACCTCGCGCAGAAAAGGCGCGGCGCCCCTGTGCGGCAATGCCGTTTGCCATAGGTCGCGTGCCGAGATTTCACCGTAATGCAGATACGGCGACAGGCGCGAGGTGCCGTCGACGCCGGGAATGTCGCGCCTGTGTCCGTAATCTTCCATTGCGCCGTCGATGAAATCCATCGTGCGCGCCCTTGCCCCGTCTTCGCCCGGCGCCCAGTGATCGAGAAATTCACGGTCCCACGGAATGTCGGGCAACAGGCCAAGCCTCTCGCTTGTCGCGCCGGACCAGCGCGGATTTTTCGGGGCGGGCAGGGGCACGCCGAACTGCGCCTCCATGCCCAAAATCGCCTTGTAAAACGGCGTGAATATTTTGTACGGCTTTGGCATCTCCCACGGTTCGATCAGGATGTTGCCCTTGAAACTCTGGGCCGTGTGTCCGGCGTCTTTAAGCGCCGCCTTGATATTCTTGTCGCGTGAAATGGCCGTCGGTTCGTATGCCCGGTTCCAGTAGACTGACGTAGCCCCCGTTTCACGCATCACCTCGCAAAGCACATCCAGCACCGCGCCTCGGCGCGTGACCACCGGCGCGCCCAGCGCCGCCAGCGCGTGATGCAGCCACCAGCGCGAGGCGCCGCCGATCTGGCATGGCTCTTCAAGAATGTATAAGGGAATGACCGCGCCGGATTCGGCTGCGGCAACAAGCGCGGGATTATCAGTCAGCCGCAGATCCTGCCGCAGCCACCAGATGACAGGTTTGCCCATGTACTGACATTGGGCGAAACCCACAAAAAGACAAGCGGCTTAATTGCGCAAAAGCGGCACATCGTAAAGCGACAGGCGCACGTCGTCGGTAACGATGACCATGCCTTCGGCGGCAGCCTGCGCGACCAGCATCCGGTCGAACGGGTCCTTGTGCATCGGGGGCAGGGCGGCGGTCCCGGCGATATGGCGCAAATCGATGGGCAACTGGTTCAGGTTGGTTCGCTCCAGCAGCGCATAGAAATCGGGGTCGTAATCGAGCCGCCCCTGCTGCTGTTGCAAGCTGATCTCCCACAAACTGGCGTGGCTGACGAAAAACCGGTGGTCCGGGCTGGTCAGCGCCGCGCGCACATCGGACGAAAGCTGCGCGTCGTCGTACAGCGCGCTCAGAAGGATATGGGTATCAAGCAGATAGTTCATGTTCTTGCTCTAGGCCGCTTCTTGAAACAGATCCATGGTCAACGCCTCGGCGATCTCGTCATCCCACAGATTGAACGCCTCGACCGGCGGCACGGCGATGCGCCCCGCGCCCGCGCCGACAAAACAGGGTTTGTCCGCCGGAATGTAAGGGACCAGTTTGCACAAAGGCTTGTCGGCGCGACCGATGACGATTTCCTCGCCCGCCTCGACCCGTGCGACCAGCGCCGAAAGATGGGTTTTTGCATGCGATATGTTGAAGATTTCCATGGTATCCGTCCTGTGACTGAATAGGCAGCGCACTAGACCAGACTTGGCCAACCCCTGTCAAATTTGCCGAAAACAGCCAAAAAAAACGCCGCTTTTGAGGGCGGCGCGTTGAGTTGAGACAGGGAGGTACTAGAGAGAAAAGCTTAAAAATCCAATGCCGATTTGGTAAATAGGCGTGCTGGAGCGGTGTCACTTTGAGAAGTTGGCACTATACCGTCATACGCAATAATACGAGTTCGGACGGCATCACCTTCGGGATACGCTTTAAAACGACGACCTCTGGGTTTCTCGCCTACGACAGCGGCCCCTGCAAAAATATCGTGGACGTTGACCATTGATATCTCCGTTATATAACCTTTCTATCAGTATGCCTTGGTCCGGTTAGGAATTGGTAAAGAATGCAAGGCATTGAAAACAAAACAGAAAATTGTCGTTTTATGACCCTGCGCTTTAGCCCTGAAATTCTGGATGCCCTGAAGGAAGGCGCGCCCGTTGTGGCGTTGGAATCCACGCTGGTGACGCACGGTTTTCCGCATCCCGAAAATTTGGCGATCGCACGGGAATCCGAACAGGCAATCCGTGCGGGCGGTGCGGTGCCCGCTACCATTGCGCTGGTTGGTGGCCGCCCGCAGATAGGGCTTGATGAGGCACAGCTTGCCGCGCTGGCGGCACCCGGTGCGCAGGTGGTCAAGGCGTCGGTGCGCGATCTGGCGGTGTGCGCGGCGCGGGGGCAAAGCGCGGGCACGACCGTGGCCGCGACCATGCGTCTGGCGGCGCAGGCGGGCATCGCGCTGTTCGCCACCGGCGGGATCGGCGGCGTGCATCGCGGCGTGTCTGAAAGCTGGGACATCTCGGCGGATCTGACCGAACTCTCACGCAGCCCGGTTTGCGTGGTCAGCGCCGGGGCGAAATCGCTGCTCGACCTGCCCAAGACGCTGGAGGTGCTGGAAACCCTTGGCGTGCCGGTGATCGGCTTCGGCACCGACGAATTCCCGGCTTTTTATTCGCGCACCTCCGGCATCAAACTGACCGCCCGCGTCGATACGCCGGCCGAGGCGGCGGCGGTGGTCGCCGCGCACCGCGCGCTGGGCCTGCCCGGCGGGCTGCTGATCGTCCAGCCCATCGCGGAAAATCTTGCGCTGCCCGCCGATGAAATGGAACGCCATATCGCCGCGGCGCAGGACGCGGCATCGCGCGAAGGCGTATCGGGCAAGGCATTGACCCCCTTTATCCTCCGTTATATCGCGGCGGCGACGCAGGGCCGCACCATCGAACCCAACAAGGCCCTGATCCGCGCGAATGCAAGGCTTGCCGCCGAAATCGCCTGTGCGCTGGCCGCGCTTTAGGACCATGCCCGGATAATTTTAAGGGTTGCGCCCCGTTTTGCGCGGGCGTAGGACGGTCATCCCGATCAACGGATTACGATGCGCCCCGCGCCGTAAAGGCATGGGAAAAGACATCGGCGAAGAAGGTGTGTCATGGGCAGAAGAAGTGGTGCCGCGCGCGTTATTTATTTGCCGCGACCGCAGAAAGCCGACGAACCGGTGTGCCGCGGCAGTTTCGAGGAAGCGGCCGCCTGCGTCAGGAATCTGAATACGTTCATGGAACGCGCGGGCCATCCCTATTTCTTTGCCAGCCTGTCCCATGACGACCCATATCGCATCGGGTTGTTTAGCCGCGATAAAGGCGAGGTTCCGCCCGCAATCGTGGATTTTGAAAACTACCGCCCGCCTGCCGTGATCGCGCAGGAACAGGCGGAACATTTAAGCGGCATCTTCACGCGCCTGAGCTTCGCCCGCCGTGATTTGGCGCTATGGGAAGGCATCAGCTTTGAAAATTCCGCGATCGTCTGCGAGGTGGTCGTGGTCCATGAAGCAGGCCAAAATTACAGTCTGTACCTGCATGGCGTGACGCCGGATTTTCTCAAGGTGCACGCACCCCGCATCGCTACCGGCTTTATGGATATGCCGCGCCTCGCGCCCTGAAGACTTGTCGTTACAAAAAGGGCCGACGGCCCGACACGGCAATCCATACGGCAAAAATCTGTGCCTCATGGCCACATGGCCTCAAGGATTGCTTCGTCGCGCCCGCGCTTGAGGCGTCCATGCGCCTGCGCTTTTTCCCGCAATGAAAACGGCGCCCGAAGGCGCCGTTTTGTCATGAAGCAGGAACCTTACGACGCGGCGGTCAGTTCCGCCTTGTCGTCCGATTTCTTGGATTTTTTCTTCTCGCCGGTGGTGTGGACGATCATCGGCGGTTTTTTGCCCAGAACCACGTCCTCGTCGACGACGACTTCCTCCACCCCTTCCATGCCCGGCAGATCGAACATGGTATCGAGCAGCAAGCCTTCCATGATCGAGCGCAGGCCGCGCGCCCCGGTCTTGCGTTCGATGGCCTTCTTGGCGATGGCCTCCAGCGCGTCCTGGGTATAGGTCAGTTTGACGTTCTCGATCTCGAACAGTTTCTGGTACTGCTTGACCAGCGCGTTTTTCGGCTCGGTCAAAATCTGGACGAGGGCCGGAACGTCAAGGTCTTCCAGCGTGGCGACGACGGGCAGGCGCCCGACGAATTCGGGGATCAGCCCGAATTTCAGAAGGTCCTCGGTCTCCAGCACCTTCAGCAATTCGCCGGTTTTCTTTTCGTCCTTGGCTTGCGGGTCGGCGCCGAAGCCGATGGCCGTGCCGCGCCCGCGATCGGCGATGATGCGCTCGATCCCCGCGAAGGCCCCGCCGCAGATGAACAGGATGTTCGAGGTATCGACCTGCAAAAACTCCTGCTGCGGATGCTTGCGCCCGCCCTGCGGCGGCACGCTGGCGATGGTGCCTTCCATCAGTTTCAAAAGCGCCTGTTGCACGCCTTCGCCCGATACGTCGCGGGTGATGGAAGGGTTGTCGGATTTACGGCTGATTTTGTCGATCTCGTCGATATACACGATGCCGCGCTGCGCGCGTTCGACGTTGTAATCGGCGGCCTGTAACAGTTTCAGCACGATGTTCTCGACGTCCTCGCCCACATAACCGGCTTCGGTCAGGGTTGTCGCATCCGACGTTGTAAACGGCACGTCAAGCAACCGGGCCAGCGTTTGCGCCAGCAGCGTCTTGCCCGAACCTGTGGGACCGACCAGCAGGATGTTGGATTTTGAAATCTCGACATCCGCGCCTTTTTGCCCGTGTTCGAGGCGTTTGTAGTGGTTGTGGACAGCCACCGACAGGATGCGCTTGGCGCGTTCCTGACCGATGACGTAATCGTCCAGTACGGTCTTGATTTCCAGCGGGGTGGGGATGCCGCCGCCGGTTTTGACCAGCTGGGTCTTGTCCTCCTCGCGGATGATGTCGGTGCACAGCTCCACGCATTCGTTGCAGATGAAGACGTTGGGGCCCGCGATCAGTTTGCGCACCTCGTGCTGGCTCTTACCGCAAAAGGAGCAGTAAAGCGTGTTCTTGCTGTCGCTGTCGGTCGTTTTACTCATGGGAGGCGTCCTGCGGGTAACGGGAGTGTGTTGAACGAGTGAATCATTCCATGCTCCACTTTAGACAAGCCGTTCTGGCTTGCAAAGGCCTATATGGCCCAATCTCGCATGAGGGTTATTAAAGGAGTCTTAACGCTTTCGCATCCGCGAAACTGTGCTAAAGGGGGAAAATGGAACAAAACGCCGCTTTCGACGCCGTGCGCGAGGCTTTCGACCTGATGGGGGATTGGGAAGATAGGTACGCCTATCTGATCGACCTTGGCCGCCATTTGCCGGCCTATCCGGATGCCGCCCGCGACGCCGCGCATCTGGTCCCCGGCTGCACTGCGCAGGTTTGGATGACCCATCACTGGGAAAAAAGCCCGCGGGGCGACCGCCTGATGATGGACGTCGATTCCGACGCCTTGCTGGTCAAGGGGCTGCTGGCGGTGCTGATGGCGCGTTACAACGGCCTTACCGCTGTCGAAATCATGGCTCCGGATGCCGATCCGCACACGGTGTTCGGCCCGCTGGCGCTGGCCGGACATCTTTCGCCTAATCGCCGGAACGGATTTTTTGCGGTGGCATCCCGGATTCGTCAGCTGGCCGCCGCCAGTCTGCCAGAGAGAACAGCCGCACCACGCTGACATAAACCACGTCATCATGTACAGCGGCCGGCACATGTACGCTGCCATCGTCCTGCGCCGCCGCCATCGCGCCAAGGATGGACCGCGCCATCCGCGCCGATTGCGCGCGCACCAGCCCGTCTTGCACCAACCGGTCGAGAAAGGCGTCGTAACCGAAAAGGGCGGCCTCGATTTTTCCGTTCACCGGCTGGCCGTTCAGCGGCACGGCAATGTCGCCCAGGGCCGCAAGACGAGAATCGCCGCTGGCCAGATCCAGCGAGCGCAGACTGATGGAAGGTGCAAAAAGCGGCAACCGCGCGCCCAGCGAAAAATCCTGCACCATGAAATCCACCGTGCGCCCGGCATGGCGGGCAAGCAGCCTTGCCCCCTCAGGCGCGGTGATCCGAAGGCTTGCGCCGGGCAGGGGCCAAAAGCACGCCCGCACCAGCGGCGCGGTGATCTGCATCTCCGGCGTGTTATAGGACGCGACGCGCCATTCGATGCGCAAGGGGCCGGGAAAGCCGCTGATTTTTGCGGGCTCTGGTGATGCCGTCAGTATCGCGGCTTGTTGCGCATCCAGCTCTACCCGCACCCCGTGCGCGGCGATAGGCCACCAAACGCACCACAACGCCGCCAGCACAAGTGCAAGCCGCAGCAGGGGCCGCAACCCCCAAAGCCGCGTTGCCCGCGTGTGCGCGCCATAGGCGGGGGCTTGCATCAGCGCGTTCGATTCCCGCTCCAGCACGTCCTCCAGCCGGGCCAGCGCCTCGGTCGCGGGCAGTCCCGCCGGAATGGCCGGCAGGACACGGAAATCGACGATTCCGGTCTTTTTCATGAAGCTGTGCTTGGGCCAGAACGCCCCGCTGTTGCATGCGACCGGGACGATCGGCAGATTCAGCGCCTCGGCGATCCGCGCGCCGCCGATCTTATAAGGCTTGGTCGCGGGCGTGTCGGTGGCCGCCACGCGCGTGCCTTGCGGAAAGATCAGGATGGGGCGTCCCTGCGCCACCACGCGCCGCCCGCCACGGATCAAAGATTCCAGCGCCTTGTGCCGTCCGCCGCGATCGACCGGGATCATGCCGGTCTTGATCGTGTACCAGCCCCAGAACGGTATCCAGGTCAGCTCGCGCTTCAGGATGATGGCGATGTCGCCGAAGATCACCGGCATTTTCAGGGTTTCATAGGTCGAGTAATGCTTGACCGCCAGAATGTACGACCCTTCGCGCGGCAGGTTTTCGCGGCCTTCGACGCGGTAATCCAGCCCCAGAAAAATTCGTTCCACCCATGCGATGCCCCGGAAATACAGCATCTGCACGAAGGTGAACGCCGCCTTGCGCGGCAAAAGGAACGCGAACACCAGAACAAGGCAGCACGCGGCCGTGTAGATATAGAACGCGATGTTGAACGTAAAGGAACGGACGAAGGCGCGGATCATTTCAACCACATCACGAAGGTCTTGCAGTATTCGATGAACACCTGCCGGATGAAGGCGTACCCCGTCCGTTCGGGCGAGGCCACGGGCCATGCCTCCAGCGTGGCTTCGGGCATGGCGCGCCGGAACAAAAGCATCGCGCGCGGCATGTGGTAATCGGACGTGACCAGCCGGATGCTCATCCCCTGCGCCCCGCCGTTGCGGTTGACCCAGCCCAGCGCCTCGGCTGCGTTGTCCTCGGTGGTTTCGGCCTTGTGCTCAAGAAAGATGCAGCAATGCGCGGCCAGCCTGGTGCGGTCCGCCGCGCTGCCCGCGTTCCAGTGCGCCAGAAGCTGCGGCAGGGTTACGTCCGGATGCACCCCGGTCACCAGCATCGCCTGCGCCCGGTCGTGCGCCATCAGGTCGAATCCGGTCTCGACGCGGTTCGACCCGCCGGTCAGCACGATGATGGCGTCACTGTTCAACTCTGGCGTGTCGGGACGCATGGTGACGACGTCCAGAAAGAAAACCACGAACCCAAATACGAACATCGTCAGCGCGCCCAAGGCCACGGCGGCGGTCAGGCGCGGAAAACTGGGCAGGTGGCGGATCGGATTCGGCATGATGAAAATTAAGGCATGATGCGCAGCGAACGCAAGACCGTCACCCGCGCGGCCAGCCAGCCCAGCCCGATGACCAGGGCGGGGCAGGCCGCAAGCCACAATATAGCCCCCGGCCCCCAGTGGAATTCGGGCAGCGCGGCGCTTTGCAGGTTGCCCGCGATCATCCCCGCCGCCTTCAGGATCACGGCCCCGCCGACAAGGCCGATCAAGGCGGCCTGCCCGACATGGCGCACGAATACGCGCACGAACTGGGCCGCGATGTAATCGTCCGTCGCCCCCATCAGGTGCAGAAGGTCGATATCCGCCTGATGCGCGGCCAGCCGGGCGCGCACCGCGCCCGCAACGGTCAGGATCGCACACGCGACCGTGGCCCCGGCCATCATGAACGCCGCGATCAAAAGCGCCAGCGAAAACCGCCGCAGATCGGAAAGCCATGCCTGATGCCCCTCGGTTACCGCGCTGGCGTCGATCGCCGCGACCGCGCGCGCGACGCGCCCTTGCGCGCCCGGCGCGTTCGCGTCGTTCAGCGTCACCGCGATCAGGACCGGTAGCGGCAGGTCCTGCTTGTCCGCGTCGGTCCCCAGCCACGGGCGCACCATGCGCTCGACTTCCCGGCGGTCCAGAATGCGCAGCGCGCGCACGTCCGGCGCCTGCGCCAGCGCGTCGTTGATGCGTGCGGCGATCGCGTCCTCGGTGTTCGCATCGCGGATGCTGCCGTCCGGCGCGGTAGCGGGGATTTCGATGGTCATGTGCCCGGTAATGCCCGCGACCCACGACGCGCGCAGCGAATGCACCACCAGGGCCCCGCCCATGGCCAGCGTGGCCAGCATGCTCATCATCACCACAACCAGCGTCACGAACCGCGTGCCGACGCTGTCCTGGTCCAGCGCGATGTCGCTGCCCTGCGTTTTCGTGCGCATCCGCCCGGCCATCAGTGCGCCGCCTTCAGTTGTGCGCGCGGCAAGGGCGGCAAGACGCTCAGATGCCCCTTGTCCAGCGTCAGGCGCGGGTGGTTGAAATGCTCCATCATCTGCTGGTTGTGCGTGGCGATGACGATGGTTGTGCCCATGCGGTTCAGCTGCTCGAACAAACTCATGATCCGGTAACCCGTGGTATCGTCCAGACTGCCCGTCGGTTCGTCCGCCAGCAAAAGCCGGGGTTTGCCGATGACCGCGCGGGCGATCGCCACGCGCTGCTGCTGGCCGCCCGACATGATTTCGGGTTTTGCTTCCATATGCTCGGCCAGCCCGACCCATTCCAGTATCTCGCGCACCGCGTTGCGCACCTCGTGCGGCTTGCGCCCCATGATCCGCAGCGGCAAGGCCACGTTGTCGAACGCCGAAAGATGCGGCAAAAGGCGGAAATCCTGAAACACCACGCCGATGCGCTGGCGGATCATCATGCGCTGGGCGCGGCTGGCGGTGGCGACGTTCTGTCCGAACATCTCGATCGTGCCGCGCGTCGGTAGTCCGGCAAGGTACAAAAGCCGCATCAATGATGTCTTGCCCGCGCCCGATGGTCCCGAAAGAAAGTGGAACGCGCCCTGTTCCAGCGTAAAGCTGATATCGGTCAGCACCTCCGGCCCGACGTGATAGCGCAGGCCCACATGCTCGAATCGGATCATGCGCGGGCGCTCCCTGTCATAAAAAAGAGCCCCCACAAGAATGTGGACAGCGCGGGAAAAGCGGCGGCGATACGATGCAGGTGCATGATTGACCTTTATAATCGCGGCATTGGATAATGGAAGGCCATGAAACTCAACTGCCCAGAATGTTCATCCCATTTTGACATCCCCGCCGCCCTGATCGGCCCCGGCGGGCGGCGCATGCGCTGCCCCAAATGCGGCCATGTCTGGCACCAGATGCCGGAACAGGAAAGCGCGCTGTTCGACATTGCCGCGCCGATCGACCCGATTCCCGACTCGGTCCGTCCCGCGCACGGCGATTTGCCTGACGATGAAATCCGTCCAGGCGTGCTTTCCGGCCTGCCCATGGCGTCGCTCGGCCGTGTTCTGGGCGGCTTCGTGCTTGGCTGGGCGCTGGTCGTGGCGCTGGTCTATGCGCTTGCGGCGGGTGATATGTTGCCCCGCGCGCTTTCACCGCTGATGCCGGGCGGGCAGGGGGCGGCGCCGGCCGCCGGGCTGGAATTCCGCGATCTTGAGGCCAGCGCGCACGGCGATGGCGTGGTGCTGACGGGGCGTATTTTCAATGCGGCGGATGCCCCGGCCACCGTGCCGGCGGTCGAAATCACGGCTGAATCCACCCACGGCAAAACCGTGCCCGCCCGCACCGTAAGGCCGGAGGCGGATACGCTCCCGGCTCAGGAATCCGTGCCGTTTTCCGTACAACTGCCCGACGTTCCGGCGGGCGCGCATCTGCGCCTGCGCCTTGTTGCGGACAATTCGTAATAAACCGTTTTTCGCGGCTTTGGCGGGCCTTATCGCGGCACGTCGCCAGATTCCGGCGCGGGATAGGCGCGCGGATACGTGTCGACCACCCCGGCGGGCGCCTTGACCTGACCGGGCTTGACGCCGCAGCCGGAAACCAGTGTCGCGCCTGAAACCAGCGCCGCCGCCAGCATCGCCAGCACAAAAACCTTCTTCATCGTGGCCCTCATATCTTGCTTCGACTATGGTAGTGCCCGGCATGAAAAACGCAACGCGCCTTTACATCCGGATTCTGGTCGCCAACGCCCTGTTGATCGGGGTGGTGATGGCGCTGTGGCAATACCGTTTGCACGGCCCCGGCTTCGCGCCCAGTTTCGCACCCGCCGCTTCCGCACCCATTTCACCGGCCCTCAGCGGCGCTGATGCCGGTCCGTCGGCAGCGGGCGGGGCGATTCTACCCATCAATCCCCCATTACCGTTACCGCCCGCGACCTTTCTGCGCGATCTGGACCATGACGACGATCTGGCAGGCCTGCGCGGGCCAGCCCTGGTCAACCTTTGGGCGACATGGTGCCCGCCTTGCCTCAAGGAAATGCCGACCTTACAAAAACTAAAAGATTTATATAAAGACAAAAACTTACAGGTAATTGCTATATCTTTGGATGAAGTAAAATCGCTGGACGCTTTCCGCGCCCGGACCGCCCGCCTGAATGTCGGACCGGTCGCCCAAAACTGGGACCGGGATGGGCGGGTCTATGCCGCGCTTAACCCGGTGGGGATGCCGATGACCTATCTTCTGGATGCGCAGGGCCGGGTCGTCGCCCGCGTGATCGGTGAACGCGACTGGACGGACGCCGAATCCCGCGCCGCGATCGACCGGCTTTTGCGGGCATCCGGGCTCAGATAATCAAAAACCCAGCTTGCCCAAAGTGCGCTTGAAAACACCGCCTTTGGCATCGGGGGCTTTATCGGTGGCGGCAGCGGCGGCGGCAGGGGCAGGGGCAGGCGGGTTTTGCAATCCATGTACCTTTAGGTAATCCTCGCCCGTCACCGCCAGAACCGTGGTGCCGCCGTTCAGCGAGCTTCGTTTTTCTTGAAAACGGATGTCTTGCATGGACAGGGCGGTTTCGATCCGCGCGCGTTCGCGCCGGTCCATGCCGCCGACATCCAGATATTTGGCCGGAAAACCCTGCGACGTCGTAACCTCCATCCATGGGCTGCCGGCGACGGCTCTGGCACTGTCTTCGTGGGTCATTCTTTTGGTGGCGTCCATCAGCAACTGGACATGGTTTTGCATCGACGCGACCACCGCGTTTGAAACCGTGCCGCCCTGCGGTCCGTTTCCGTCCGCGACACCCAGCAGCAAGGCCCGCTCCGGCAAATCGTTCGGATCGACGATCGCGACATTGACCGAAATATTGTCGCGGCCCTGTTTTCCCGCCAGTGCCTCCGTCGTCGCGATGATGCCTTCAGCCAGTTTGCGCGGGTCGCCGCCGGTCATCATGGCGGCTTGCACGCTGGAACTAAAGGCTTTCACGCGGGCCTGACGTTGGTCGTGGCCCCATTGCACCGCCTGATCGAAATCCAGCTCCATCGGCGGGTTGCCGATGCCGTCGAACACGCCGTCGCTGGCGGGCACGATGATCAGGCGTTCGCCCGGCTGCGCATAATCGCTCAGATGCGCCGCGGTCATGTACCGGCCGCTGCCATCGCCCAGCATGTTCTGCCACGAGCTTTTCAACGCCCCCTCGTCGATCACGTTGCCCATGTAAGGGTTGGGGTGGTGCAGGGTGTTGATCAGTCCCTGCCCGGTGACACGGTTCTGGGCATCGACGGCAAAAATCATCAGCGGGCTGTCGCCCAGCGTGTTTTGCACCAGATGGCCGTCCGGCGTGATCACGGCGGTGGTCAGGGTGGACCCGCTTTGCGTTTCCTTTCCGGCCTTTTCCCCGGCTTCGCAGGCGGTGCGGAAGACATTGAGCGTCATATACTTCATGACATCGTCGACGGCCGTGATGTCCGGCGGCAAAAAGCCGGATATCGTCGCGTCATGCTGGACATCACCGTATTTACTGCCGCAATCCTGCGCTTGTCCGACCCGTATCACGCACACCCCCACCGGACTCATGCCCGGATTCATAGCTATATGCGCCCAAGTCTAAGGGATAAAAATTAATATTTACGTAAAATTACAAGGACTAAACCTTGGCGGTCAGCTCCGGCACCGCCATGAACAGATCAGCGACCAGCCCGTAATCCGCGACCTGAAAGATCGGCGCTTCCGGGTCCTTGTTGATGGCGACGATGACCTTGGAATCCTTCATCCCCGCCAGATGCTGGATCGCGCCGGAAATCCCCGCCGCGATGTACAGGTCGGGCGCGACCACCTTGCCGGTTTGCCCCACCTGATAATCGTTGGGCACATACCCCGCATCGACCGCGGCGCGCGATGCGCCGACGGCACCGCCCAGCTTGTCGGCCAGCGCCTCGATGATCTTGAAGTTTTCGGCCGAACCCACGCCGCGCCCGCCGGATACGACGATACGCGCCGCGGTCAGTTCGGGCCGCGCGGATTTAGAGATTTCCGCGCCGACAAAGGCCGCAAGCCCCTGATCGCCGGTGCCATCCCGCGCCTCGATCGCGGCGCTGCCGCCGGTGGCGGGGGCCGGGTCGAACCCGGTCGCGCGCACGGTGACGACCTTGATCTTGTCGCCCGATTGCACCGTGGCAAGGGCGTTGCCCGCGTAAATGGGCCGCACGAACGTATCCGGGGCGGCCACCGCGATAATGTCCGAAACCTGCTGCACGTCCAAAAGCGCGGCGACGCGCGGCATCAGGTTTTTCCCGAAACTGGTCGCGGGCGCAAGGATATAGGCGTAACCCGGCAGGTTTGCGACCAGCGGCGCCAGATTCTCCGCGATGCCGTGCGCATAGGCGGGATCGTCGCTTTTGATGACCTTGGCCACGCCCGCGATCTGCGCGGCGGCGTTGGCGGCTCCGTCGCAGCCCGAACCGGCCACCAGCACATGAATGTCCCCGCCGATTTTCGCGGCGGCGGCGACGGTGTTCAGCGTCGCGCTTTTCAACGCCGCATTGTCGTGTTCGGCAACAACAAGAATGGTCATGCGATCACCTTGGCTTCGTTTTTCAGTTTCTCGATCAGCGTATCGACGTCCGGCACCTTGACCCCACCCTTGCGTTTGGGCGGCTCCGCGACCGAAAGGGTCTTGAGGCGCGGCGCGATATCGACGCCCAGCGCGGCGGGCTCCAGCGTTTCCATCGGCTTTTTCTTGGCCTGCATGATGGCGGGCAGGGCGGCGTAACGCGGGGTATTGAGGCGCAGATCGGTGGTCACGATGCAAGGCAGCTTCAGCGCCAGCGTTTCAAGCCCGCCGTCGATTTCCCGCGTGACCGAAACCTTGCCGTCCGCGACCGCGACCTTGGAGGCAAACGTCCCCTGCGGCCAGTTCATCAGCGCCGCCAGCATCTGCCCGGTCTGGTTGGAATCGTCGTCGATCGCCTGCTTGCCCATGATCACCATTTGCGGGGCCTCTTTTTCAAGCAGCTTTTGCAGGATTTTCGCGACCGCCAGCGGTTCGACGGTTTCGTTCGTGCTGATCAGGATGCCGCGATCCGCGCCCATCGCCATCGCCGCGCGGATGGTGTCGCCTGCTTGCGCGGGGCCGATCGACACGGCGACGATTTCGCTCGCGATCTTGGCTTCCTTCAGCTTGACCGCTTCCTCGACCGCGATCTCGTCGAACGGGTTCATCGACATTTTGACGTTGGCCAGATCGACGCCGGTGCCGTCCGCCTTGACGCGGATCTTGACGTTGTAATCGACCACCCGCTTGACGGGGACAAGAATTTTCATGGCGCTTCCCTTCTATTCGCAAACATTATAAACGCGAAACGCCCAAGGGCCAGCCCCCTAAACGGGAAGGTTTTGCGGCGTTGCGAAATGCGCGGGATCAGTGCTTGCGTGCGTGGATGAAGTAATTGACCGCGACGTCCCGCGCGTCGGGCACGAATTCCCCGCGCCGCAGGTCGTAGACAAGGCCGGTGATATCGGCGATTTTGGCGCGTGCGCCCATCATCGCCGCGATTTCCGACGGCTTTTTGAATTTGCGCCAGTCATGCGTGCCGCGCGGCACCCATCCCAGCACGTATTCCGCCGCGATCTTGCCCAGCGCCAGCGATTTGGCGGTACGGTTGAGTGTCGACAGGATGATGCTCCCGCCCGGACGGGTCAGTGCCAGCAGCGAGTCGATGAATAATTGCGGATGGTCGACATGCTCGATGATCTCCAGCGCCAGCACGGTGTCGAATGATCCCTTAAACCGTTCGGCGGTGGTGCAGTGATAATCGATTTTAAGCCCGGATTCTTGTGCGTGCGCCTGCGCCGCCGCGACGTTTTCCGCCCCGGCGTCGATGCCGGTCATGCGCGCGCCCAACCGGGCAAGCGGTTCGCACACCAGCCCGCCGCCGCACCCGACGTCCAGAATACGCTGGTTTTTCAAAGGTCCGGCCCAATCGCGGATGATGCCGATGCGCGCCGGGTTCAGGGCATGCAAAGGTTGCATCGGCCCGTCCTCATTCCACCATTGCGCGGCGAGGGCGGTAAAGTTATCAATCTCCTGAGCATTGGCCGTAGATCGCATAGGAACGGGTTTTACCCCACATGGACACGCTTGTCATGAAGTTTGGCGGCACTTCCGTCGCCAATCTGGAACGCATCGAAAACGCGGCCGCCAAGGTCGCGGCCGAAATCGCGCGCGGCAACCGCTGCGCGGTCGTGGTTTCGGCGATGGCGGGCGTCACCAACCAGCTGGTGCAATGGTGTAACGAACTGACGCCGGATTACGACGCGCGCGAATACGACGCGGTGGTGGCGACCGGCGAACAGGTGACGGCGGGGCTGATGGCGATCGCGCTGCAAAAACGCGGCATCGACGCGCGCTCGTGGCAAGGCTGGCAGGCAGGCATCGTTTCCACCCACGCCCATGGACGCGCCCGTATTCAGGATATTGAATCGGGCGGCCTGCGCGCCGCGCTGGACCGGGGCGAGGTACCGGTGGTCGCTGGTTTTCAGGGCGTAAGCGCCGAAGGTCGCATCACCACGCTGGGCCGCGGCGGGTCCGACACTTCGGCGGTGGCGCTGGCCGCGGCGCTGAAGGCCGATCGTTGCGACATCTATACCGATGTCGACGGCGTCTACACCACCGACCCGCGTCTGGTGAAGGAAGCGCGCAAACTCAAACGTGTCTCCTTCGAAGAAATGCTTGAAATGGCCTCGGTCGGGGCCAAGGTGCTGCAGATCCGCTCGGTCGAGCTGGCGATGAAATGCGCGATGAAATTACAGGTTTTATCCAGTCTGGAATCCGCTATCGGCAGCGATCTGCCGGGCACCCTGCTGGTCAAGGAGGAAGACATGCTCGAATCCCACGTCATATCGGGAATCACCTGTTCCAGGGACGAGGCCAAGATCACCTATCTCGGCGTTGCCGACCAGCCGGGTATGGCGGCCCGCGCGGTGAAGCCGTTGGCCGATGCGGGCATCACGCTCGACATGATCGTCCAGAATATCGCGCCGGACGGAAAGACGACGGATTTTACCTTTACCGTGCCGCGCGCCGACCTGGCTCGCGCGCTGAAATGCCTGCAAGGCACGGGCATCGTAGGACGGGAAATCATTTCGGACGACAAAATCGCCAAAGTTTCGGTCATCGGCATCGGTATGCGCACGCATCCCGAAGTGGTACTGAAAATGTTTGAAACGCTGGCCGAAAAGGGGATCAACATCAAGGCCATCGCGACCTCGGAAATCAAGATCAGCGTGCTTTTGGATGAACAGGATGCCGATACCGCCGTCCGCGTTCTTCACGCCGCCTTCATGCTGCATGAAAGCTGAAATCGAAATCGCCGACCGCAACGACCCGGATGCGGTGGCGGCCGCGCTTGCCGGGTTGCAGGCCCATGACGCGGCCTTCACGGCGCATGGCGAATGCACGCTGTTTCAGGCGCTGATACGCGACGGTTCCGGACAGATCGCCGCCGCGCTGGTCGCGCAGGCCTTTTACGGGTGGATGTATGTCCAGTATCTATGGGTGGACGATGCCCGTCGCGGGCAAGGGGATGGAACGAAGCTGATGCAGGCGGCGGAAACCCGCGCCCGCGAACTGGGGTGCATCGGCATGCGGGCCAACACCCTGTCGTTTCAGGCGCGCGGGTTCTACGAAAAACTTGGGTATGCGGTTTTCGCGACCCTGCCCGATTACCCACCCGGCCACGCCATGCACATGTTTAAAAAGCGCATTTAAACGGCATCCGATACCCTTTCGGGTATGGGGCGCGTAGGCTTGGAATCTCGTTTTTTACATTCCAAACGGGGGGCGGGGCGGCTATATAAGGTCCCATGCTCAAACTTAGAATGGCCGACCAGAACATTCTGGACCACTACACCGATCTGCCGGTGGGCGAGGTGCTGCGCCGTGCGCGTGTGCAATTCGGTCTGGAACTGCCCTATGTCGGCGCGCAGCTCAACATCCGGCCCGAACATCTGGCCGCGATCGAGGCGGGGGACATCAGCCGTCTGCCGGGCCGTGTCTATGCGATCGGCTTCGTGCGCACCTATGCCGACTATCTGCGTCTTGATTCCGACAAGCTGGTCTATCTGTTCAAATCGCAGGTCATCGGCCACACCGCCAGCCGCGATCTGAATTTCCCCATTCCCGTGACCGAAAGCCGCTCGCCCGCATGGTGGATGGTCGGCGCTTCACTGGGCACGCTGGCGATCATCGGTTTGCTGTTCTGGATTCTCGGCGGCGGCGGGGAGCCGGAGCCGCAAATGCCCGCCGCCGTCGCAAAGACGGAAAACACCCCCGCAAGCACAACGCCGGCTGCACCGGCGACACCGGTGACGGAAGGCGCGTCCGCGCCGGATCAAACGTCGGCCCAGCCCGCCGTGCCTGCGGGCAAGTTGAAGATCACCGCCGCCGATGCCAGCTGGGTCGAAATCCGCGACGCCGACAAGCCCGACGCGATCCTGTTTTCGCGCGTACTCAAAAAGGGTGAAAGCACGTCCATTCCGTTGACCGGCAATCTGACGCTTTCCACCGGCAATGCCGGGGCGGTGTCGTTCGATTGGAATGGCAAGCCGGTCGATGTGCTGGAAGGTCGGCGCGGCGTCGTGCGCAACCTGCCGATCAGCGCGCTGGTGGCCAACAAGGCCGCGCCTGCAACCAAAGGCAAGGGACAATGAGCGGCGGCGACCCGACCCTGCTGCGCCCCTGGCGCCACATCGCGCGCCGCAAATCGCGCCGCATCATGGTGGGTGACGTCCCGGTGGGCGGCGACGCGCCGATCACGGTCCAAACCATGACCAACACGCGCACCTCGGACGCGCAGGCGACGATCCGCCAGATCCGCGCGATGGAGGCGGCGGGCGCCGACATCATCCGCGTTTCCTGCCCGGACGAGGAATCGACCGCCGCGTTTCCTGAAATCGTCAGGGCCGCGAAGGTGCCGCTGGTCGCGGATATCCATTTTCATTACCGCCGCGGGATCGAGGCGGCGAAGGCCGGTGCCGCCTGCCTGCGCATCAATCCGGGCAATATCGGCGCGCCCGAACGCGTGCGCGAACTGATCCGTGCGGCAAAAGACAACAACTGTGCCATTCGCATCGGCGTCAACGCGGGCAGTCTTGAACGCGACCTGCTGGAAAAATACGGTGAACCATGCCCCGACGCGATGCTGGAAAGCGCGCTGCGTCATATCCGGATTCTTGAAGACAACGACTTTTTCAACTTCAAGATTTCCTGCAAGGCTTCGGACGTGTTCATGGCGGTCGCCGCCTATCAGCTTTTGGCCGACGCTTGCGATTATCCCCTGCATCTGGGCATTACCGAGGCCGGGGGATTGCGCGCCGGCACGGTAAAATCGGCCATCGGCATCGGCAACCTGCTTTGGGCGGGGATCGGCGATACGATCCGCGTATCGCTTTCCGCCGACCCGGTGGAGGAAGTGAAGGTCGGTTTCGACATCCTCAAATCGCTGGGCCTGCGCCATCGGGGCGTCAACGTCGTCGCCTGTCCGTCCTGCGCGCGCCAGCAATTCGACGTGATCAAAACCGTCGAGATTCTGGAATCGCGCCTTGCGCATGTCACGACCCCGATGACCCTGAGCATCATCGGCTGCGTCGTCAACGGTCCCGGCGAGGCGCTGATGACCGATATCGGCCTGACCGGCGGCGGCCGTGGCACGCACCAGATTTATCTGGGCGGCGAGCAGCACCACCGCATTCAGGAAGGCAAAGAGGATTTGATCGACCACATCGTGTCGCTGGTCGAGGCGCGCGCGCGCGAAATCGAAGCCGCCGCAAACGGAAAGGAAGCAGCATGATACCGGATGATATTTTTGATCTGCGGCATATAGGATGGTTTCGCAAGGGGCGTTTGAAACTATCTTTTGCTTTGCGCGCGGCAGCTTTTCCGATGCCTGAAAACACGCAGTTGCTGGAAGCTTCTATTGTAAGCCGGATATTTGCTGACGATGTCCGGAACGGGCCGCGCACGAAAAAAGGCAAGGATATTTTTCGCATGGCTCGTGATTTTGGATTGAATAAGGACGACGCCGGGCGGGTCGTGCGTCATTTTCGTTGGGGCGAACTATGTATGCGCATCGCGCATGTGAAGGAACGTGAAGCGGGCATGGCGGCTATAAAAAAACACCTCGCCGCGTCGTCCGGTGTCATTTAAGTTTCCAAATCATGGCCTTTGAAGCGCATATCGAAACCATTTTATCCCGCCACCGCGAACTGGCCGCGCTGATGGCCGACCCGGCGCGGGCGGGCGATTTTGCGAAACTGTCCAAGGAATACGCGGACCTGCAACCCGTGGTCGATGCCGCTGCCGCTTACCGCGCCGCGATGAAGGAGCGCGCGGACCTCGACGCGCTGCTCGACGATCCGGAAATGAAGGCGGCCGCGCAAGAGGAGTTGATCGTCCTTAAGGACAGGATTCCGGCGCTGGAGGAGGCGCTGCACCTGGCCCTGCTGCCCCGCGATGCCGCCGATGAACGCAGCGCCATTCTCGAAATCCGCGCCGGCACCGGCGGGCAGGAGGCTGCGCTGTTCGCGGGCGACCTGCTGCGCATGTACAAGGCCTATGCCGCGATCCACAACTGGCGCTTTGAAATCATGGATGCCAGCGAAAGCGATCTTGGCGGCGTCAAGGACGTGGTGGTGTCGGTCGAAGGCGCGGGCGTCTTCGCGCGCCTGAAATACGAATCCGGCGTCCACCGCGTCCAGCGCGTTCCGGAAACCGAGGCGTCGGGCCGCGTCCACACCTCCGCCGCCACGGTCGCGGTGCTGCCGGAGGCCGAGGAAGCCGACATCCACATCAACGAAAACGATCTGCGTATCGACACCTATCGCGCGTCCGGCGCCGGGGGCCAGCACGTCAACCGCACCGATTCCGCGATCCGTATCACCCACATCCCCACCGGCACCGTGGTCGCCATGCAGGAGGAACGCTCCCAGCACAAAAACCGCGCCAAGGCGATGAAGATCCTCAAAAGCCGGATTCTCGACGCCGAGCGTCAGAAACTGGCCGCCGATCGCGCGGCCGACCGCAAATCGCAAGTGGGGTCGGGCGACCGGTCAGAACGCATCCGCACCTATAATTTTCCCCAAGGGCGCGTCACCGACCATCGCGTCAACCTGACGCTTTACGCCATCGACCGGGTGATGAACGGGCAAGACCTGGATACCATCGTCGATGCTCTGACCCGCGAGGATCAGGCTGAAAAAATGGCCAGCCTTCAAAACGGGGCATAGCCGGCCTTTCTTTGATCGGCTTTGGGCAGGTAAAGCGCAAAATTTGATATTTTCTATGTAAAATATTATGATAAAGCCCGGTTTAAGGGTGTTCAAACGATGAAAAAAATATTTACCCGCATGGCGTCCGGCGCGGCGGACACGTTCAGGACCGTGTTTTTCAAGCCACGCGGCATTATCCTGAATGCGCAGATCGACGATGTGTTCCAGAGTGATGAAAGCCCCGCTTTGAAACGCTACGACATATGCGAGATTCATTACGGCGCGAATATCTGGAAAATTCGTCAGCTCTCGCATGAAAGGGGCCCAGACGGCGTATTTGCCGATAAGCAGGATGGTGTTATCGGGGAAAATCTTTCCCCGGATCAGGTTTATCTCTCGCTGCTGGATCGCCTTGATCCTCCTGAACTGGAAAGACTGCGGGACTTTCTGCAAGAGGTCATGAATCCCGAACAAAGAAGACTGGTGAATCACTGGCTGCTCACGCACCGGGTGCCCCGCGCAAAAATGGCATGCCATTTTTAAAATCAGTGACAGCCTATCCCAGACCGCTTGGCCGACGGCTCGAAACCACCCTATAAATACGCATGCGCCTTGGCGATTTATACCAATCCATCCGTGCGCGGCTGCGCGATGCCGGGCTTGAAACCCCGGACCTCGACGCGCGCCTGCTGATCGCCCATGCGACAGGCTGCGCGCCGGACGACACGCTGCTCAAGCCCGACGCGCCGGTAACGCCTTCCGCGCGGCTGGATGAATGGATCGCCCGCCGCATCGCGCGCGAACCCGTATCGAAAATCATCGGCCGCCGTGGCTTTTACGGTCTGGAATTCGAGGTCACGCCGGACGTTCTCGACCCGCGCCCGGACACCGAGGCGCTGATCGATGCGGCGCGCGAAGCCATGCCGCCCGATGCCCGCATCCTTGATCTGTGCACCGGGTCCGGCTGCATCGCGCTTACGCTTCTTACGTTGTTCCCCGGCGCGCGTGCCACCGCCACGGATATCAGCGCCGCCGCGCTGGATGTCGCGAAACGCAACGCCGCCCGCCTGAACCTGCAAAATCGCGCCACCTTTGTTCAGGCATCGTGGCTTGATCGTATCGACGGCGTCTTCGATTGCATTGCCTGCAACCCGCCCTATATTCCCGCCGCCGACATCGCGGGCCTTGATGACGGCGTGCGATTCCATGACCCGCTGCTCGCCCTTGACGGCGGGGCGGACGGGCTGGATCCGTATCGAATCGTTTTTCCACAGATTCGCGCGCGCCTTGCGCCCGACGCTCGCGCGTATTTTGAATGCGGGGCGGGGCAGGCGGGTGATGTCGCGCGACTCGGCGCGCAGGCGGGCTTGCGGGTGATCGAAACCGTGCGCGACCTCGACGGGCGTGAACGAGTCGTCGTTCTGGCGTAACGCGTGCAAGCGAAAAGAATCCGTTTTTCCTACTTGAGATTGCTTTCGTCGCCGCATTAAGGTCGCCTCTGTTTTCCGCGATATGGGTTTACCGCTGCGCGAAAGTGCAAAGGGATACTTTGTTTGTGGAAATCTAACCGCCTGAAAAGACTCGTGCTTTGGCCAATGCCATGTTTTCGCCACGAATTTCTTGCAAAGGCGAACGAATACCATAGGCTTTAAGTATGTGGATAAGTTTGTGATTATCCGCGCCCGGTGTGGGGTTTGGCGAAAAATAAAAGCAGGACAAAGGGAACATGAGACACAACAACCGACGCATGAAAGGCCGCAACCAGAACGGATCGAACGGCCCCCGTCGCGGCAACAACGTGCCGCCCCGGATGCAGGTTTTCGATTCCAACGGCCCCGATGTCCGCATCCGCGGCACCGCTTGGCAGGTGCATGAGAAATATCTGGCACTGGCCAAGGACGCTGCCGCGTCCGGCGACAGCATCATGGCCGAAAACTATATGCAGCATGCCGAACATTATCAGCGCATCATCAACACCTTCGCTGATCAGATGGGTGGCAACTGGACGCCCCAGCAGGCCCAGGCCGCGCAGGCGGGCGACGATGCCGACATGGACGGCAACGCGATCGACGCCGCCATCCCGCAGCCGCAGCAGCAGGCCGCCCCGCGTGCCGAACGGCGTGAAGATACGCGCCGCGACGACCTTGGTCTGCCGTCCAGCCTGTTCGGCAAGCCCGCCGCCGCGCCCGCCGCGCTTGAGTCAGCGTAAACCTGATCCGCAAAGGTCGCGGGCCTGACAAAAGACACAATTACCCCTCATGTTTAAAAAAGCCCCGGCGTGCGCGCCGGGGCTTTTTGACGCCGAAAACCAGACAAGAAAACAAGACATGTCCAGCCTCGACCGCCGCGATACCCTGCTTGCACTGGCTGTCATCCTGATCTGGGGGGCGCATTTCGCGGTCATCAAGGCGGGTGTGACGCAGCTTGGGCCCTTCGTCAGCCTGACGCTGCGCTTCGGCCTGACCGCGCTGGCCTTCGCGCCGTTCGCGCGCTGGCCGGGCTGGCCCGTGTTCCGGCGCATGGCGATTGTCGGCGTTTTGATGGGCGTCATCCATCAAGGGCTGTTATTCGCCGCGCTTGGCCGCCTCGACAGCGCCAGCGTCGCGGTCCTGATGCAATCGCAGACGATTTTCGCGGTCCTGATGGGCTGGATGATCCTGCGCGAACGTTTCGGCTGGCGCACTGCGCTGGGGCTGGGGGTGGGGGCGCTCGGCCTCGTCGTCATGCTTGGCGTGCCCGATGTCGCCGCAAGCCTTGGCGGTTTCGCGCTCGCCATGGCGTCGTCGCTGGTGCTTTCCTATGCCTATATCCGGATGCGCCAGCTTTCGCATGTCCACGGGCCGACTTTGATCGCCGTGCTCAACGGCGTGTCCTTTCCCTTCGCGTTGCTTGCATCCTTCACCCTTGCCGCGGGCGACCGGGGCTGGGCGCACGCTCCGGCGGCGGATTGGCGCATCGTCGGCTTCGTGCTGGCCTATCAAGTGGGGCTGGTCAGTTTTTCCCATTCCCTGTGGCAAAAGCTGCTGGCGCGTAACGAAGTCGCGCGCGTCACCTGTTATACGCTTTTGATGCCGCCGATCGCGATTGCCGTGGGCGTGATCTTCATGGGTACGCCGCTGACCCGCCAGTTGTTCGAGGGCGCGGGCCTGATCCTCGCCGGCCTCGGCATCGTCGTTCTGCGCCGGGTCCAGAAACACCGCAACGCGCCGCTTGCGGCGGTGGAATAAGCACCACCCGGCAGACAGCGGCAAAACCCTTGCGATAAGGAATAAAGTCCTATACACTGAATCGCATGGCGATCGCGCTTCTTGAAAGGCGGTTGCAAATCCTATGAGATGCCCACCATGGGGTCTTGAAAGAAAGGTGCCGAAATGGACTTTGAGAAAATGACCGAAAAGGTGCGCGGATTTTTCCAGGCCGCGCAAACCCTTGCCACTCGCAAAAACCACCAGAGCCTAGAGCCGGAACACCTGCTGCGCGTGATGATGGACGACGACACCGGTCTTGTCGACACGCTGCTGCGCGGGGGCGGGGCAAGCCCGGAAAAACTCAAATTCGCGCTTGACCGCGCGCTGGCGAAATTTCCGCAGGTGACGGGCGGCGGCGCGGGCTTGCGCCTTTCGACCGATCTGAACAAGATCGCGGATTCCGCGCAGGTGCTGGCCGAAAAATCCGGCGACAAATTCATCACCACCGAACGCCTGTTGCAGGCGATGCTGCTGGCGCGCACCGCGCCGGTCGCCGAATTGCTGATGGAAGCGGGGCTGGACGACAAGGCGCTGAACACCGCCGTCAACGACCGCCGCAAGGGCCGCACCGCCGACAGCGCGGGGGCCGAGGACCAGTTCGACGCGTTGAAAAAATACGCGCGCGACATGACCGAAATTGCACGTAGCGGCAAACTCGACCCCGTGATCGGCAGGGACGAGGAGATCCGCCGCACGATTCAGGTCCTAAGCCGCCGCACCAAGAACAACCCGGTCCTGATCGGCGAACCCGGCGTCGGCAAGACCGCGATCGTCGAAGGTCTGGCCCTGCGCATCGTCAACGGCGACGTGCCGGAATCGCTCAAGAACAAACGGCTGCTCGCGCTCGATCTCGGCGGATTGCTGGCTGGCGCGAAATTCCGCGGCGAGTTCGAGGAACGCCTCAAGGCCGTGATGGATGAAATCAAACAGGCGGCGGGCGAAATCATCCTGTTCCTCGACGAAATGCACACCATCGTCGGCGCGGGCAAGGCCGAAGGCTCGATGGACGCGGGCAACATGCTCAAACCCGCGCTTTCGCGCGGCGAACTGCACATGGTCGGCGCGACCACGCTGGACGAATACCGCAAGCACATCGAAAAGGACGCGGCGCTGGCAAGGCGCTTCCAGCCCGTGTTTGTCGAGGAGCCGACGGTGGCCGATACCATCTCCATCCTGCGCGGCCTGAAGGAGAAATACGAACTCCACCACGGCGTGCGCGTGACCGACGCGGCCATCGTCGCGGCGGCGCAGCTTTCCAACCGCTACATCACCAACCGCTTTTTGCCCGACAAGGCGATCGACTTGATCGACGAGGCGGCGGCCCGTCTGCGCATGCAGGTCGACTCGAAGCCGGAGGAGCTGGACGAGATCGACCGCCGCGTGATGCAGATGAAGATCGAACAGGCGGCGCTTGGCAAGGAAAAGGACGAGGCGTCGAAGGACCGTCTGCAAACGCTGGAAAAGGAACTGACCGCGCTGGAAAAGCAATCGGCCGACCTGACCTCGCGCTGGAAGGCGGAAAAGGACAAGCTGGGTCAGGCCCAGAAATTGACCGAGGCGCTGGACAAGGCGCGCATCGCGCTTGAACAGGCGCAACGCTCCGGCGACTGGGCCAAGGCGGGCGAGATTTCCTATTCCGTGATTCCCGACATTGAAAAGAAACTCAAGGCGACCGAGGGCGCGTCCAAACAGGCGATGATCAACGAGGAGGTGCGCGAGGAAGACGTGGCCGAGGTGGTCAGCCGCTGGACCGGCATTCCCGTTTCCAAGATGCTGGAGGGGGAAAAGGACAAGCTTCTGGCGCTGGAAGCGCAGCTTTCCAAACGCGTGGTCGGGCAGGAACAGGCCATCACCGCCGTCGCCAACGCGGTGCGCCGCGCGCGCGCGGGGTTGCAGGACCCCAACCGCCCCATCGGTTCGTTTCTGTTCCTTGGTCCCACCGGCGTGGGCAAGACCGAACTGACCAAGGCGCTGGCCGAATTCCTGTTCGACGACGACACCGCGATGGTGCGCATCGACATGTCCGAATACATGGAAAAACATTCGGTCGCGCGGCTGATCGGCGCACCACCGGGCTATGTGGGATATGACGAGGGCGGGGCGCTGACCGAAGCGGTGCGCAGAAGGCCCTATCAGGTCATATTGTTCGACGAGGTCGAAAAGGCGCACCCCGATGTGTTCAACGTGCTGCTTCAAGTGCTCGACGACGGGCGCCTGACGGACGGGCAGGGGCGCACGGTGGATTTCACCAACACGTTGCTGATTATGACCTCGAATATCGGGGCCGAGCTGCTCGTGAACCTCAAGGACGGCGAGGACGTGGAAAAAGCCAGAAAAGGCGTGATGGACGAAGTCCGCACCCGCTTCCGGCCCGAATTCCTGAACCGTCTGGATGAAATCCTGCTTTTCCGCAGGCTCGACCGTACCCATATGGGCGCGATCGTGGACATCCAGCTCACCCGCCTGCAAAAGCTGCTGGAGGGGCGCAAGGTGACGCTGGACGTCACGCCGGACGCGCGGGAATTTCTGGGCGAACGCGGCTACGACCCGGCCTATGGCGCTCGCCCGCTCAAGCGCGTGATCCAGACTTATGTCCAGAATCCGTTGGCGGAACGCCTGCTCAAGGGCGAAATCCTTGACGGCGCGCGTGTGACCATCGGTCTGGCCAAGGGGGAGCTGACCTTTACGCCGTCTGTGGGTAAATCGGGCAAAACCAAAGCCGCCTGATTGCCGCCGACCGGCGCGCCGCTACAATGCCCCGATATATTTTCGCGGGGAGAATTGGAATGACGCGCACGAAAAACGGCACGAAAAACTGGATGACGGGTCTGGCGCTGGTATCTGCGGCGGCATTGGCTGGATGCGGCACCATCATGGATGGCGGCACGCAAAAGGTCGACGTCGTGGTGCGTGGCTCGCCCGCCGCGCATTGCGAATTCACCACCGGCGAATACCGCAACGCGGGCCAGTTTCCAGGGTCGGTTGTGCTCGAACGCGCGCACAAGGACCTGCAGGCCGATTGCTACGGCACCCAGAACCGGCACGTGACCTTCATCGTGCCGTCGCGCACGACCGGCAAGGGCACATGGGGCAATACCCTGTTCGGCATTCTTCCTGGCGCAAGCTATGACGCGGCCAGCGGCGCGATGTGGGGGTACCCCAATCCGATCATCGTCGATTTCCGCGAAATCGGCGAAGGCGCGAAGCCGGAATGGCCCACAGCGAATGTTGACAATCAGGTCGATGCGGCCCGCGTCGGCACCGCGCAGATCCAGACGCCGAAACCGGTGCGCATGCAGCCGATCATGGACAGTGATCTGAACCCGGCTCTGACAGCGCGTGAAACCGCGCCGAAGGTCCAGACAGTCGATACCGTAAGCCTGCCGATACAAAATCCGCAACCCGCGGCCGCGGCGCCTATGGCTGTGACGACCGTGAAAACCACGACCACCACCGCATCCGGGGCGAAGATGAAACCCGTCCTCTCGCCGGAGGATTCGATGGGCGCCGATCCGGCCAAGATCAAGGCGCAGGAAGCCGCGAAACGCAAGGCCAAGGAAGACGCGGCCCGCAAGGCGAAGGCGGATGCCGAGGCGAAAAAACGCGCTGCTCTCGAGGCGAAAGCCAAAGCGGCCAAGGCAAAGGCCGAGGCACAGGCGGCGGCCAAGACACCGGTTCAGACTCTGCCTGAAACGACGGAAACCCCGCCTTCCGCATCCGATGCGGCGACGACCACCACGACCACGACGACGGTGACGACGGATACAGCAACGCCGACGACGCCCGCGACATCGGCTACGCCGTCCGTCGCACCGCAAGATGCCGTAACCTCCACCACGACGACCACGACCACGGTCGAAACGCCTGCCGCCGACGGCACGAAAGGGACGACGCCCGCGCCGTCCTCCGCGCCCTCTGACGATCTCGACAAGTACCTACAGGGTAATCAATAAGCGACATCAAGAAAAAGCCGCGACCTTTGTGGGTCGCGGCCTGTGGCTTAAAGTCGGCTTAAAATGGCAACCGCATCGACGATTTTATGCGTCGCCACCGCCATCAGCAGGATGTCGTTATCCACGCGCACATATTCATACCCCGACGGTACGGGCCGCAGCCGCACCAGAACGTTGCGTGGTAACGGCTGATACATGACATCGCGTGGTAAAGGTGCGCCGACCAGATAGGGTCTGTTAAAGCCGCGCGGCTGCGGGCGATAATGCGCCTTCAAATAATCGCCGATGATGATGCGGTCGCTATCGCCGATGACGACCATAGGCGCGCGATCATAGTAATAAAAACCTGAACCGCCGCGATAACGTGAATCGTCGTTAAAATGATAATCTCCACGCCATTCATGGCGATCTGAATGCCAGTTGCCGCGCCCGTGGTCATATCCGTGCGGATCGGCCTGCGCGGGCGTTGCGCCAAACGCGATGATGGTGCTTGCGGCCAGCGCCAGGGCACCCAGTTTTACGCCGGTTTTCATGGTCGATTTCATATAAGCTCTCTTTCCTGCCCATGGCGGGCATGGAACCATTTAGGCGGCACCCTGCGTCAAAACAGGGGCCAAGACAGGGTGATGCCGGGGACTTTCGATGGCAGGATTGGGGCGGGCGGCATAATATAAGGCACGAAAAGGCGGCGCACACAGGATGCAGGAAACACATACGAGCGACGGAATCATTGTGCGGGATTTAAGGTGGTACTAGTGATTTTTACGCCAATCCCAAGGTTCGCGAAAATTCATTCCCCATAGACCGCGTTTTTCTATACGCGCCTCTTTTTCTTCCTCTAGATAAAAATCCCCACTGTATTTTCTGTACGCTAAAGCATAACCAGCCAGTACCATCATGCCCCCTATATCGGCATCATCTACCTTGCACCGTGCTACTTTCCTTTTGTATTGATCAATATCTATAACTTTGCAGACGATGTTTCCTGTATTTCCAATAAAGGTTTGCAATACAATCTTTGCCATTTTTCCACATGGCACGTTAGTTCCGTTTTTTTGACAATATTGCCCAAGTTCTGGTGCGTCTATACCCCATAACCGGATTTTGATTCCCTCAATTGTGAGAGTGTCTCCATCGTGAATCAAAACAGTTTGTGCGTAAGCTGGCTGGATAAATACAGCTGCTATCAGCAAGCATAAGGCTAAGCGGAGGGCCATTTAAATCTTAATCTTGTTTTCCTGGTTAATTTAAAAACTCTATTGCATATAATTTTGTAAAAAATTTTTGTGAATGATTTTATTGATGGCAAAAAATCAAAAAACAAAGATAGGCAATGAAATCATCTAAAAATATTAGATCAAAATGTATTCGAGCATACGATACGCACTATAAAGATTACAACGATTTACAGGTCGTCGCCGTTACGCATTTAATTAGCTCTATCATGCGTAAATCCTTGCGTGGCGGAGGTTGTAAGCGTTGATGAGTTTCACGGCCTGCGCGTCGTCGATAAAGGCATTTCCCATGGATACCGCATAAATCCTTGTGCCGTTTTCAAGATATAGCCCCGCGCCGCGTGCGCCGATTTGTGCCGGGTTGGCGGCATTGCTGGCCGACGCGTTTGGTGTGATCGTGGTTTCGATTTTCGTGCGCGTATTGATCCAACATCGGCAGGCACCGGCGGAATAGGAAAAGATCACCAGCGTATCCGTGCCGGGTACGATGGCGGGGAAAGCCGTCGACGACGTGGCGACAAGGTTCGTATCGCCGCGCTGGATCAACGCGATGCGCTCCGTGCTACCCTGAAGCAGGTTTATGCCAATGCTCGAACTGGATGTTCCTTGCGTCGCGAATAAGGCGTCTGACGATGCCGCGTCGATTGGCCTGTAGGCAACGGCCAACCACCACGGCGTGCCGCCGGTGGTCTTGTGCAAGGCGTTCAGGAATGACGTGTTGACACCGGATTTAAGCGAAAAAAGATCGCCCCCGTCGAAAGACCAGTATGCACTGGGCGCGCCGGGCGTTCCGTTGAACGCCGGGTCGTCGGTCGATGCCGCGCCGTCTACGCCAAGATAGAAATCATAGGCGCCCTGCGCCGCGCCGTCGGCGGGTGCGGCGACAAGGTTGGACCATTTTCCACCGCCGCCGCCGTAACTGGCGATGCGCGTGGCGTCGATATCGAACACGGTCGAAGGCACGACGTTTTGCAGCGACGGACACGCCGTGCGCCTTGTGCCGTGCAGCCCGCAGGTCACGTTGATTTTCATGGATATGTCCTTCATGGATGGGATGGTAGAAAAACAAAAGGCGGACTCCGCCCGAAATGCGGATTCCGCCTGTTTGTGACTATATTCCTACATCAAAATGCGCGGCCTGTCAAGTATCGGAAAATAAGTGATCAGCAAAAAAGGAAACACTGGCAAGGGCGGTTTTGCTTTTCATGAAGACACTCGCAATTCGGGAAAAATCGACGCCATCGTGGAACAAAGCGGCGCAGCCCGTCGTTATGACCAGAAATTTGTAAAGAGGTGTATGGCTGTGCCGAGCTTTATCCCGCAAAAGACAGGCAGCGACGAAAAGAGAAGCATATATTTTCGGCAATAAAAAAGACCTCGCCAGAGGTCTGGATAAGCAAATGGCGGAGACGGAGGGATTCGAACCCTCGATACAGCTTTAGGGCCGTATAACGGTTTAGCAAACCGTCGCCTTCAGCCTCTCGGCCACGTCTCCGCATTTAAAAGGCGCGCCCGTGGGCGCGGGTGGATATTACCGGTTCAGCGGGGCAAATCAACTCTTTCCGGCATCGGCGTTTCCGCGTTCGCAGGCATCGGCGAAAGCGCGGCGGAAGGCCAGTGGATCGGCGATGCCGTGGATCATTGGGTGCGAGGTGCCGGTACCCGTGATCCGGACCGAGCCGTAATTGAACAGGCGGCCCAGCGGGCTTTGCGCGATCTGGATGCTTTCCACGCGCTCCAGCGCGATGTCGATGGTATCGCGCCGGATAATGCCGGTTTTGGCGACGATGCGGCGCGAGGTGACGCCCAGCTCGGTGCCGTAATAGACCATAGCGATATGCGCGGCGGCGAACAGCCCGGCGATCAGGAATATATAGGCGAGATTTTCCATCCCGTGGATCGACGCGAACAGCAACCCGCCAAGCACGAAGATCGCAAGCCACATGAATCCGGCGATCATGCTGACCAGCGCGATCCGCGCGCGATACAGCACGTGCTCGCCGTTTGCCAGCCCCTGATCGACGTAACCCATGCGGTTTAACCCAGCTTATCCTTGAGCAGCTTGTTCACGATGTCCGGGTTGGCCTTGCCCTGCGAGGCCTTCATCACCTGCCCGACGAAGAATCCGAACAATTTGTCCTTGCCGCCCTTATAGGCCGCGACATTGTCCGGATTGGCGGCGACGACCTCGTCGACGATCTTTTCGATCGCGCCGGTGTCGGTGACCTGACGCAGGCCTTTTTCCTCGACGATCGCGGCGGCGTCCTTGCCGGATGTGAACATCTCGGCGAACACGTCCTTGGCGATCTTGCCCGAAATCGTGTTGTCGGCGATCAATGCGATCAGCCCGCCCAGCTTCGCGGCGGAAACCGGGCTGTTTTCAAGCGCGATGCCGTCCTTGTTCAACCGGCCCAGAAGCTCGTTCAAAACCCAGTTCGCGGCGATCTTGGCGTCATGCCCGGCGGCCACGGTTTCGTAATACGCGGCCCGCCCGCTTTCCGCGATCAGCACGCCCGCGTCATAGGGGCTAAGCTTGTAATCGTCGATAAAGCGGTGCTTTTTCTGATCCGGCAATTCGGGCAGGGACGCCTTGATGCGCGCGACCAGATCGTCGGTCAGGGTCAACGGCAGAAGGTCCGGATCGGGGAAATAGCGGTAATCATGCGCGTCTTCTTTTGATCGCAGCGAGCGCGTTTCCAGCTTGACCGGGTCCCACAGCCGCGTTTCCTGCTTGACCGTGCCGCCGCCTTCGATCAGTTCGATCTGGCGCTGGCATTCATATTCGATGGCCTGCGTCACGGCCTTGATCGAATTGACGTTCTTGACCTCGCACCGCGTGCCGAAGGGTGAACCGGGGCGGCGGACGGACAGGTTGACGTCGCAGCGCATCGACCCTTCCTCCATATTGCCGTCGCAGGTGCCAAGATAGCGCAAAATCATGCGCAGCTTGGTCAGATACGCCGCCGCCTCGTCGGCCGAGCGGATATCCGGTTCCGAAACGATCTCCATCAGCGCGCAGCCGGAACGGTTGAGATCGACATAGGATTTGGTCGGGTGCTGGTCGTGCATCGACTTGCCCGCGTCCTGTTCAAGGTGCAGGCGCGTGATGCCGATGGTGCGCGTCGTGCTGTCCGGCATGTCGATTTCGATGAAACCCTTGCCGATGATGGGATGCTGGTACTGGCTGATCTGATAGCCCTGCGGCAGGTCGGGATAGAAATAGTTTTTGCGCTCAAACACCGATGTCATATTGACCGTGGCGTTCAGGCCAAGACCGGTGCGCACCGCCTGTTCGACGCAATGCGTATTCAAAACCGGCAACATCCCCGGCATCGCCGCGTCGACCAGCGAAACCTGGGAATTCGGCTCCGCCCCGAAACTGGTGGCGGCACCGGAAAACAGTTTGGAATTGGCGATCACCTGGGCATGGACTTCCAGCCCGATGACCATTTCCCACGCACCCGTTTCACCTTTGATCAATTCTGCCATGTTTGACTCCATTTTTTTACCGCTAAGTTCTCTAAGGAAGGCTGAGGGCCGCTAAGGATAACTTAGCGAAACTTAGCTGTTCTTCGCGCTCTTAGCGGTAAAATCGTTCATGCTGCTTTCTTCAGGATTGTTTGCGGTTTGGCCGTGAATTTGGCCGCGCGCTCGATGACATGCGCGGTGCGGAACACCGTGGCTTCGTCCCATGCCTTGCCGATGATCTGCAGGCCCAGCGGCAGACCGTCCGACGACAGACCCGCGGGCACCACCATGCCGGGCAAGCCGGCAAGGTTGACAGTCACGGTGAATACGTCGTTCAGGTACATTTTGACCGGGTCGTCCTCGTTCTCGCCGACCGCGAAGGCGGGCGAGGGCGTGGCCGGGGTCAGCAGCACGTCGCATTTCGTATAGGCCTCGGCGAAATCGTTGGCGATCAGGCGGCGGATTTTCTGCGCCTTGATGTAATACGCATCGTAATATCCGGCCGAAAGCACATAGGTGCCGATCATGATCCGGCGCTTGACCTCCGCGCCGAAACCCTTGGCGCGGCTCAGTTCGTACATGTCGCTCAAATTCTGACCCTCGACGCGCAGGCCGTAACGCACCCCGTCATACCGCGCAAGGTTCGACGAACATTCGGCCGGCGCGATGATATAGTAAGCGGGCAGGGCGTATTGCGTGTGCGGCAGCGATACGTCGACGATTTCTGCGCCCGCGTCTTTAAGCCACGCGATCCCGTCATCCCATGATTTGAGGATTTCGGGCGAAAGCCCGTCGGGCCGGTATTCCTTGGGAATCCCGACTTTCAGGCCCTTCATGTCGCCGGTCATGCCGGCGCGGAAATCCGGCACCGGCAGATTGGCGGAGGTGGAATCTTTCGCATCGTGCCCGGCCATGACTTCCAGCATCAGCGCGCAATCCTCGACCGTGCGGGCGAACGGCCCGGCCTGATCGAGCGACGACGCGAACGCCACGATGCCCCAGCGCGAACAGCGGCCATAGGTCGGCTTGATGCCGCAAATGCCGGTGAACGCGGCGGGCTGGCGGATGGAGCCGCCGGTGTCGGTGCCGGTCGCGCCAAGGCACAGCCGCGCGGACACGGCGGCCGACGATCCGCCCGACGATCCGCCGGGCACGAGGTCGCGGCCATCGCCGTTATTGCGCTTCCACGGGGAAATGACGTTGCCGAAGGCGGATGTGGTGTTGGAAGACCCCATCGCGAATTCGTCGCACGACAGCTTGCCCAGCATCACCGACCCTGCATCCAGCAGGTTTTGCGACACGGTGGATTCATAGGTCGGCACGAAACCTTCAAGGATCTTGCTCGACGCCGTGGTCTGGACGCCCTTGGTGCAATACAGGTCCTTGATTCCGAGGGGGATGCCTTCCAGCTTGCCCGCTTGTCCGGATGCAATGCGCTTGTCGCTTGCGGCGGCCTGTTCAAGTGCGATCTCCGGCGTTTCGGTGATAAAGGCGTTCAGATGCCGCGCGCCCTCCATGGCCTTGATATGGGCCTGTGTCAGTTCGACGGCGGAAAAAGTCTTGTTGGAAAGCCCTTTCAGGGCCTCGGCAATGCTAAGGTCGGTGAGTTCGGTCATAAACGCCCTTCCGGCGGCGAAATTTAACGTGTGTTTGTGTTGATTACGTCTTGGCCGGAATTGCCGTTCCTGTCAACGATGGTGCGGCGATAAGTCTGGGTCAACGGGTCATAGATGAAACGCGGGGCCTCGCCGTCCGGTCCGCCCGCCGCCGGGGCGATGTTTTCAAGGCTGGTTTCACCCTCGGCCGGGATTTCTTCATACAAAATCGTGCCGTTCGGCATGATGGTAAATCCTTGCGACCGCGCGATCGCCGCGCTCGAGGGCATGCTTTCCTGCGTATCTTGCGCATCGCCGGCGCGCGCCACGCTTGCATGATCAAGCCATGCCGCTGCCGCAAAGCCAAATATTACGGCAAATAATGCCAACAATGTCGGATGCTTCATACCTGAAGCCTATAGCAAAATACGTGCCGCCGGCAAAAAACACGTAAAAAACACGCCCGATACATGATCCGGGCGGGTTTCAGGGGGCGTCTGATCAGTTATTGAAGGTGTAGGTGGCAGAGGTGTCGCCGCCCGGCCATTCGCGCGCACGAACAGTTTCCGAAGCGGGCAGCATGTCACCGCGCGCATGGGTCGCCGGGTGGGAAAGCGCGCCTGGATCCGCGATCTGCGCTTCGGTGCGGTTATAGGCATTGTTCGGCATGGTGGTGACATCGACATGTCCGTCGATGCCCACGCCCGGTGTACCAACATCGCCCGCGCGCGCCGTGCCCTGCGCTGGCGTAACGTTTGCTACGCCGCCGCTGGGTGGATAGACGATATCTTCGCGCACCAGCACGGCGCCGCCCGCCTTGGGCCCGTCCTGCGTGACGATTTTCTGGTCTGCGCGCGAAAAGTCGGACAGGCTCATCGCTTGCGTCCCCTGATTGAACAGGACCAGCGTGCCAACGCCCATGACGCCGGCCAGAATGGTGGAATAAAGCATTGTGCGTTTCATGATGAAATCTCCATGCGATCGGTTTGAATTACGCATTGCCAATGCGCGTGGGCCGTAACTTGTTCCGGGAAAATTTCACGGCAATGGCGAACGCCCCCGCTTTTCAGGCGGGGGCGCGGCAAGGTCGGTTCCGTGCTTAGTTGTTGAAGTTGCCCATGTCGTGGACATGGATGTTCAGGCCGTTGTCCGCATAATAGGCGCCTCCGCTGCTGGTGTAATAATTTCCGCCGCCGGTGGTGTAATCAATCGGCTCGTGTTTGATCATCGTCTTGACACGACCATGTTTCATCGCGGCAAAATCGCCCACGAACTCGCCATTCACATGCGCCGCGATGATCGGATAGGGGCGATCGCCCACCATGCCCACCTTGCGCGTGCCGATGACGTTATAGTTTTCCTTGATGACTTCCTGATCGACGACCATGCCGGGTGCACAGTTTTTATGTTGATAATGATGCATCCTGTGCGGCATGGCCTTATCGGCGGCAAAAGCGCCGGTGGCGAATACGGTCAGGCAAAGGGCCGAAATCCCGGCCAGAAGAATGGATTGCAGTTTCATGGGAATACCCCCTGTTGGTTGTGCCGCTTCCAACAGACAGAGAGAAAAAAAGTTCCGTACTACGATTTAAGAAAAAACCGGCTTATTCGACGATCTTGGGCACGGCGAAAAAGCCGCTGGTCGTTTCCGGTGCGTTGGCCAGAATGTCCGCTTGTTTATCGCCATCGGTCACGACGTCAGCGCGCAGAGGCAGGGGAATGTTGTTGACGCTGGCCAAAGGCTCAATCCCGTCGGTGGGGACGGCGTTAAGCTGCTCGATCCATGTCATGATGCCGTTGATCTGATTGGCGTATTTGGCTTTTTCGTCCTCCGCCACCCGGATGCGGGCGAGAGAGGCGATCTTGGTCACGGTTGCGTTGTCGATGCTCATGCGCCACAACATCTATAATGAAACCGCCCGCACTGCAATATCTTGAAGATGCGTGGCCCGATTGCCCGCGCGATGCGCGGCTTCTGGGCATCGATCACGGCACCCGGACGCTGGGGTTGGCCCTGTGCGACCCCGGCCAGACGCTGGCAACGCCGCTTAAGACCATTCGCCGCGCCAAATTCGAGGCTGATGTCGCCGCCCTGAAAACCGTGATCGCGGATTACGGGGTTCGGGGCTTGATCGTCGGCTGGCCGCTGGAGGCGCACGGCGCCGAAGGCCCACGCTGCCAGTCCGTGCGCGACTATATGGCGATGCTGGCCCCCAGACTGGATTTATGGTGGGCGGTGTGGGACGAACGCCTGTCCACCGCCGATGCACACCGCCTGATGGCCGAGGATATGGGCCTGAGCTTTGCCCGCCGCAAACAGGCGGTCGATGCGCTGGCCGCGCAGACGATTCTTCAGTCCGCGCTCGATTTCATGACGGCGAACCGTAACACAGAAGCCGGTCCCCGTTCGCGCTAAGCCACGCGCGCGCGCCGTCCATATCCTCGCAAAGCGACTGGCACAAATCCCAGAAGCGTTGCGAGTGATTCATGTACCGCAGATGCGCGCATTCATGCGCGACCACGTAATCGATGACATGGTCGGGCGTGAACACCAGCCGCCAGCAGAACATCAAACGTCCGTCCGGCGAACAGCTGCCCCAGCGCGCGCGCGTGTCCCGCAGCTGGATGCCCTGTACGCTGCGTTCGATGCGTTGCGACTTGGTTTCGGCCAGCGGACGTAACCGTGTTTCAAGAATCCTGTATAGATAACGGCGGATATTGCTGGCCGGGTCCGGACGTGGCGTGGACACCGCAAGAGTCGTGTCGTTCAGTGTACAATGCGTAACGCGGCCCGTACCTAGTGTGACCACGATCAACCGGTCCCGCCCGAACACGGGGAGGACCGAACCGTGCGCCAACGGAACGGGTTTTTCAAGTTTCGCCAGATGCGCGTCGATCCATTCGCGGTTGGCATCGGCGAAACGCCACGCGGTTTTTTCCGATGCGCGCTTGGGGACGACCAGACAGATTTCCCCCCGCGCCGGGTCGACGCGCAGCGCCACGCGCCGTGCCGTGCCGGACCGCACGACGCGCACGTTTTCAAGTCCCTCTGGCGGGATGTGCGGCGGCTTGGGCGTGGTCGAACGAAAAAACATGACGTTCGTTCATTGTGCGGGCGCAAGCCCGCCTCCGTCAACACCTGTGCGGGCGCAAGCCCGCCTCCGTCAACACCTGTGCGGGCGCAAGCCTGCCCCCGTCAACCACTTGAAAAAAGATCAGCGGCGCTTGCGCGGCTTTGTGGTTTTTGGCTTCGCGCTTTTCGGTTTTGGACTTTTTGGCGCCGCGCTCTGCCAGTGCTCGGCGCGTAGATCGGGAATGACATCAAGGTCCGCGGCAGGAATTTTATCGACGCTGCGATCCTGTGCGCGGATGAAATGGCGTACGCGCGGCATGATCTGCTCGCGCCATTTGCGCCCGTTGAAAATGCCGTAATGCCCGACCTGCGCCTGTAAATGATGGTAATGTTTTGCAGCCGGCAGGTTGGGCGTCAGGCCGTGCGCGGCCTCTGTCTGGCCGCGTGCGGAAATGTCGTCCAGCTCGCCCTCGATGGTCAAAATCGCGGTATGAGTGATGTCGTGCGGATCGACGTCGTGCAGGCGGCCGTCTTCGGGGTCCTTCCATTTCATCTGCCGTTTGGGTAGCAGATGTTTCTGGAACACGATTTCGACGGTCTGGAGATAAAACTCGCCGGGCAGGTCCATCACCGCCAGATACTCGTTATAAAATCTGCGGTGCGCATCGGCGCTTTCGCCGTCGCTTTGCACAAGATGCTGGAAGAATTTGAGATGCGATCCGATATGCCGGTCCAGATTCATCGACATGAACCCGCCCAGTTGCAGGAAGCCCGGATAAACCCGTCGATGCGCGCCGGGGTAATAGAACGGCACGTCAGTGGTGACGGTTTGCTCGAACCATTTCAATGGACGTTGTTCGGCCAGCTCCGTCACGGCGGTTTTCGATACGCGCGGGTCGATCGGTCCGCCCATCAGGATGATCGAGCGTGGTGCCTTCGCATCCTTCCATTTATTCATCAGGCAGGCCGAAACGAAGACCGGCACGGCGGGCTGGCACACCGCGATGACGTGCACGTCCGGCCCAAGGTGGCGGATGAATTCAAGGACATAGGCGATATAATCGTCCAGATTGAAACGCCCGGCGGCCAGCGGCACCTGACGCGCATCCTCCCAGTCGGTGATATAGACGTCGTGATGCGGCAGCAACGCTTCGACCGTGCCGCGCAAAAGCGTCGCGAAATGCCCTGAAATCGGCGCGACCACCAGCACCTTGGGGTCGCGGCGCTTGATCCGCCGCCGGAAATGCATCAGCGTGCAGAACGGTTTGACGATGACGTCTTCCTCCATCACCTCGACGTTGCGTCCGTCGATCGTGGTGCTGCCCAGCCCGAATTCGGGGCGACCGAATTTGCGCGTCGCGCGCTCGAACAACTCGGCCGACGCCGCCATGGTGCGTCCGGCCAGCGTGTACGACATCGGCACGAACGGGTTTTGCAACGTGGTGCGGATCATCTCCGCCGTCGCGCGGGCAGGGGTCATCGAGGCGTGATAAAGATCGTATAAATGATAAAGCATGGCAGGGCGTCCATGGATGTTAACCAAGGTTAATATAGCCTCAAACCATTTAAAAGTCTGTGACTTTTTACGCCCGCCATGTCCTAATGCCGGGATGGATCTGACAGTTTACGTATCCCAGTTGCAGAACCGCACCTTTCTGGCGCTCGCGGGTCTGGCGCTCGCGCTTTTATTCGATATGGGGCGCGGCCTTGCCTTTGGACACCGTGCCGACCCGCGTCCGTTGATGGAAAAACTCGCCGACATGCTGCTTTACCCGATGGCCGCGCGCCTCAATCGCGCGGGGCGGCCAGACGGCGCGTTGACCTTGCGCGGCGTGATGGTGCTGGCATTGGGCTGTATGGCATTTTTCGGTGGTGTCGCCGCGCTGTTGCATTTCGCGCACCGCTATGGACAAGGGGGCGCGGCGCTGACGCTTCTGGTCGCGTTATCCACCGGCACGGTGGGATGGTTCGCGCCGCTGCGCGCGCTTTCGCGCATCCTGTCCGATTCCCGCGCGCCGCGTCCTTATATGGTGCTGGCGCGGGCGACCTATACCAACATGATCTCGCTGGACGAAAGCGGCATCATCCGCGTCGCATGCACCGCCGCGATCCGCTCGCTCGCCATACGGTTGGCCGCGCCGCTTGTGCTGTTTATCCTGTTCGGATGGCAGGTTCTGGCGCTGTACTGGCCGGTCATGGCGCTCGCGCTCGCGACCGGGCAGGACGGCACCTCGCGCGCTTTCGCCGCGGTGACCAACGCCCTTGCGACCTTGCTGCTGCTGGTGCCTACGTTGCTGATTTTTCCGGTCGTGCTGGTGGCGCTGTTCTTTTCCGCCGGGTCGTCGTTTTTTCGCGCACTGCCCGGTTTCTTCCGGGTCACGCGCTGGCCCAGGCTGCTTCAGGGCGGTTTGCCGCTGTTGGTTGCGGCCTATGCGATGCGTCTGGCCCTTGGCGGCCCGCGGCAGGATCGTGCGGGCGCGGGCATCATGGCGCCGTGGGTCGGGCCGGATCGTGGCACTGCGCGGCTGGAAAGCCGCGACATCGGGCGTGTGCTTTATCTTCAGGCGGTCACGCTGTTGCTGACCGGCACGATTCTGTTCCTGCTGGCTGTAGTCTAGGAATCCGCGTTTTCGCGCGGCGCGTATTTGGCAAGAATGCGTTGCAGCGTCCGCCGGTGCATCCCCAGCCGCCGGGCGGTTTCGGATACGTTGCGCTCGCACTGTTCGTAAATTCGCTGGATATGTTCCCAGCGCACACGTTCAGCGCTCATCGGGCGGGATGGCGGCGGGGGCAGGGCGGCGCCGCCGCTGCCATCGGCCAAAAGCGCGGCTTCCACCGCATCCGCGTCGGCGGGCTTGGTCAGGTAATCGACGGCCCCGGCCTTCACCGCGGCCACCGCCGTTGCGATATTCCCGTACGCGGTCATCATGACCACCCGGCAATCGGGCACGGTGTCCTTGATTTTCTGGGTGATGTCGAGGCCGCTGCCATCCGCAAGCCGCAAATCGACCAGCGCGTAATCGGGCGCATGGTCGTCGACCCACTCAAGCGCGTCCGCGACGGCATAGAAAACAGTAACGCGAAATCCGCGCCGCTCCATCGCCTTGCCCATGCGGTCGGCAAGTACCATGTCGTCGTCGACGATCAATAAATGACCCTTGCTGGCGGGGGCGGACAGATCGCTCATCGGCCCAGTTTATCCTTGCTCTTCGTTGCCTTCAAGCACCCATCGCGGCCAGATGACCTGGACCGTTGCACCGGTTTTCGGCGGCAGCGCATTGTTGAATCGCAACTTCGCCCCGGTCCCCTCCAGCAGGTTGATGGAAATAAAGATGCCCAATCCCATATGCCCGGTGCCGTCGTCGTCGCGGGTGGAGATATAAGGCTGGCCGACGGTCTGGAGGATTTGCGCGCCAAACCCCGGCCCGTCGTCGCGCACGTTCAATGTGATGGCATCGGCATCGCCCTCCACCTCCACCTCGACCGCGCTGCGGGCATAGGACATGGCATTGCCGATCAGATTGCCGATGCCGTATTCCAGCGCCAGCGTCTTGCCGATCACCGGAAGGTTTTCAGGGATGCGCGATACGACGGTGCAACGCACCCGCCCGTCGCCGGGGTCGAAGGCGCTGGCGATTTCCATCAGCATTCGGTCTAACCGCATAGGTGCGGTGGTTTCCGCCAGCGTGCGGTCCGGGTTGCTGGCAAGGTCGGCCAGGATTTTTTTACACTTCTCGGTCTGGTCGCGCAAAATCGCGACATCCTCGGCCAGCGGATCGTCCGGCAGAAGGTCGATCTCCATTTCCTTCGTAACCACCGCGATGGTGCCAAGCGGGCTGCCCAGCTCGTGCACTGCCGCTGCCGCCAGCGCGCCAAGCGCGGACATACGGCGCTTTTGCTCAAGGATTGAACGTGTGGTCACCAAAGCCTCGGTCACCCGGCGCGTTTCCATGGCCAGTCGCCAGACGGTAAAGCTGATGAACACCAGCGATACCATCAGCGCGACCCATGTGCCGTGCTGGTAGGCGGGCGAAAATACCGGCTGCGGATCCGGCCATTCCAGCGGGATGTAGGCGAAGGACAAAATGCTCACCCCCAGCACCGTCAGCATGATCAAAAGACACAGGCTGAACAGCGAAAGCAGCGACGCCGCCATCGCCAGCGGCGCCAGCAGGAACACGCTGAACGGATTTTCAGTGCCTCCGGTGAAGAACAGAAAGCCGCAAAATTGCGAGATGTCGAAAATGAAATACCACAACACGATGTTTTCCGAGAGCTGGCGGCGCTGCTGCTTTTTCATCGCATAGATGTTGATCGCGAAACTGGCGCCGATCAGGCAGGAAAGCGCGGGTGCTGGCAGGGGGATGCCGAACAGCGCGTCAGACCCTAAAACCACAAGAAGCTGCGCGACCGAAATGATCCAACGCAGGATGATCATCGGCGTGGTGACGACGTTGCTGACCCGCGCGTGAATGTCGATGGACATCAGACCGCCGCCTTTCTGCGTCGGTGTTCGCCCTGAAGGACGCTGGCCAGCATCACCGCGGCATAACCGGTTTCGTTCGGTTCGTTTTCGCCGAAGACATGGACCCCGGCCTCGTCGGCATCGACGCCGCATAAAAAGACATGCCGCGCGGTATCCGGGCGTATCTGGCGTAGCGCGCGGACGGCGGCACGCCCTTGCGCACCTTCGACGATGATGGGAATGCCTGCGCGCGCGGCGGCGATGATCGCGCCAAAAATCGCCGCGGTTTCCGGCGTGGCGGTGGCAAAAAATCGCGCCGGATCGCAAGATGCGGCGCGCGCGGCGGACTCGGCGCCGAACCCGGCGACGGCCAGCAGACCCGTATCCTGTTCCGCCGCCATCATGCCGAAGGCGGCGGCGCGGGCGTTGTCGGTGGCGTTCACGCCGCCCGAGCCAAGCTCGATGACCTGTAAGTCGCAATCCAGCGCGGCTGCGGCGCCGTGCAGCGGCAGGCGGCCTTGTTGCAATGCGGCCTGATATTGATCGGCTTCCGCTGTGGGACCGTCGTCGAACCGGTAGATCACCACGCGCACCAACTGTGCCGGTTCTGGCCGCGCGTCCATCAGCGTCATGGCGGCCTCGATCGGGTTGTCCGGTCCTGGCGGCTGTGGCGCCAGTCCGTCGACAACGGCCAGAATGTCGGCGGGAAAGATGGTGATTTCAGATGACATGCCCGGCCATAGCCCCTAAGATTGCGCGGTTCTTAAAGGGATACCATGCGCCGACTGAAAGGCAAAATCATCAAATTGGGGTTCGATTCCATTCTCGCGATGGCATCGGTCGCTGCGGCCGTGGCGATTTATAACCGTGGCGACCTTGGTTCGCTCGACGCACTGGTGCGGCAGGCGTTGGTATTCGCTATATTTTATGTCTTTTCCTCGGCTGTGTTCGGCACCCATCGCAATGTCTGGCGTTATACCTCGATGCGCGACCTTCTTGATATCGGGCGTGCGGTTCTGGCGACCCTGTTTGCCTTTGGCCTGTTCCAGCATTTTCTCTGGCCCGCCTTTTTGTTTGCGCCCAGCTTCATCGTCGTGCAAGGGCTGGTGTTAAGCGCCATGGTGGTGGGCCAGCGCCTGCTGCACCGCCTGGTGTACGAAGGGATGCCGACCCGCCACCCCGAGGCGTCGGGCGTCGCGCGCCCGCGTGTGGTGCTGGTGGGGGCGGGGCCGCTGGCTGAACGTTATATCCGGGTGTCGCGCCTCAACCCCTATTTCGGTTACAATATCGCGGGCGTGGTCGATGAATCCCGCACGCTGTTCGGCGAAATGCTGCACGGCGTGCCGATTTTGGGCAAACCCAAGCATCTTGAAACCATCCTGCGGGACCTGACAGACAACGGACGCCCGGTCCAGCGCCTTGTCTTTACCGAAAACGCGCCGGGCGGCGGGGCCGATCTGATGGACGTGCCGCCCGCGATTTTGGAAGCGCCGGAAAAATACGGCTTGCGCCTTTCGCGTCTTGGCGACATGACGGCCTTTCACGAGGGGATTGAGAGCGTGGACGAAGCGCCGCCGATCAACCCCATCGCGATCGAGGATCTGCTGGGCCGTCCGCAGGCCAATCTGGACCTTAACTCGATGCGTGAACTCATTGCGGGCCGCCGCGTCGCCATCACCGGTGCGGGTGGCACCATAGGGGGCGAGCTTTCGCGCCAGATCGCACGGCTGGGTCCGGCGGCGATGGCCTTGCTGGATTTCAGCGAATATAATTTGTACGCGCTTGAACTCGACATGAAGGATCTGCGCCTCGATTTTCCGTGGCGCTGCCTGTTGTGCAACGTTCGCGTGGCCGAACAGGTGCGCAAGGTCTTCGCCGAATTCCAGCCCGACATCGTCTTTCACGCCGCCGCCCTCAAACATGTCCCGCTGGTTGAGGCGAACCCGTCTGAAGGTGTCCTGACCAATATTTCCGGCACCCGTATCGTTGCCGAATCCTGCGCCGAATTCGGTGTCGGCACCATGGTCCAGATTTCAACCGACAAAGCGGTCAATCCGTGCAACGTCATGGGCGCGACCAAGCGCGTGGGCGAAATGCTGGCCCGTTCGCTGGACGATGCGGGTGGAACCACCCGCTTTATCACGGTGCGCTTTGGCAACGTGCTGGGCTCGTCCGGTTCGGTTGTACCGCTGTTTAAAAAACAGATCGCCGCAGGCGGGCCGCTGACCGTGACCCATCCGGACATCCGTCGCTTTTTCATGACGATTTCCGAAGCGGTTTCTCTGGTCCTTCAGGCCTCCGCCCACGCGCTGCGCGCGCCGGACCAACGCGGACGCATTCTCGTCCTCGACATGGGGGAACAGATGCGCATTCTCGACGTCGCGCACCAGATGATCCGGCTGGCGGGGTTGCGTCCGGATTTGGACATAAAAATTGAATTCACCGGCCTTCGCCCCGGCGAGAAGATGTACGAGGAGCTGTTCGACGCCGCCGAACGCCGCGTGGGTACGGATTCGCCGGAAATTCTGGCCGCCGTGTCGCAAGCCGGAGATTCGGCGCTTCTCCGCCGTTCCGTCACGACGCTGGAGGAAGCCGCCCGCCGGGGCGACGATGCCTCGGTCATCCGCCATTTACAGGCTGTTGTGCCGGGATATCGCGGCGACCCCGCGCTCGAACATCTGGTAGGGCTCGGGATGGGGCGTAAAAAGGCTTGACCTTTTCGCCTCAAATCCCCTAAGGTCCGCCCCGAATTGAACATTTTGCTTTGAATGAAAAGGAAGGCCGCCATGACGCGCCGTTGTCAGATTACCGGAAAAATGCGCCAGGTCGGGAACGCCGTGTCCCACGCCAACAACAAGACCAAGCGCCGCTTCAACCCCAATATCCGCGATGCGCGCGCCTATTCCGAAAGCCTGAAGCGTTTTGTATCGCTGAAGGTCACGGCGGCGGGCCTGCGCACCATCGAACACAATGGCGGCCTGGATGCGTGGCTGCTTAAACAGACGCCCTCGAAACTCGACGCGCGCCTGCGCAAAATCCGCGAACAGGTCAAGGAAGCGGCCAAAGCCGCCAGCTAAGTGTCGCTTTACCCGAATTTCAAATTCGACATTCTCAAGCCGTGCACGCAATCCCGTGCGCGGCTTGGTCGTCTAACCACCCCGCACGGCGCGATCGAAACCCCCAATTTCATCTTCTGCGGCACCCATGCGGGGCTGCGCTGCATGACGGGTGAGGAAGCGAAGGCTGCAGGCGCCGAAATCGTTTTGGCCAACACTTATCACATGCTGGTCCGTCCGGGGCCGGCGGTGGTGGAAAAACTGGGCGGCCTGCATGGCATGATGGTCTGGGACGGACCGATCATGACCGATTCCGGCGGCTTTCAGATTTTCATCATGGGCTACGAGGGCGGCAGCGACGAAATCAAGATGCGCGGCAAAAAGGCCCCGCGCAAATCACTGATCAAAATCGACGAGGAAGGGGCATGGTTTTATTCCTACCTCAATGGCGAAAAATTGCACCTGACGCCGGAAAAATCCATGGATGTCCAGCGTGCGCTGGGCGCGGACCTGATCTACCAGCTCGACGAATGTACCTCATCCGCCCATGGCAAGGATTACCACGCGCAATCGATGCGCATGTCGCTGCGCTGGGGTGATCGCTGCATCAAACGCTTTGCCGAAACAGGCGATGGCAAACAGGCGTTGTACGGCATCGTTCAGGGCGGCAACTACATGGATCTGCGCACGGAAAGCGCCGCCCGCGTGAACGAACAGGATTTCTTCGGCATGGCGATCGGCGGCTATTTCGGCAAATCGAAGGACGAATTGCACGACATCGTCGCGCCGACCATGGAATGCGTGCGCCGTGACCGTCCCGTGCACATGCTGGGAATAGGCCATGTCGAGGATATTTTTGCCGGCGTCCGCGCGGGCATCGACACGTTTGATTGCGTCGAACCCACGCGGCTGGCCGGACATGGCACGATGCTGCTCAAGGGCCAGCCAAGGATGCGCATCAACCTGCGCAATGCGAAATACCGTGGCGATACCACGCCGCTGGATGCCGACAGCGCATTCCACATTTCACGCCAATACACGCGCGGCACCCTGCATCATCTGGTGCAGGCCAAGGAGCCGTTGGCCGAACACATTCTGTCCATGCACAACGTTGCGGTGATGATGCAGTTGTTCCGCGAAATCCGCGCCGCCATCCGCACCGACACGCTTGACGCCTGCGAAAAGGAATGGCTTGGTTAGGGCATGAAAAACCTGATTGTTTCCGCCCATCCCGTAGTCGCTGACCGTCTGGCGCGCCTGCGCGATAAAAACGCCTCCGTTCACGCTTTCCGCGCCTATGTGCACGAGGTTTCCATGGCGCTGGCTTACGAGGCCTCGGCGGATCTGCCTACCCGCGAATGTACGGTCGAAACCCCGCTGGAAAAAACGCCGGGACGCATGCTGGCCGCCGCAAAATCCGTTCTGGTGGTGCCGATCCTGCGCGCGGGACTGGGACTGGTTTCGGGGTTCGAGGCGTTGTTCCCCGATTGCCATATGGGCCATATCGGCCTGTACCGGGACGAGGAAACGAAACTGCCGGTCGAATACCTGATCCGCCTGCCAAGGGAACTCGACCGTCCGATCTTTCTGGTCGATCCGATGCTGGCGACCGGCCATTCGACGGCCAAGGCGGTTGAAATCCTGCTGAACGCTGGCGCGAAACTGGCCGATATCCGGGTGGTGACGTTGATCTCCGCGCCCGAGGGCGTCGAATACGTGCACGGCCTTTATCCCGACCTGCCGATTTATACGGCGGCGCTCGACAGCCACTTGAACGCCAACGCGTTCATCGTGCCGGGGTTGGGCGATGCGGGCGACCGCATGTTCGGCACGCTTTGAAATAAGGCAAAAATCGCGTAAAATACTGAAATGCCGGATAAAAGCATTTACGAGCGCCTGTTCACGGGCTGGCCTGAGCCGCGCCTGCTGATCGAGCGGCGCGAAGACGGGTTTTTCTGTGTCCACCGCGCCAACCCTTCGGCCTGCGAATATTTCGGCCAGAAACAGGATGGGCTGGACGGACGGCTGATCGACGACCTGCTGGAAGTCGCCAATAAGACCCATGTGATCCAGTCCTTCGGCGTGTGTTTTTCGTCGGGCATGCCGGTATCCGTCCAGTGCATTCCGCTGGCGCCCGACGGCGTCAAGCTGCGTCCCTTCTTCCTAAACCCGCTTAAAGACGACGAAGGCCGCGTGATCGCGATCGACATGACCGCCCGCCTGCCGTCGCCGAACGAGGACGCGCTGCGCCGCGAACGTGACGACGCGCTCTCCATCTTCACCAGCATCTTCGACGCCAGCGACGTCGGCATTCTGGTCACCGACCACAACCGCCGCGTCGTGCGGGTGAACGACACGCTTTGCCGCAACTTTGGTTGGCGCGCGGTCGATCTGGTGGGCGAGGAATTTACCGTCATGGTGCCCGAGGATGAACATGATATCGCGCGCAAACGTCACGACGATTTTATAAATAACGTTAATGTCGAAAAATCGCGCGAACTCAAAATCCTGCGCGGCGACGGCGGGCTGGCCAACATCATCGCGACTTCGGGCGTGATCGAACTTTCGGGCCGCCGCAAATTCCGTATCTCGACGCTGGTCGATATCACCCAGCTAAAACAGGTCGAACGCGATTTGCGCCGCGCCAAGGAACAAGCCGATACCGCCAATCAGGCAAAATCCGCGTTTTTGGCCAATATGTCGCATGAACTGCGCACGCCCCTTAATGCCATCATCGGCTTTTCCGATTTGATGCTTTCAGGCACGCTGGGGCGTATCGACAACGACCTGTACCGCGAATATTTGGGCGACATCCATTTCTCCGCGACCCATTTGCTGACGATCATCAACGACGTGCTGGATATGTCGAAGATCGAAGCCGGGCACATGAAGGTCGAAAAACGCCCCGCCGATATTCCGGCGCTGCTGGAGGAGGCGGCCCGCCTGATGCATCCCCACGCCGCCGAACGCAACGTGCGCATCGATCTCGATATCGCACCCGGCCTGCCGCCCGTGCCGGTCGATCCGCGCATGTTGCGTCAGGTTCTGCTCAATCTTCTTTCCAACGCGGTCAAGTTTTCGCATGCGAACGGGCAAGTCCGCCTGCGCGCCGCGATCGAGGGCGACATGCTGGTCATCGCCGTCGTCGATGAAGGCATCGGCATTCCGCAAGACAAGCTTGCCACGGTGATGGAGCCGTTCGGACAGGTCGCCGATCCGCGCGTGGCCAAGGGGCAGGGGACGGGGCTTGGCCTGCCGCTGGCCCGCGCCATGACCGAATTGCAGGGCGGAGTGTTTGAACTGGCTTCGGTGCAGGATAAAGGCACCACCGCCATCTGCCGCCTGCCTCTATGCTGATGCTGTGCTGATTGAACATTGTCCGGTTCCCCGTTAATCTTCCGCCATGCCTGTAAATCGCGACACGCTCGAAAAACTCGAATCCAAATGCGCCGCCGCCGGAATCAAGATGACCGGCCAGCGCCGCACCGTCCTGCAGGTCCTGACGGATGCGACCGATCATCCCTCGGTTGAAACCGTGCTTGACCGTGCCCGTGCCATCGACCCGTCCATTTCCATGGCTACGGTGTATCGCACGCTCAACCTGCTGGATGAAATGGATCTGGTCGATCGCCGCGAATTCGGCCAGAATTTTGCGCGGTTTGAGGTAAATGCCGACCATCACCACCACCTGATCGATCTTGATAGCGGCGCGGTGATCGAATTCCAGAACGAAAATCTCGAACGCCTCAAGGCCGAAATCGCCCGCGATCTGGGCTATGATCTGGTCCACCACACGCTGGAACTGTACGGCCGCAAAATCAAAGGCGGAAAATAATGTGCGGCATCGGCGGGTTTATTGCGCACGCGGGGAACGCGCCGCAAAAACCGGCGCTGGCGGCGATGCGCGATGCGTTGGCCACGCGCGGGCCGGATGGAAACGGCATGGCCGTAAACGATGCGGTGGGGCTGGTCCATACCCGCCTTTCGATCATCGATCTGGCGGGCGGGGCCCAGCCGATCGCGGATTACAAGGGCCGCGTTCTGGTCTTTAACGGTGAAATCTATAACTACCGCGAATTGCGCGCGGCGCTTTCGGGCCGTTATACATTCCGCACCAATTCCGACAGCGAAACCATTCTGGCCGCCTATGACGCGCACGGCGTCGATTGCGTGCACCACCTGCGCGGCATGTACGCCTTTGCGATTTACGACCCGGGCGCAGGGCGCACGCTGCTCGCGCGCGACCCGTTCGGCATCAAGCCGCTATATCTGGCCGAAACCGCCGCGGGTATTGCCTTCGCTTCCGAACCCAAGGCGCTGGTTGCGGGCGGCTTCGCCGCGCCGGATATCGATGTCATGCGCCTGCGCGCCGTGCTGCGGCACAATTTCATCGGCGGAACGCTCACGCCCTATCCCGCGATCGCGCGTATGCAGCCCGGCGAAAGCCGCCTGTACGAACACGGGAAACTGGTATCGTCGTCGATCCGCAGCTTTCTGGCGCTCCAGCCTGCGCGCGCGGATGACCGGGCCGAGGCACTGCTCGAACTCAACGACATTCTGTGCGATAGCGTCGATCTGCATTGCCGTTCGGACGTGGGGTATGGCGTGTTTCTTTCGGGCGGGGTGGATTCCTCGGCGATCATGGCGGCCTTGGCGCTGCGCGGCGATGTCGCGCAGATCCGCACCTATACGGCGTATTTCGACGTGCCGGGCGCGGGCGACGAACGCGATTACGCGCGCGCCGTGCGCGAATCCGTGGGCGCGCAAGGCGTGGACGTGCTGTTCGATGCCGCCGATTTCGACGCCATGCTGCCGGCCATCGCCGCCTATATGGACGATCCGGTGACCGATTACGCGATCCTGCCGACATGGAAACTGGCCTCCGTGGCCGCGCGCGAACAAAAAGTGGTGCTTTCGGGCGAAGGCGGCGATGAACTCTTCGCGGGTTATGGCCGCTATCGTTCCCGCCCGTGGAAGGACTGGCGGCGTTGGTTTGCGCAGGACGGCGTGGATCTGCCGCGCGCATGGTCGCGCCTGCAACGCCTGCAGGCCCGCGACATCGCAGGTTACCTGCCTTGCGACCTGCTGGTCAAACTGGACACCTGCTTGATGGCGCACGGGCTGGAGGGGCGGACGCCCTTTCTTGACGAACGCGTGGCCGAATTCGCCTTCGGCCTGCCGGATGCCCTGAAACTGCGCGGACGGGATGGAAAATACCTGCTCAGACACTGGCTTGACGGTGCCCTGCCGCAGGCCCGTGCCTTTGAACGCAAGCGCGGCTTTACCGTGCCGGTAGGCGGCTGGATCGCGGATATGGCGCGCGACCTAGCGGATTTTCTGCCCCGGCAGCCCGTTTTGCGCGAGCTGCTGACCGCCCGCGAAATGGCGGCGCTGACCGCGCGCCTGCACACGCCGGAGGGGGCCAAGGCCGCCTGGGGGCCGCTTTATCTGGCGCTTTGGCACGCAGGCAAAACCAGCGCCGCGCCCGCGCCCTCCATCCGCGAGGCGCTCGCGATAACGTAGTTTTCTTTTTCCAGCAAAGCCTGTAAAACCGCCACACCATGACCCCGGAACAGGAAATCGCCCGCAGGCGGACTTTCGCCATTATCGCGCACCCCGACGCGGGCAAGACGACGCTGACCGAAAAACTGCTGCTTTTCGGGGGCGCGATCCAGATGGCCGGCGCGGTCAAGGCGCGCGGCGATGCCCGCCGCGCCAAGTCCGACTGGATGAAGGTGGAGCAGGAGCGCGGCATTTCCGTCGTCTCCTCGGTGATGACGTTTGAATACGCGGATACGATCTTCAACCTGCTTGATACGCCGGGGCACGAGGATTTTTCCGAAGATACATACCGCACGCTGACCGCCGTGGATTCCGCCATCATGGTCCTCGATGCGGCCAAGGGGATCGAAAGCCAGACCCTGAAACTGTTCGAGGTCTGCCGCCTGCGCGACATTCCGATCATCACGTTCGTCAACAAGATGGATCGCGACACGCTGGGCCCCTTCGACCTGATCGACGACATCGAAAAGCGCCTTGCCATGGACGTGACCCCGGCCACATGGCCGATCGGCGGCGGGCGCGATTTCAAGGGCACCTACGATCTGGCGCATGATCGCCTGCAATTGTTTGAACGCGGCGGCACCGACGCGGGCGTGATGATGCAGGGCCTCGACGACCCGCGCATCGACACGCTGGTTCCCGCGCATCTGGCCGAACAGATGCGCGAGGAGGTGGAGATGGTGCGCGGCGCGTGCAAGCCCTTCGACCGTCAAAGCTATCTCGAAGGCCACATGACCCCGGTGTTTTTTGGCTCGGCGGTCAACAATTTTGGTGTGCGCGAGCTGCTCAACGGCGTGCGCGACCTTGCGCCCACGCCGCGCGCGCAGCCGACAAGGGACCGCAGTATCGATCCGGGCGAAAAATCCGTTTCCGCCTTCGTCTTTAAAATTCAGGCGAACATGGACCCCAAGCACCGCGACCGCATCGCCTTTGCGCGCATCGCTTCGGGCGTTTTCAAAAAGGGCATGAAGCTCAAGCACGTGCGCACCGGCAAGATACTGACCATCCATACCCCGCTGATGTTCTTCGCCAACGAGCGCGAAACGGCGGAAACCGCGTTTCCCGGCGATATCGTGGGCCTGCCCAACCATGGCGGCCTGCGCATCGGTGATGCGTTGACGGAAGGCGAGGAACTGGTCTTTACCGGCATCCCGTCTTTCGCGCCCGAACTGCTTCAACGCGTGCGCGCCATTGACCCGATGAAGGCCAAGCATCTGGAATCCGCGCTCGTCCAACTGGCCGAGGAAGGCGTGGCCCGCGTCTTCAAACCCAAACTCGATTCCGGCTGGATCGTGGGCGTGGTGGGTGCGCTGCAATTTGAAATCCTCGCCGACCGCATCCGCACCGAATACAACATTCCGGTAAAGTTCGAGGACGTGGCCCTGTACACCGCGCGCTGGGTCGCGGCGGACGATGCGAAAAAGCTCAAGGAGTTTCTTGATAAAAACCAGTCGGCGCTGGCCGACGACCACGACGGCGACCCGGTCTTTCTGGCACGCAACGCGTGGCATCTGGGCGACACGCAGGACAAATACCCCGACTTGCGCTTTACGGCGGTGAAATAGCCGTAAATTGCCGCTTTGACGGCGACGGCCGGAATATGCGAAAAAGACGGATACCAGCACACGAGGTCCGCCATGGCAAACCCGGTACAGAAAATCAGGAACGAAGCGACATTGGTATCGACCAACCCCGCGTGCGATTACGCGGTTCTGGGCGAGGTCGCGGTTTCCACTCCCGCCGATATCGCCGCCGCCGTGCAAAAGGCGCGCGCGGCCCAACCCGGATGGCAGGCACTGGGCGTTGATGGCCGCCTCAAGGCCATAAGCCGTCTGGTTGCGGCGATCGAGAACCATGCCGAAGACCTGATTCAGGCAACGGCGCAGGAAATGGGTATGCCCGTCAAGGGCGCGCGCGGCACGCATGACTGGTCGATGTGGCATATGCGCTGGTATCTCGACAACGCGGCCGCGTGTCTTGCTCCGGAAACCACCTTTGAAAACGAAACCGAGCGTCACCAGACGGTGTTCGAGCCTTATGGCGTCGCGGCGGTTATCGTGCCGTGGAATTTCCCGCTTTCCAATTTCGTGATGGGGGCGTTTCAGCCGCTTTTGGCCGGGAACACCGTGGTCCTGAAAGGGTCCGAGGAAGTGCCGCTGTTTTACCGCCGCCTGAACGAGGTGATCAGGGAATCCGGCATGCCGGAGGGCGTGATCAACATGGTCTACGGCGCCGGAGAGGTGGGCGAGGCGCTGGTCCGTGCCGATATCGACCTGATTTGCTTTACGGGCTCCAGCGCGGTGGGCAAAAAACTTTATCGCATCGCGGCGGAAAAATTCATCCCGGCGCATCTGGAACTCGGCGGGTCCGATGCCGGTATTGTATGCGAGGATGCGGATGTTCAGGCGAATGCCGAGGCGATTTACGGCGCCAAATTCATCAATAACGGCCAGATATGCTGCGGCCTCAAACGCCTTCTGGTCCATGAAAGCCGGCTTGATGAAACCGTGGCGGCGCTGAAGGCGATTATTGAATCACAAAAACTCGGCGACCCGCTGGACGAAAATACGGATCTGGGCCCGCTTGTGGCCGAACGCCAGCAAAAACGCCTGATCGAACAGGTCGCGGACGCGCGCGCCAAGGGCGCGGTCTGCGTGACCGGCGGCGCGGTGCCCGAAAACCTGAAAGGCGCTTACTATGCGCCAACCTTGTTGACCAACGTCACGCCAGATATGCGCGTATGGTGCGAGGAGGTCTTCGGCCCCGTCCTGCCTATCCGGACCTTCAAGACGGATAACGATGCGATTGCCATGGCCAACGACACGCCCTACGGCCTGTCGGGTTACGTGTTCACGAAAGACGAAGGCCGCGCACAAAAAATCGCCGCCGCCCTGCGCGCAGGCAGCATATCGCATAACGGCGTCGATTATTCCGGGCCGTATAACGCCTTTGGCGGCTACAAGGATTCCGGCCTCAAACGCACCGGCGGCAAACAGGGTTTCCGCGACGCCTGTCAGGTTAAGACGCTCAGCATCCGGAAGACCTCATGACCGCAGGGAAAAAGCGCGACAAGGGGAACAGGCGCACCGCTGGGGCGGTGACACGGATTATGACCGAGGCGTCCGCCGCGCCGCTGAAACTTTCCCCGCCTGATTTTTCCGGTGACGGATCGTCGCTTCAGGGCAAAATCCTCGCCGCGCTGACCCGCGGCAAGGGACCGGCGTAAGCGGACGTGATATGACGGCGACGGGCAATAAAAAACACTACTTCCTTTCCGGCATCGGCGGATCGGGCATGATGCCGCTGGCCTATATCCTTAAAGGGCGCGGGCACCGCGTGTCCGGTTCGGACCGCGGGCGGGATCAGGGCCGTAGCCCGGAAAAATTCGCGCGGCTGGAGGTGGACGGATTCGCGTTGCACCCGCAGGACGGGTCCGGTGTGCATGATATCGACGCGCTGGTGGTATCGGCGGCGGTCGAGGATACGGTGCCCGATGTAAAGGCCGCGCGCGACGCGGGCGTTTCAATCCTCAAACGCGCCGAACTTCTGGCCGAAATTTTCAACGCCTTTCCCCGCCGCATCGCGGTGGGCGGCACGTCCGGCAAGACCACAACCACGGGCATGATCGCGTATATCCTCAAGGAAGCGGGGCTGGACCCGACGGTGATGTGCGGCGGCGTGATGAAGAATTACGGGGTTACCGCGCTGGCCGGAAAGGGCGATGTCTTCGTCACCGAATGCGACGAAAGTGACGGGTCGATTGCGCTCTACGATCCCGATGTCGCGGTGCTGACCAATATCTCGGTCGATCACAAGGGATTGGATGAGCTGCGCGCCCTGTTCTCCCACTTCGTCGCGCGTGCGCGCGTGCCGGTCGTCAATGCCGACAACGCCGAAAGCGCGCGGCTGATCGGCCCCGGCGCACGAAGCTTCAGCCTGCACGATTCCGGGCGCGATTACGCCACGACGCATGTCTATCATCTGGAGGAGGGGACCGCCGCCGTGGTCAACGGCGTCGCGCTCTCGCTCGATCTGCCGGGCGAACACAACCTTTCCAACGCGCTGGCCGCGATCGCGGCGGCCGAGGCATATGGCATCGGCGTCGAGAAATCCTGCGATATTCTGGCCCGGTTTCAGGGCATCAAGCGCCGCATGGAATGGGTGGGCGAGGCAGGGGGCGTTGCGGTCATCGACGACTTCGCCCACAACCCCGACAAGATCGCGGCCACGCTGTCCACCCTGCGCCGCCATCCGGGGCGGCTTCTGGTGATCTTCCAGATGCACGGCTATGGACCGTTGAAACTGATGTGGCGCGAACTGGCCGAAACGTTCCGCACCCATACGGACGAACACGACTGCATCTATATGCCAGACCCGCTTTATCTGGGCGGCACCGCCGACCGCGCCATCGGCACGAAACAGGTTTGCGAAGCCATCGGTCCGCGCGCGCACTGGTGTGAAACGCGTGATGCCTGCGGCCTTTCAGCGCTGCTTGAGGCACAACCCGGCGACCGCATCGTCGTCATGGGCGCGCGCGACGACACGCTTTCAGACTTCGCATCCGGCCTGCTGGAAAGCCTGAAGAAAAAGGCCGCCTGATCTCTTTGCCTTTACGCGGCCATTGCGAGCGCGCAAGCGCGAAGCAATCCACAAAGGTGGCTGGGGGGCACGCGGCATGGATTGCCGCGTTGGACTTTGTCCTACTCTCATGACGGAGCGAAAATTGGATGACTGGATGCCAGCCTATCCCATCAACCCACGCGCTTGAGGTCCGCGACAAACCCAGCCATGTCGTGCATCAGGCGCTCGACACGCCCGACGATGCTGCCTGACAAATGCTCGTTGACCTTTATCACGCCGCCCACCGCGTCGTCGGATTTAACCGCTTCCTCGTTGATCAGGCGCAGATCGTCGGCCATTGACGCCGTGCCCTCGTACGCGCGCTGCGCGCCGGTGGCGATTTCCTTGGATGCGGCGGTTTGCTCCTCGACTGCGGCGGCGACCAGTGTCGCGGACTCGCTGATGCTTTTGATGTCGGCCTCGATCCCTGCGAAAGAATTCGCTGCGTTGCCGGATATGGTTTGGATGTGTTCGATTTGGCCGCGGATGGTTTCGGTCGCTTCCGCCGTTTGCGCGGCCAGCGCCTTGACCTCGTTCGCGACGACGGCGAAACCCTTGCCCGCTTCGCCCGCGCGCGCGGATTCGATGGTGGCGTTGAGCGCAAGAAGATTGGTCTGCCCGGCGACCTCGTCGATCAGGGCGACGATCTGTCCGACCTGACGCGCGGTTTCGACCAGCGTATCGATGATCGCGCGGGTTTCGCCCGCCTGCGCCACGGCCTTTTCGCTTAAATCAGACGTGCGCACGATCTGGCGGCTGATTTCCTGGATCGATGCGCTCATTTCCTCCGCCGCGGCGGAAATCATCTGCACGCTGGCGCAAGCCATGCCCGACTTCTCGACCGCGTGGTCGGAATTGGAACGCGTCGCCTGCACTGTCGATTTCATTGTGGTCGAGGACGACGACAGGTCGCCGACCGATCCGCCAATTTCATTGACCACGTTTTTCAGTGTGGAATCGACCGAATCCGCGACACTGACGGCGCGATTCATTTTCGCGGCGGTTTGCTCGACCGCCGTGTTGATGGTCTGGCTGGTGTTGAGAAGGATGCCCAGCATCCCGTCCGGTTTGATCTTGCGGAAATACTGGTTGCGGCTGACGTAATCCAGAACCGCGCCGGCTTCGCGCACGAATGCGTCCATCCGGTCGACCATATTGTTGATTTCCCACATCAATGCGCCGACTTCGCCGCCATTGGTGATGTTGGTGATCCGCGTGTCGAACAGCCCTTTTTCCAGCTTGTGGCACGCCTCGGCGGCGCGGGCGATGTCGTGCTGCGTGCGCAGGATGAAATAGGCGGCCCCGCCCAGCGCGGCGAGGGCCAGAACCCCACCCGCAAGCGCGGCGGGACCGTGCAGCGCGGTGCAGGAAACGAGCGCGACGACTGCCGCCCCGGCCTGAAGGCCAAGCGCCTTAGAGAGAGAAGACAAATTCGTCATACGCGATCCCCTTGCTTTTCAGGATGTTCAACAGCATGGCGGTGGAATGGGCCATGCCGTCCTTGGCGTTGGCGTGGCGGGTTTCCTCGGCCAGCAGGGTTTGGTAAAGCGGTGCGATGATCTCGCTCACGATGCGCTTGTCGGGGACCCGGCGGCTGGAATGATAGCCGGTGATGTTCCCGGTGCCGTCGAAAGTGGGGGTGGCGTGGGCGAGGACCCAGTAATGGTCGCCATTGGCCGAACGGTTGACGACATAGGCGAAGATTTCGCGTTTCGCTTCCAGCGTGTCCCACAAAAGCTTGAACACGCAGCGCGGCATTTCCGGGTGGCGGATGATGCTATGCGGTGCGCCCAGCAATTCCTTTTCGCCCATATCCGCCAGTTTCATGAACAGCGGATTGGCATAGGTAATTCGGCCCTTCAGGTCGGTCTTGCTGACAATAATCTCGTCATTGTTGAAAAAGCGTTCGTGACGCGTAAGATAAGTTGAGGATATGGACGCCTTTGTCATTGATTATCCTATCTTATTTCCTTAATTGCGACAGTCTGCCGCACCCAACCATGATACAGGATAAGGATGCGCTGTCGCTTGACTTTAGTCAAGATAATGTCGTGTTCGTGTTAGCGGTTTTTATGCCATTTCAATAAGTTATGTATATTTCGTCTGTTTTGCTATCGGGGTAATCGCCGGCACGCCGGAAATTAGCGGCATAAAGTCGTTTTTTGCCGTACGGGCCATCAAGCTGCGAACCATTCTCACTTAAAAATCAGGTATTTGCCATGTCGGTCAGGCGCTGTTATATAAACCGCACTGAATTCGTCCTGATTTAAGGCCTTGCTGATGATCAAGCTTTCGCGCATGAGCGACTACGCCGTGGTGGTGCTGGAGATGCTCTCCCGCAACAGCGGCGCGCCGTTGTCCGCGCCGCAGATCGCGGAAGGCGCGGGCCTGCCCGAACCGACGGTGGCCAAGGTCCTGAAACAGATGGCGACGGGTGGCCTTGTCACCTCGGTGCGCGGGGTCAATGGCGGCTATGCCATTGCCCGTCCGGCGGGGGAGATCAGCGTCTTCGACATCGTTTCGGCGATCGAGGGGCGCCTGAGCCTGACCGCCTGCGTCGAAGGTCACGACGAACCCTGCGCGCTGGAAGGCGCCTGCGCGATGACCGGGCGCTGGAATCCCGTCAACGCGGCGGTGCGTGGCGCGTTTGAAAGCATCACGCTGGCCGACATGGTCTCCAAAAAGGCGGTGGCGTGATGGCGGCGGGTGCGGACACTCTCAAACAGGTTCAGGCGATGTCCGGTGCGTATACCGCCGGTTTCACCACCGAGATCGACATGGAATTCGCCCCCAAGGGGCTGAACGAGGACATCATCCGCCTGATCTCGCAAAAAAAGACGGAACCGGACTGGCTGCTGAAATGGCGGCTCAAGGCCTATCGCCAGTGGCTGACCATGCCGGAACCGGATTGGGCCAAGCTGGATATCGCGCCCATCGATTATCAGGACGCGCATTATTACGCAGCGCCGAAAACCAAAACCGCGCCCAAATCGTTGGACGAGGTCGATCCGAAACTGCTGGAAACATACGAGAAACTGGGCATCCCCTTGAAGGAACGCGCGATTTTGGCGGGCGTTGCCGTCGACGCCGTGTTCGATTCCGTGTCCGTCGCCACCACCTTCAAGGCGAAGCTGGAGGAAGCGGGCGTGATTTTTTGCCCGATTTCCGAAGCGGTGCGCACCCACCCCGATCTGGTGCGCAAATATCTGGGTTCCGTGGTTCCGCCGGGCGACAACAAACACGCCTGCCTGAATTCGGCGGTGTTCACCGACGGATCGTTTGTTTACGTGCCCCCCGGCGTGCGCTGCCCGATGGAATTATCCACCTATTTCCGCATCAACGCCAAAAACACCGGCCAGTTTGAACGCACGCTGATCATCTGCGACCGTGGGGCGTATGTATCCTATCTCGAAGGCTGCACCGCGCCGATGCGCGACGAAAACCAGATGCACGCCGCCGTGGTCGAACTGGTCGCGCATGACGATGCCGAAATCAAATACTCGACCGTCCAGAATTGGTATCCAGGCGACGAGGACGGGCGCGGCGGCATCTACAACTTCGTCACCAAGCGCGCGCTGTGCGAAGGACGCAACAGCCATGTGTCATGGACGCAGGTCGAAACCGGCTCGGCCATCACATGGAAATACCCGTCCTGCATCCTCAAGGGCGACGGAAGTCAGGGCGAGTTTTACTCGGTCGCGGTCACCAACAACCGCCAGCAGGCCGACACCGGCACCAAGATGATCCATCTGGGCAAAAACACGCGTTCGCGCATCATCGCCAAGACGATTTCGGCGGGGCGTTCGGATTCCACCTATCGTGGCGCGGTCAAGGTAATGCCCGGCGCGGCCAACGCCCGCAATTTCACGCAATGCGACAGCCTGCTGATCGGCGATCAGTGCGGCGCACATACCGTGCCCTATATCGAAAGTCGCAACGCAAGCGCGGCACTGGAACACGAAGCGACGACCAGCAAGATCAACGAGGACCAGTTGTTTTACTGCCGCCAGCGGGGTTTGAGCGAGGAGGAGGCGGTGGCCCTGATCGTCAACGGCTTCTGCCGCGAGGTATTGCAGAACCTGCCGATGGAATTCGCGGTCGAGGCACAGAAACTGGTCGGCATCTCACTGGAAGGAAGTGTCGGGTAATGCTTGAAATCAAAAACCTCCACGCCACGGTCGGCGACCGGGAAATCCTCAAGGGCATCGACCTTGTCGTTCCGGCTGGACAGGTGCACGCGATCATGGGGCCGAACGGCGCGGGCAAATCCACGCTATCGAACGTGCTGGCGGGGCACGCGGATTACGCCGTGACCCACGGCGCCGCCACATTGAAGGGAAAAGACCTGCTGGCGCTGGAGCCGGAGGCACGCGCCGCCGCGGGCCTGTTTTTGGCGTTTCAATATCCCATCGAAATTCCCGGCGTGCAAACGACGACGTTTTTAAAAACCGCGGTGAATGCCATTCGCAAACAAAATGGGCAGGAGGAAATGGACGCGCTGACCTTCCTGAAAACGCTCAAGGCCCATGCGCACAGACTCGGCGTCACCGACGAGATGCTCAAACGCCCGGTCAATGTCGGCTTTTCAGGCGGCGAGAAAAAGCGCATGGAAATCCTCCAGATGGCGATGCTCGACCCCGCTTTCGCGGTGCTTGACGAAACCGATTCCGGGCTTGATATCGACGCGCTCAAAATCGTGGCCGAAGGCGTCAACGCGCTGCGCGGGCCTGATCGCGGTTTTCTGGTCATCACGCATTACCAGCGCTTGCTCGATTACATCGTGCCCGATGCGGTGCATGTGCTGGCGGGCGGCAAGATCGTCAAATCCGGCGGCCCGGAACTGGCGAAAGAACTGGAAGCCACCGGCTATGCGGGGATCGCGGCATGAGCCTTGCGGCGACCACGCGTTACCGCCCCGAAACGGCGCACGGGTTTTTGCAAAACCCGACCGATGGCGCGCCGTGGCGCAGCGCCGCGCTTGACCAGCTTAAAATCCGCGGCCTGCCGACGCCGAAACTGGAACGCTGGCGCTATACGAATTTAGCCGCGCTGGAACAGGCGGCGCCGCGCCCCGCCGAAAAACCTGCGCTTTCCGTCAATCCTCTGACTCTGCCGTGGCTGGTGCCGCAATCGCGCAAACTGGTATTCGTGAACGGGCATCTGGTGTTCGGCGATGCGCGTTTAAGCCTTGCCGGCCACGCGCTGGAACTGCCTTACGACACCGCGCCGATGGACCGGTTCGGCGACGGTATGCTGTGGGCTTTGAATACCGCGTTCATGCAGGACGGCCCGTATCTGCAAATGCAATCCGATGCGTGCGTCGAAATCATCCATGTCGGACAGGGGGAAGAAGCCCCGTTGCTGGCCAGCCCGCGCGGTGTGATGGAAATCGCCCCCGGCGTGAACGCGACGGTCATCGAGCACTATCTGGCCGAGGGCGCGGCCCCGGTTCATACCAACGCGGCGCTGGAAATCGAACTCGAACACGGGGCGCGCTGCACCCATATCCGTATCAACGCAGAAGGGCGCGACCGCACGGTGCTGGGCGGCACGCATGTCCGCGTCGCGCGGGACGCGTCTTATGAATGCACGTTCCTGAACGCGGGCGGGCATCTGGTGCGGCAGGAATTCTGGGCCGAATTGCTGGAACCCGGCGCTCACGCGGCGGTGCGGGGGGTTCAGATGGCGGGCGGACGTCAGCACATGGACACCACGGTCCTGATCGAACACGCCGCGCCCGATTGCACATCGAACCAGACTATCCGCAACGTACTGGCTGGGCGGGCCGTGGGTGTCTTTCAAGGCAAGATCCACGTCCACCGCGTGGCCCAGCGCACCGACGGATATCAATTGTGCAACACGCTGATGCTTTCCGACCATGCGGCGATGAACACCAAACCGGAACTGGAAATCTACGCCGACGACGTTAAATGCTCGCACGGCACGACGACCGGCAGCCTCGACCACGCATCGCTGTTTTACCTGCGCGCGCGCGGCATTCCGGAAGCGGAGGCGAAACGTCTTTTGCTGGGCGCTTTTGTTACCGCCGCCTTCGACCATCTGCCCGAAGATCTGGCCGCCGCGCTGGCCGCCCGCGCGCAAGGGGGGCTAGATGACCTTGCCTGAACGCGCGCTGTCCCCCGCACTGCCGAACTGGAAGGCCGATTTCCCGGCGCTTGCCGGTACGATGAACGGCAAGCCTCTGGTCTATCTCGACAGCGGCGCCAGCGCCCAGAAACCCCGCGCGGTGATCGACGCGATGGATGCCTGCCTGACCGGTCCATACGCGAACATCCATCGCGGCCTGTATGAATTTTCGCAAACAACGACCGCGGCGTACGAGGCCGCGCGCGCGAAAATCGCGCGCTTTCTTGGCGCGCGGGATAACGAAATCGTCTTTACCCGCAACGCGACCGAAGGCGTGAATCTGGTCGCCGCCGCATGGGGCCGCGCCAACCTGAAACCCGGCGACGAAATTCTGCTCACGCAAATGGAACACCACGCCAATCTGGTGCCGTGGCATATGCTGCGCGATCAGTTGGGCATCGTCGTCAAATACATCCCGGTAACCGATGCGGGCGAACTCGATCTCGATAAATTGCCCGCCTTGGTGGGCCCGCGCACGAAGCTGGCGGCTTTCGTCCATGTTTCAAACACGCTGGGCACGATCAATCCGGTGCGCGATCTGACCGCGCGCATCCGCGCGATCAATCCCGAAACCCGCATCCTGATCGACGGCGCGCAATCGGCCGCGCATATGAAGATCGACGTCCGCGATCTGGGTTGCGACTGGTTCGTGATGACCGGGCACAAGCTTTACGGTCCCACGGGCATCGGCGTGCTGTGGGGCAGGGCGGACGTGCTGGACGCGATGCCGCCCTATCAGGGCGGCGGCGACATGATCGAACGCGTGACGCTGGACGGATCGACCTATCTGCCCGCGCCTCAACGGTTCGAGGCCGGCACCCCCGCGATTGCCGAGGCGATCGGTCTGGGCGCGGCGGTCGATTATATCGCCGCGATCGGCTGGCCCGCGATCGCGGCGCATGAAAAGGCGCTGGCCGATACGTTGTTCAAGCGCCTGTCCGCGCGCAAGGACATCCGCGTGATCGGGCGGGCGTCGCACCGCGCCTGCATTGTGTCTTTCGTGCACAAAACGGCGTCGGCGGCCGATATCGGCATGATTCTCGACCAATGCGGGGTGGCGGTGCGCGTCGGTCACCATTGCTGCCAGCCGCTGATGGACCGGTTCGGCGTGCCGGGCACGGTGCGCGCCTCGCTCGCGCTGTACAACACGCCTGACGATATAAGCGCGCTGGAGGCGGGGCTGGACAAGGCCGCGAAGCTGTTGTCATGACCCGGACCGCCGATAAAACCATGTGCGAAAACACATCCGACGCGACGGACACCGAGTTCGACCCGCTCTCCGAGCCGCCCTTCACCAAACATAACGGCCACGCGCTCTGGCCAAAAATTCGCGCTGCGTTGTGCGAGGTCTACGACCCTGAAATCCCCGTGAACATCTACGAACTGGGGTTGATGTACGATATCGAGGTAACGGACGCGGACGGCGTCACCGACATTCTGGTCGAAATGACTCTGACATCGCCCAACTGCCCGGTGGCGCAGGACATGCCGGACATGGTGCGCAATGCGCTGATGCCCATTCCCGGCGTGGGCGAGGTGCGGGTCGAAATCGTCTTCGATCCGCCATGGGATAAATCCTTCATGGCCGAAACCGCAAAACTGCAACTCAACATGTTTTAAAGGCCGCCGACATGAAACCGCTTGTAACCGTATCGTCCGATGCCGCCGCCTTTCTGGCCCCGAAACTGGAAGGTTTCGCGGGCGTGCTGGTACGCATGAACAAAAAGGGTTGCGCGGGCGGGGAATACGAATTCACGCCGCTTGCGGCGGCTGACGTGACGCCAGATCTGGATGTAAGCGAAAACAATGGCGTGAAGATCTACTTCGCCAAAACCATGCTGCTTTCGCTGATCGGGGCCGAATTGGTGCTGCACAAGGACAGGTTCAACACCCGCCTAGATTTCAGGAACCCGAACGAGCTTTCGCGCTGCGGCTGCGGCGAAAGCGTGAACCTTCCTCAGGATTCATCATCCCGAACGAAGTGACCGATCTCAGGCTGACGCCGAGGTTTCGTGTGCTGCGTGGTTAGGACGCTTACAGCAATCACGACAGGAAAGGAATCGCCAGCAATAACCGGGCAATGGCGGGTGGCGTGATGTGTGACCAAAACAAAAGCGGCCCTCATCGGGGCCGCTTTGCGGTGGAATTACAACGGGTACTATGCCGGACGCTTAAAACGTCGGACGCGGCGCAGCCGGTGCGTTAACAGCGTCAGAACCGTTTAAAGAACGCAGCTTGTCAAAAGCAGTAGCAGCAAGCGCTGCAGCTTCTTCGCCAAATTTTCCAAAAGCTTTGTCAAATCTCATGTCACACACACCTTTTCGGCGCTCCCTCAACTTTTCAAACAACCCAACAACGGGCGGAACTTATTTGTTCCTTCAAGCCTCTTGGGATTTCATGTCCTCTTTATAGGCTTCATACAAAGAATGGTATCCCATACGGGCAAACTCGTCAACTATTTCAGATATTCCGTAAATATCCCCAAGCTCATAGACCACGGCGGTCTGGGTCAGCAGCGTATCCCGGTCCTTGGCCACATGGGTGCGCACGAACTGATCCCGTGGGGGCAGTTTTGTGGGCACGGGCCGCTCAAGCCCCGGAATCCGCTCCTGCTCGGCCTGTCTGAGCGCCCCGGCCAGATGGATGACCGCGCGCATGGCCGGCATGTCCTGCCCGCCGGGGGTTGATATGTAAACAGTTGATTTTTCAGGGGTAAATCCAAAATCCTGCTTCGTGCGCATGACATGCATGACGATGCCGTTTTCGCGCGCGAAATCCAAAAGCGCCTGACCGGTCTGGCATTTGGCCAGCAATTTGGTCGCGGCGTCCAGAATCGCCCCCTCGTTGTCGTGATAGACGCTGGTGCCGCCGCCCTGCGCACCGCCGAATTTTAACCCCTTGTTAAGCTTTCCAAGAAGATCCATCACATTCTACCCGTATGCGCGCCGTTGCCATTGCCGTCCCGACCCTGATCGCCCAGCAGCATGGCGTGGTTTGAAACTTCGATTCCCCCGTCGGCCTGGACCGTCAGCGTTGCTTTCAGCAGCGTACCCGCGAAATACAGGTCGGCCTGGACCGAAAACGTGTCGTCGTCCCGGTTATAAGCGGACGTGACCTCGGAATGGCGGCGCTTGATCTGGATTTGCTGGTCGAGCGAAAGGGAATCGAGGAATGGCAGCGTATCCGGGTCGCGGATCAGATAAATGTCGCCTTCCTCGGTCGTTACGTGCCGGAAAAAGAAATCGACGTAATCGGCGACGTTGCGCTCGGTCAGGTTCAGTGCGCCGCGCGCGGCCACCTTCTGGATTGGGCCGGGCGATCCGTCAAGCAGGTAGAAACTGGTGCCGTCCGACAGGAAATCGAGCGAAAAACTGGGCAATGTCGCATAATTGGTCAGCCGCAAAAGCATGATGCCGCGATAAAACGGCAGCTCCGCCACCGTCGCCTCGCTGGTGGTGGACGAAAACAGCGCACCATCCGGCGTCTGTCCAACGCGCTGGATGATCTTGGCGGTTTCGGTGCGGTCGAGTTTTTGCCAGTTCATAACGGTCCAGAATCGCTGGCGCCATCATACCACAGATGCAAACAGGGGGGCGAGGGCGCTTTATACCGTTCTAATCCGCCCCTTCCACGGCCTCCAGCGCCGGGATCAGCACGTCGCGCGCCCGTGTCGCGCCTACCGACCCGGCGCCCAGTATTTGCCGCCAGCGCCGCGCGCCGCGCCGCCCGTTGACCAGCCCCAGCATGTGCCGGGTAATCGAATGTACCGGCGTATCGGTGCGTTCCTTTTGCCTGTCGGCATATTCGCCCATCAATGCGATGACTGTGGAAAGGGGCATGGGCGTGGTGCCGTGTAGGCGCGCCTCCAGCGTTTGCAGGATGGACGGGTTCTGGTATGCCGCGCGGCCCAGCATCACCCCGTCGAACCGTTCCAGATGCGTGGCGGCGGCATCGGCGTCCGTAATCCCGCCGTTCAGGATGACTTCAAGCCCGGTTTCGCGTTTAAGCGCGTACGGCAGATCGTAATCCAGCGGCGGCACCTCGCGGTTTTCGCGCGGCGACAGACCTTTAAGCCACGCCTTGCGCGCATGCACGACAAAGGTTTCGCACCCGGCCTTGCGCACCGTGTCGGTAAAGGCGAACAGCATGTCCCGCGCCGCGCAATCGTCGATGCCGATGCGGCATTTGACGGTGACGGGGATGCGCACCGCCTGCTTCATCGCCGCGACGCACTCCGCCACAAGCGCCGGTTCCGCCATCAGGCAGGCGCCGAACGCGCCTTTTTGCACGCGCTCGGACGGGCAACCGCAATTCAGGTTGATCGCGTCATATCCCATATCCGCGCCGATTTTTGCCGCCTCGGCCAGGTCCGTCGCCTCGCTGCCGCCAAGCTGCAGCACGACCGGATGTTCCGCCGCGTCGAATCCCAAAAGCCGGTCGCGCGCACCGTTGATCACCGCTTGCGCCGTCACCATTTCGGTGTACAGCACGGCATGGGGCGCCAGCAGACGGTGAAAGAACCGGCAATGCCGATCCGTCCAGTCCATCATCGGCGCCACGGATACAGGGCCGGAAAGCGATGGCGAAGTTTTGTGCATGAAACGTGGCTTGCTGGTGCTGCACCGTTGCTGTGGGCCGGATTTGCGGCTAAACCGGACCAATGTTGAAACTGCTGTTTTCTATCCTTTTCGCAGTGCTGCTGTCGATGGTTTTGACGGGTGGCCGCCTGCTTGCCGACCATGCCGCCCGCGCACAGGACGGCGATGCGCCCGCGCGTACGGGCAAAACCATCCCGCTTGCCGACAATGTCGGCTCGGTCACCGGCTACCCACTGCCGCGCTTCGTTTCTCTGCGCTCCGACATTGTATATGTGCGCGCCGGGCCGGGGATGCGCTATCCGGTCAAATGGGTCTATCAGCGCCGCAACTATCCGCTTGAAGTGATTCAGGAATTCGACACATGGCGCAAAATCCGCGACAGCGACGGCGAGGAAGGCTGGGTCCACCAGTCGCTGCTCTCCGGCAACCGCCACGTCCTGATCGCGGGCAAGGCGCCAGTGACGATTTTGAAAAAACCGGAACCCGATGCCCGCCCCGTGGCCCAGATGGAACCCGGCGTAGTTGCAAAATTGAACGAATGCGCGGACAATTGGTGTGACGTGTCCGCAAGCGGCTATCATGGCTGGGTGTTGAAGACTTCGCTATGGGGCGTTTACGAACGCGAGGAATCGGAGTAACCCTTAATCCAGTTAGCCTGCTAAGTGTATCGAATCACCCTTCCGAATCAGTAGCTTCCCACCAAGGTATCATCCCTCAATGCTTTCCCGGTCATTGCCGTCATACATCGACATTGCCCAGTCTTTCTATGGGCAGGCCTGCGACCTGTGTCAGGAGGGGCCGTCGGTCAACCTTCTGCGCCTGATCAATCTTTGGGGCGGCGCGCTGGCGGAATGCCTGCTTGATTACGACGCCCCTGACGCTGCGGCCGAACGTTGCCTTGAAGAAATCGAAATCACGCTCAATTCGGACGATTGGGTCGCCCCCGCGCTGCGCTCCGCCGCTGCCGCCGAACAGGATACCGAACTTGGCCGCACTCTTGCGCGGCTTTATCTGGGCGACGGGTTGGAATGGTCGCTCAACGCGCGCAACGCGCTGGTGGAGGTCGGGCGCGGCATCCGCGCCATGGCCGGCGCCGACGATGCGTGCGACGCCCTGATGGCCGATGCGCTGCGCACCGGCGTGCGCTACGAACTCAGCGCCCACGGCATTTGCGATCGCGCCATCGATGTGAAAATCGCGGCCCAGCGCTGGACCATCGCCGATTGTATTCTGGGTCTTTCCGCGCTGGCGGGGTCGCATCAGGCGCGGCTGCTGTTCGATGCCGGTATCTCCAATCAGGCCTCGATCGAAAGGGCGCTCGACGATCTGATGCGCGTGATGATGGAGGAGGCGATCCGCCACGGCGTGCCCGAGGAAGTGGGGCTTCTCCACGGTATTCCCGCGAACGACGTACCGGTTGCGATGAACGCCGAACTGATCCGTTCGATCGAACCGCTGGCCCTGACGGTACTTGAGGAAATGCACATCATCGACCGGACGATTCAGGCAATCGCGCTGGCCAAGGCGGCGGGCCGCATGCTTGCGGTCGCGGCTGCGGGCGAAGCCCCGGATATCGAACACATCGTTGCCCGCCCGTTGGCCCTGCGCGCGATGATGGGCGCTTTCCGCGCCGCCGTATAAGGCCGAAAAATCCCTGCCCATTATGGCTTGTTTGCCCGGCGATAGGTCTTTATAACGGGCCTCGATAGGGAGAAGACGCCAGATGACGCAGATCGCGCCGAAAGACGCGGGGTTCGTACCCCAGAAATCCTACAGCAGGGACGAATTGATCGCCTGCGGCGAGGGGAAGCTGTTCGGCCCCGGCAATGCCAAGCTGCCCGTGCCGCCGATGCTGATGTTCGACCGTATTGCCGAGGTTTCGACCGAAGGCGGTGCGCACGGCAAGGGGTTCATTCGTGCCGAACTCGACGTCACGCCGGATTTATGGTTCTTCAAATGTCATTTCATCGGCGACCCGGTGATGCCGGGCTGCCTCGGCCTCGACGCCCTGTGGCAGTTGCTGGGCTTTTACCTTGGCTGGACCGGTGCGCCGGGTTCCGGCCGCGCGCTGGGGCTGGGCGAATTGAAATTCACCGGTCAGGTCTTGCCCGAAACCAAAAAGGTTGAATACGTCGTCGACATCAAACGCCTGATCAACCGCAAGCTGGTGCTTGGCATCGGCGACGGCAAGGTCATTGCCGACGGCACCGTGATTTACGAGGCGTCCGACCTGCGCGTCGGCCTGTTCGACAACCCCCGTTCCCTGTGAGGGCATCATGAACCGCCATTTCCAGTTCCCGGATTTCAAGCCGAATCTCAGCCCCGACGTGCAAAAACACCTGCGCCGCGTGGTCGTCACCGGTCTTGGCATCGTTTCGTGCATCGGTGTGGGACAGGCGGCGGTTCTGGATTCCCTGATGCACGGCAAATCCGGCATCAGCTTCGCGCAGGAATACGCCGACCTCAATTTCCGCTCCCATGTTCATGGCAAGCCGGTGATCGATCTCGACGCGCTGGTCGACCGCCGCGTACGCCGCTTCATGGGCGACGGCGCGGCCTATAACTATGTCGCGATGGTCGAGGCGATTGCGGACGCCGGCCTTGAAAAAGCCGATATCAGCAACGAACGCACCGGCATCGTCATGGGGTCTGGCGGTCCGTCGACGGTCAATCTGCTGGCCGCGCACGACGCGACGCGCGAAGGCAAGGGGCCGAAAAAAATGGGTCCTCTCATGGTTCCCCGGACCATGTCGTCCACGAATTCCGCCACGCTTGCGACGCCGTTTGAAATCAAGGGCGTGAATTACTCCATTTCCTCGGCTTGCGCGACCTCGGCGCATTGCGTCGGCAACGGCGTCGAGCTGATCCAGATGGGCAAGCAGGACATCGTCTTCGCCGGCGGCGGCGAGGAAGTGCACTGGTCCATGACCTGCATGTTCGATGCGATGGGCGCGCTTTCCAGCAAATACAACGCGACGCCGGAAACGGCCTCGCGCGCCTATGACGCCAACCGCGACGGATTCGTGATCGCGGGCGGCGCGGGCGTTCTGGTGCTTGAGGAACTGGGCCACGCACTGGCCCGCGGCGCGAAGATTTACGGCGAGGTGACGGGCTATGGCGCCACCTCCGACGGCTATGACATGGTCGCACCTTCGGGCGAGGGGGCCGTGCGCTGCATGAAACAGGCGCTGGCCACGGTGCCGTCGCCGGTCACCTATATCAACACCCACGGCACGTCGACCCCGGTGGGCGACACAGCCGAGCTTGGTGCAATGAAGGAAGTTTTTTCAATTGTAAAACAGGATGTTCCTGCATTTTCTTCAACCAAATCATTAACTGGTCACAGCCTTGGCGCCACCGGCGTGCAAGAAGCGATTTACAGCCTGCTGATGATGAAAAACGGCTTCATTGCCGCCAGCGCCAACATCGAAACCCTGGACCCCGCGGCGGAAGGGCTGGACCTCGTGCGCACGCGGCGCGACGGGGTGAAACACGGGACCGTGATCTCCAACTCCTTCGGCTTCGGCGGCACCAACGCGACGCTGGCCCTGTCCACTTACGAGGCCTGATCCTATGAACGTTCCCGCTTTGATGAAGGGTAAGCGCGGCCTGATCATGGGCGTCGCCAACGATTATTCCATCGCATGGGGCATCGCGCAGGCGCTGCACGCGGCGGGGGCTGAGCTCGCCTTTACCTATCTGGGCGATCCAATCCTCAAGCGGCTGGAGCCTCTGGCGAAAGAGGTCGGCTCCGACATCCTGATTCCTTGCGACGCGGGGCAGGAGGAACAGGTCGATGCGGCCTTCGCGGCGCTGGCCAAACGCTGGCCCAAAATCGACTTTATCGTCCACTCGCTGGCCTTTTCCGACAAGAACGAACTCAAAGGCCGTTTCATCGACACCACGCAGGACAATTTCAAAAACACGATGATCGTGTCCTGCTATTCCTTCGTGTCCTGCCTGCGCCGCGCGGCGCCGATGATGTCGGACGGCGGCAGCGCGATCACCCTGTCCTATTACGGCGCGGAAAAGGTGATGCCCAATTACAACGTCATGGGCGTGGCCAAGGCCGCGCTTGAGGCGTCGGTGCGCTATCTTGCCGCCGATGTGGGCGCGGATAATATCCGCGTCAACGCGATATCGGCTGGCCCGATGCGCACGCTGGCGGGATCGGCCATCGGTGGCGCGAAAGCCACATACAGGGCCGCGGTCGAAACCAGCCCGATGAAACGCCCGATGACGCTGGAGGATATCGGCGGCGCGGCGCTTTATCTGCTGTCCGACATGGCGTCTGGCGTGACCGGCGAAATCCACTATGTCGACGGCGGCTATAACGTCATGGGCATGAAAAAGCCGGACACGGCCGCGAACGGGGACGACTGACAGGTGCCGTCCCACCCACCGGTTCTAGTGCTCTTGAAACTCAGAAAGTAAAACGGGGTATCAAGCGCCAGATGCCGCTTTGGCGCGCGACATGCGCGACCGCCTCGATCTGCAGATAAGTCTGCATCGCCGCGCTGTAGGGGAAGAAATCGTGCAGTTCTCGCTTCAGATAACCGCCCTGTTGTGCGATCGTCCGGCGCTTGAAATCGGAAGGTAATAGAACGTTGCGTTGATAGACGCGCTCGTAATCCGGGCGCTCGCTGTCGATATTTTTTCTGGGCTTCAGCCTGTAGTAAGCGGCAGTCGCGATTTTTTCCGTGCTCAGGGTTGCGCCGTCGCGGTCGACGGGTACATCAAGACAGCGCGCATGAATCATGTCGTGAAAGGGGATATCAAGCGTAAACGTCGTGTATCCTGAAGTCCCTTCATGCCTGTAAAGACGCGAAAACCAGGTGATGGAATCGCGGTTGTATTGCCTGACGGCGGCCTGATAGGCACAAAAAATCTTCATGCCGTGCGTTTCGACGGCATCGCCGATCATGCGGTATGCATTAATGTATCGGTCATTACGCGCATTGCATTCCGGCCCGGTGAAATTTATCAGAATGTCGGGAAGCGACATGGCGTCTTGGTGCATTTCGCATTGCCGGGCGACATCCGCCAGCGCATTGTGCAGGGCGATCAGACGGCGGTAAAAATCATGCGTGGCCTTTTGCTGGCGCGGCGAACCGCCTTCGATTTTAAGGATGCGCGCGGCGCCATGGGCGTCGAGCTTTTGCCACGCGGGTTTCGGGTTTTCAAAACGGCCCTTAGAAGCCAATCGGGCGAAGCTGTGTCGGGGTCTTTGCGATGATAGCATTTCGTGTATCAATTTCACTGCGATGGATGTGCCTGTAAAAATCGAAGGCACGGAATGCCTGATCGACCCGTTTCAACCCTAACTTGTTTTTATCGATCATCCAGTCCGGCAGCAACACGCCCCCCAAACTCAGGGCCCATATTGCTCTCAGGCGGCGATGCGTGGGCGCATAGCTGTGAAAAATCATATATCGGCGCATGCGCGCATCGTATGTGCCAAGGTCTGCGCGGGTGGATGTCTTGGTTTGGTGCTGGTCACAGTAATACGCAAGCACCCGGTCATAGGCGGCGATCACGTCACGGCCATAGGTGGGGACTCCGACGCTGTCCTCCTCCCCCTGTGTATCGCGCCGATTGAGTGTATCGCGCCGATTGAAAATAGGGGCGAAAAGCCTCTCGTATTCGTTTTGCGCGCTACGCTCCATATGGCCCTCGAACTGCCGCCGCCCCAGATAAACCGATAGCGCCAGCCGAAGATGTTTTGTCGGCACGCTGCCCGAGGGATAAAGTGCGATCAGCTCTTTATGCAGGCGTGTCATGCGCCGCAAAAGGGGTGTTGCGGCGCGCATCTCTTTATCCGTGGCCCCGGATATCAGGGGGTGATGGAGATTGATCGGGCGCGACCAATCAGCGTAGGTGGCAAAGACGTCTTTTAACATAACGCATTTATAAAGCCTGCCGGGTTTTCTTGCAACAAAACTGTTAAACAAAATAAAAACAATAGCTTAGTGTCGTAAATTCAGGCTGCCTTCGATCGCATCTGGCACGTCGCTGAATACGCCGTCCACGCCCCACGAAAACAGGGTGCGGGCGCGCATCGGGTCGTTGATGGTATAGGCCAGCACGCCCAGACCGGATTCCAGATACGCTTCCACCCCCTCGCGCGTAAGCGACAGGTCGCGGCCGTCGATATTGATGGTGCTGACCTTCAGGTAATCCGCAAGCGCGGCCCAGTCGCGCATAGGCGTGTCGATCAAAAGCCCGCGCCGCCATTCCGGTGCCATTTCGCGCGCACTCTCAAGGCTGACATGTTGAAAGCTGGATATAAGCAGCTTGTCCGCGTCGTCCCAGATGCGCGAAAGCACATCCAGCGCGGCCTCGGCGGTTTCCACCTCGCGTCCGGGGCAGGGCTTGATCTCAAGGTTGAGGCCAAGGCCCAGTTCAAGGATCACATCCACCGCTTCCTCCAGCGTCGGCACCTTGGCCCCGGCAAAGCTTTCGGCATACCACGCGCCGGCGTCCAGCGCCTCGATGTCGGTATACAGCGTATCTGCCACCTTGCCCGACCCGTTGGTCGTGCGCTCCAGCGTGTCGTCGTGCAGGATGATGGGCACGCAATCCTTGCTCAGTTTAACGTCCATCTCGACCCATGTTGCGCCGATCTCGGCCGCGGTGCGGATCGATTCAAGCGTGTTTTCCGGGGCGTATCCGCACGCGCCGCGATGACCGATGATTTTGGGAAGCTTCATGGATGCCAGCCTTGCATAAAGCGCGGCTGAAAAAAAGCGGGACCTGAAGTCCTATGCGCCTGTTGCGCCGTAGCCAAGCTTGCGCGCATGGCGCAACGCCTTTTTATACTCCGCGACCCTGAAGCGCGATTGGGCAAGGTTGGCGTCGTTGAGAGCGCGCGGGCGGTGGGTATTCTCCCGCTTGTCGTAGGCGATGCCCTCCAGCGTTTCGTTGATCAGGTTCTGGACCTGATCGGGGCTAAGGGCGTAAACCCGATCGGGCGTAACCCCGCGCGACGGCGCGTCGGAGTTAGCGCGTTTATTTGGCTCGGCAAAAATCAGACTAATGCCGCCGTCCTTGCCGCGTGCGGCTTCAAGAAAAAGCTCGGTCAGCCCTCGCTGTTCGCGCAGGGCGGTTATCTTGCGCTGCAGGCGCGGATTCGGGCGGGAATAATCAACCATGACGGGATGATAGCACGGTCTGTGTAAATATTACGTAAAAACTATGCATCGCTATCGGAATCGCACGGAATTGCGCCTGTTTCGACCTGCAGGACGGCATGACATATCCCGAACCGCTCTTTAAGCCCCGCCCGCGCGGCCTGCAAAAATGCATCGTCGGGCCCATGGCCGGGACGCACCAGATGCGCGTTCAACGCCGTGTCGGTCGTCCCCATTGCCCAGATATGCAGGTCGTGGACGCTCGCGACACCGGGCAGGGCGGTCAGATGTTCGCGCACCGCCGCACGGTCGATGCCATGCGGCACTCCGTCCATCGCCAGCACCAGCGCCTTGTGCGCAAGGCCCCAGCTTCCGGCGAAAATTACCGCGGCGATGATCAGGCTCAAGAACGGGTCGATCCACGCGAAACCGGTATAGGCGATGGCGATGGCGCCCACGACCACGCCCAGCGATACGGCGGCATCCGCCGCCATGTGCAAAAACGCGCCGTCGATGTTCAAATCGGTCTTGCGCCCGCGCAGGAACAAAAGGGCGGTGGCCGTGTTGATGACGATGCCCGCGCCCGCGACCCAGCCCACGGTCTGCGCCGCGACCGTTTCAGGCGTCATGAAACGATAGATCGCCTGTGCGACGATCATGCCGACCGCACCCAGCAGAAGGGCGGCATTGGCCAGCGCCGCAAGGATGGATGCGCGGTGAAAGCCAAAGGTGAAGCGGGGCGTGGATGGCTTGTGCCCCAGTTCGTGCGCCCACCATGCCAGGACCAGCCCAACGACGTCGGAAAAATTATGCACGGCGTCGGCCAGAAGCGCGAGCGAGTGCGCGGCGAAACCGTATCCAAGCTCGATCAGCACGAAACCGATATTCAGCGCCGTGCCCGCGGCGAAGGCACGATCATAAGAATCCATCGACGGGAAGTGTTGATGGTGATGATGCCCATGAGAATGGTCGTGAGTGTGAAGTGCCATAAAGCAAAAGATAGCATGAAAAAGGCCCCGAAAAGGGGCCTTTTTGTTCATCTGTAATGGAAACGACCTTACGCCGCTTCTTCGCCTTTCGGCTCTTTTTTCGGCATTTCGATTTCTTCGCCGGTTTCCTGATTGACGCGCTTCATCGACAGCTTGACCTTGCCGCGCTCGTCGAAGCCGATCAGTTTCACCTTCACCATGTCGCCTTCCTTGACCACGTCGGTGGTCTTGGCGACGCGCTGGGGCGCCAGTTCAGAGATGTGAACCAACCCGTCCTTCGCCCCCATGAAGTTGACGAACGCACCGAAATCAGCGGTTTTCACGACCTTGCCGGTATAGATTTTGCCCATCTCCGGTTCGTCCGTGATCGACTTGATCATATTGATCGCGATATCCGCGCTGGCGGTATCGGTCGCGGCGACCTTGATCGTGCCGTCGTCCTCGATATCCACCTTGGCGCCGGATTTTTCGCAGATGTCGCGGATGACCTTGCCGCCCGTGCCGATGACCTCGCGGATCTTGTCGACCGGGATTTTCAAAACGGTCATTTTCGGGGCGGTTTCGCGCACGTCGGAGCGGGCGGTTTTGATGGCCTTCGCCATTTCGCCCAGGATGTGCATACGGCCCTGTTTCGCCTGCGCCAGCGCGATTTTCATGATCTCCTCGGTGATCGAGGTGATCTTGATGTCCATCTGCAGCGCGGTAACACCGGCCTCGGTGCCCGCGACCTTGAAGTCCATGTCGCCCAGATGGTCCTCGTCGCCCAGAATGTCGGACAGGACCGCGTATTTGTCGCCTTCCTTGATCAGGCCCATCGCGATACCCGCGACCGGCGCGCCCAGCGGCACGCCCGCGTCCATAAGGGCAAGGGACGAACCGCAGACCGTGGCCATCGACGACGACCCGTTGGATTCGGTGATTTCCGACACCACGCGCAGCGTGTACGGGAATTCGTCCGCCTTCGGCAGCATCGGGTGGATGGCGCGCCACGCCAGTTTGCCGTGGCCGATTTCGCGGCGGCCGGGGCTGCCCATGCGGCCTGCTTCGCCGACCGAATAAGGCGGGAAGTTGTAATGCAGCAGGAAGTTTTCGTGATACTCGCCTTCCAGCACGTCCATCAATTGTTCGTCCTGGCCGGTGCCCAGCGTGGTGACGACCAGCGCTTGCGTTTCACCGCGTGTGAACAGCGCCGACCCGTGCGTGCGCGGAAGTACGCCTGCTTCGGCGACGATCTGCCGGATGTCGACCGTGGTGCGGCCGTCGATGCGCTTGCCGGTATCCAGAATTGCGTTGCGCACGATTTCGGATTCCAGCTTGAAGAACAGCCCGCCGACCACGTCCTTGGGGGTTTCCTCGGTGACGTATTTGGTGACGGCCGCTTCGCGCACTTGGCCAACGGCCTTATAGCGTTCCTGTTTGACCGTGTGGCCGTACGCGGCGCGCAGGTCTTTTTCAAAATCGCCCTTGATCGCCTTGTACAGTTCCTTGATCGCGTCGCTGACTTCCGGCACGGCCCACGGCTCTTTCGCGCACATTTCTGCCAGTTCGATGATGCCGCTGATAACGGGCTGGAACGCGTTCCAGCCGGCCATGACCGCGCCCAGCATGACGTCTTCCGACAATTGCTTGGCTTCGGATTCGACCATCAAAACGCCTTCAGTGGTTCCGGCCACGATCAGGTCCAGCACGGCGTCTTCCTGTTCGGCCAGCGTCGGGTTGATGACGTACTGGTTGTCGATGTAACCGACGCGGGCGCCGCCGATCGGGCCCATGAACGGAATGCCGGAAATGGTCAGCGCGGCGGAGGAGCCGATCATCGCCACGATGTCGGGCGAATGGATCATGTCGTGGCTGACGACGGTGCAGATGACCTGCACTTCGTTGAGGAATTCTTCCGGGAACAGCGGGCGGATCGGACGGTCGATCAGGCGGCTGGTCAGCGTTTCGCCTTCCGACGGGCGGCCTTCACGCTTGTGGAACGAGCCGGGGATGCGCCCGGCGGCATAGAATTTTTCCTGATAATGGACGGAAAGCGGGAAGAAATCCTGTCCTTCCTTGACTTTCTTGGCGCCGACGACGGTGCACAGCACGCAGGTGCCGCCCATCGAGGCCATGACCGCGCCATCGGCTTGACGCGCGATTTTGCCGGTTTCAAGAACGAGTTTTTTACCCGCGAAATCGATTTCCTTGCGGAAGACATTAAACATTGCAATTTCCTTTTTATGTGTACGGCCCACCCCGCCGACAGGGCAGGGTTTCAAAAAGCCGGGTTTGAGGAGAGGTGTCCGAGGTATCGGTGGACGGGGAAAGGCAGCGGGCTGTCTTTGCCTGTCGACCGGTATCCGGTCTCATTCAAGCCGGGCTAGATATGGCACTCTTCCACCGGCAAGTCAAATATCAAGTCCGGTGGACCGCGGCGCTTCTGTACCGTGAACGGGCGTGGGGCTTGTCGTTGTGGTATGGAGGCGGCGGGCATGCTGGCTGATCCGTCCCACGTTTTCGCGATCGAGCGCGATATCGCCAATATAGGTTTCCGGCCACAGGGTCTGGGTCATGTCGAATAACCTGTTCTCATCAAGCTGTGCCCTGCCGATAACCGGGGCCTGCCCGTAATAGTCTTGCAGATGCGCAAGGCCTTTATCAATATCGCCTGCGTACACCGGGCGGTCGTTCTTAAGACAGCTCTGCAGAAACGCCCCTTGCGTGTAGTAAGCCCCTGCCAGCAGCCGCATGTTGCGCAATCCTTCCGGGCCTTGGGGTTTGACTTCTGGGTCCACGACACTGGTTTCGCAATACACGGCGGTGCCGAAATGGTAGGCATCGGCCTCCTTCACGCAGTGTGCGACAAAGCTATCCGCCTTGTCGAGGAAGTCGTAGCGCGCGGACATGTGGTATGTTTGCGTATCGATGGTCCGCCTTAGATCGTGCCAGAATTGCGCGCGACCGGCGATCTCCGGATACGCGGCCATCTGCGCGGTGTGCTTGATCTCATGACTCATGGAATTCAAAAACGCCGAAAGCGTGTCACCATCCGCCGCGACCCGGATGGTGCGGGGTGCGGCGAGGCCGCGCACGCCTTTATCCAGAAGTGCCGCCGGAATCTCTCCATCGATGACGATATTGCTGTCGTCGATATAGCGGCAGGCGGCGGCAAAGGCAGGCGCATCGGTTTCCGCCCATGCTCTAAGCTCGGTTGCGATTGCCATATAGCCAGCCTGTGTCGCTTCTGACATAGGGTATTATTAACAAAAAATCATGAAGAACGGGTGAAGCTTCAGTATACCTGTTTTTGCCCATTGTATCCTCGGCAAGGCCAAGATATAGCGAATGACGACTGTAAATTAGGAAAGAGCTGCTATGCCCAAACTCGTTCTGATGCGCCATGGAGAAAGTCTTTGGAACAAGGAAAACCGGTTTACCGGGTTCAAGGATGTCCCCTTGAGTGAAAAAGGGGAGGAGGAGGCCATCGCCGGCGGCGAGAAAATGGAAGCGGCTGGCATGATCAACGACGAAGGCGAAAACATCTTTGGCGGCATTTTTACTTCGACGCTGGAGCGCGCCATTTATACGACCGAACTGGCCCTGAACATCCGTCGTGACAATTTCATTATGGAGCCGGATCTGCGCGAACGCGACTACGGTGACCTGACCGGATTGAACAAAGCCGAAACGGCGAAAAAGTTCGGGGACGAGCAGGTGCGCATCTGGCGTCGGTCCTACGACGTGCCGCCGCCGAACGGCGAGTCCCTAAAAGACGTGGTCAATCGCGTGCGGCCCTATTACGACCGCAAGATCAAGCCAGTCCTGCTGGAAGGTAAAAACGTCTTCATCGGTGCGCACGGCAATACGCTGCGCGCGATGCTGATCATTCTGGGGCTGCGCACGCCCGAGAACATCAACGAGGCTGAAATCCCCACCGGCGCGCCGCTGGTGATGGAAGTCGACGCAAAAGGCGCGGTGACGAAGGAATACTACCTTTGATTTAAGACGGTCCGCGATCAGGTTGGGTCATGACAAAAACCGTCATTACCTGCGCATGCGGGTAATCTATGGTAAGGAATGACGGATATCTGTCGTTCGACACAATGGATGCCCCGAACAAATCGGGGCGTGACACGTGAAAAATTACGTCAGTCTAAAAAGAAAACGCGCTAGCGCACGGCAAGGCGCGACTGGATCTCGCCCAGAAACACGGCCGTATGATACAGCATGTCTTGAATATGCCCGTTATAGGCATGCGTTGGAAAGCGCGCCTGTGTCAGGGAAACGCTGCTCAGGCACATCTTGATGGCCTGTGCGCTCAAATCCTTTGTAGCGCAGTCTTTTTTCAAGGTGCTCAGCATGACCGCCCGCTGGAAATTGGCTTGGGGGCCGGCGCTGGGGAGGTGTTCAAGCGCAAGCATGACCCGGCGTCCGTATTCCGCCGTTTGATGCCACACGGCAGAGGTGCATGCATCAATCTCTGCGGATGATCCTTGCGCTTGCTCCGGCTTGCTGTTCGCCGTGGGGGCCAGCGGTCTGCAGGCATCGAAAAGTTGCGCGCTGATCGCTTTGGGGGAAACCGAAATCCGGGGATGCCGGACCGTACCGGCCTGCGCCGTGGTTGCTGCGGCTATAAAGGCAACGGCGATAAGGGAGGGATATTTACGCATATTCTCCAAGGTCCGGTTGGTTGTTATGGGTTTATAAGTGTTACCTTAATTGGGTGCGATAGTTTTCTTGTATGCTGCGCAGCGGCCTAAAAGCGCATAATCGCCCGTAACCGCGCCCTTGATGCAGGCGGCCTCCTGCGTGGCGGCTATGGCCGAGAACCCAGGTTCGCTGGCGATGGCGCCGCCCTGCGCTTCACCGAAATAAAGCGCGCCCGCGCATGCGCTGATACCAAACGCAAAGCTGCTCAGGCGATCTGCCGTGAATGGCGTTTTACTTTTGAATTCGGGATCATACCCGTCCAGCACCGCGCCGCATTTCAGATGCGCTTCTTCGCGCCAGTAACCAAGTTTCGGGTTCCCCAGAATTTTTTCCGCGCTGTTGGTTGCCTCGCGAAATGCCAAAGCGGCCTTGAAAACTTCGTCACGAATGACGCGCGCGCAAGCGGCAAGGGATTGGGGCGCCATATCCGCCGCATACTTTGCGGGACAGGCCGCGGCATAACGTTGCAGCACGGCGCGTTCGCCGGCGTCGAATTTGGGCGCGGATTGTGCCCACGCGCCGGTGGCACCTGCGCAGGTCATGAAAATGGCGGTAAGGATGTTGCGTGGGCGCATGCGTATCTCCTTCACATAACTGAAGAAAGGTATACGACAGCCAAACGCGGCACGTCAAATACGATCAGGCTTTATTCCGTCGGCAGGCTGATGCGCCCGATGGCGATGGCGTTGGCGGGGCGGGTGAAGATGCGGTTGGCGATGGTGCGCCTGACCTGCTGGCGTTCGACAGGGCTTAGACGGGCGATGTCCGCGCGGCCTAATGCGCGCGTGTACGTGGCTTGCATCGTGCTGCGGTCATGTGTGGCAAGCGCGTTCTCGACCGTGCGCATGCTGTTCACGAAACCGGGGCACGGCTCCGACGCGGACGCCACCGAAACCAACCCGAAAAAGACAAGGGAAAATAGAACCAGACGAACCATACCTCGACCCTATGCGATTCTTTTGCCGAGGCGAGGGGCAGGCTGTAAGTCATCCACGGGATTGATCAAGGCAATCCGCCGGACGGTTGTGTCGCCGCTGCGGCAGGTTGCACGCGCGCCAGTGCGCCGGTTCTTCGATGGGTTCGCTTCCATCGGCCCACAGCCCCGCGCGGGATTCGTGCGCCGCGCGCTCGTCATCCGCATAAGCGCCATGACTGTATCGTGCATAATCGAATGCCATGCCCGCACGCGCCATCGCGGACCCAAGATCCATGCCGTCCACGCTGCATCTGGCGACGATGCGGCGATAACTTTTCCCGTGTGGAAAGCAGGTGACGACGCGACCATCGATGATGGCGGCCAGTGCCGCGCGCGCCTGCTCTCCGCAAGGGGTGCCGCCGCAGCGCTGTTTCAACTCCGCTGCGTCGATGCCCCAAAGCCTGATACTGGCCTGCCCGATACGGATGGTGTCCCCATCATGCACCTGCGCATGGCCGTTTAGAACGGTGCCTGCGGGCGCTGTGCTGGAATATAGGAAAATGGATGCAACCAAAAGAAGAATCGGCAAAAGCAGGTACAGGATACCGATAAAGCCGATCATACGGGCATGGATTCTCACCCGGATATAGTATCATTCAGTCGGTATACAAAAAGTAAAAATTCAATCAAAGGTTGTGCAGTTTTAGGGCAGATCGCATGTGGCGGGACGCGCGCGCCCCCGCTGCGGCAGGTTGCATATGCGCCAGTGCGTTGGCTCTTCGAAATTCGCCATGCCCCACACGCCTGCGCCGTTGGTCCGCGCGGTTATTTCGTCGGATGCATAAGCGCCATGACTGAATTGCGCGTAATCGACGGCCAGGCCAGCCTGCACCAGCGCGCGGCCGATATCGACCGATTGCGCGAAACATTGCGCGACAAGACGTTTATAGCGATCGACATCCTTGACCTGACATGACACGGGCTGGTCCGCGATGATCGCATTCATACGCTGCCTGGCGATTTCCCCGCAGGCCACCGCGCCGCAACGCTGTTTCAATTCTGGCGCGTCGATCCCCCATATGCGTACGCGAAGGGGCTTTTGCGGAAAGGCGGTGAATAGGCGCAGCGTGTCGCCGTCATAGACGACGGCCCGCCCGTGTAACGTCTTCCCGCGCATTTGTTTAAGTTCGGCGCGGCTGGTCGCGGTGTGAGGCGTGGCAGGACGTTTTTCGGTGCAGCCATACAGGCCGAGCAGGGCGCCGATGCCGGCGGCAAGGGCAAAAGCATTGGAAAAAGTGGACATAATATATATTCCTGAAACGAAAAAACCCCGCGGCAACGATGCGGCGGGGTTTGATACGGATTAGCCGCGCAGGCCGAGGCTTTTGACGATCTCGTTATATTTGCCTTCGTTCTTGGCGCGAAGATAGTCGAGCAGCGTGCGACGGTTCGACACCAGTTTCAAAAGGCCGCGGCGCGAGGACAGGTCCTTCTTGTGGATCTTCATGTGCTCGGTCAACTCCGCGATGCGGGCCGAAAGAATGGCGATCTGGACTTCGGGGCTGCCCGTGTCTTTGGTGTCGCGCTGGTAATCCTTGATCAGTTTCGCCTTGGTGGCGGCATTATTCGACATCGTCATCTCCTTGATTTAGAGGTTGAAAACACGCTCCGGTTTGACCGTGCCCGCCTCGTACCGGACCATGGCCACCGCCTGTCCGTTATTAACGGCAAGGATGGGACCGGTCGGGTCGTCTGGCAGGCGGGCGGCATGACCCCTGGATATAAAATTCAGGAACATACCTTGCCGAAGCCGGGCTGCCTCCGCCGCGTCAACCGCCAGTGCCGGGATGTCGTCCAGCACGGTTTGGACGGGCATAAGCAAGCCCTCTGCCGGGGGTTCTACACCCCCTTGGGTAAAAAAGTCCAGCGGAATCGCGGCATCCAGCCGGAACGGTCCGACCCGTGTGCGGATCAGGCGGCTGACATAGCCGCACGCGCCCAGATGCGCGGCCAGATCGCGCGCCAGCGCGCGTACATAGGTGCCCTTGCCGCAAACCACGTGGAACCGGGCGAAATCGGGTGCGGATTCGACAAGCCGCAGGTCGAAAATGGTGACGTCCCGGGGCTTTATATCGGCGGTTTCACCCGCGCGGGCCAGATCGTAGGCGCGCTTTCCGTCGATTTTGACGGCGGAATACTGGGGCGGTATCTGGCTTATTTGTCCGATAAAGGCGGGCAGGGCGGCTTCGATTTGCGTTGCGTCGGGGCGCACGTCGCTGGTTGCCGTGACCGCGCCCTCCGCGTCCTCGGTGCTGCGGTTTTCGCCCCATGTAATCGTGAAATCATAGTCCTTGTCGGCATCCATGGCATAGGCGACGGTCTTGGTCGCCTCGCCCAGCGCGATGGGCAGGACGCCGCTGGCCAACGGGTCCAGCGTACCGCCATGCCCGGCTTTTTCGGGCCGCAGGCACCGCTTGACCGCACCCAACGCGGGCGTCGATCCGATGCCCGCGGGCTTGTTCAGGTTGATCCAGCCGTCGAGCTTTATTTTTTTATGCTTCGCCATATTTTATCCGCCATTGCGATCGACCGAAAGGAGCGCGGCAATCCAGGCATTGTCTGAATCGCTTCGCGGCGCTTTAAGATTCGTCATGAATCTGCTGGATGATGCGCTCGATCTTGTCCGCCTCGTCGAAACTTTCATCGGCTTTGAAATTCAGGCGCGGGGTGAATTTCATCTTCATCTGCCGCGCGATATCGCGCTGGAAGGCGAAGGCATTGGCGTTAAGCGCGGCCAGCGTTTCCGCGATCCGCCGTCCGCCCAGCGGCATGACATAGACGGTCGCGTTTTTCAAATCAGGCGCGATCCGCACCTCGGTCACCGTGATCAGGCTTGATTGCATCAGCGCCGGGTCGTCGAACCCGCCATGCTGAAGCGATGCGGAAATGACGTGGCGCATTTCTTCGCCCACGCGCAACTGCCTTTGTCCTGCTGGTTGTTTGCGTTGCCGCTTCATGTCTGACCTGTCATCTTCAATCCATGGCCGCTGCCGAAAGTGCGGGTGGAACGGAACCTGCCGCGCCGCAAAGCGCCGCATGGTGATGTTTGTGCATCCCTGAAGATCATGGCGAGGTGCATGCCCCTGAATTGAAAATCAAAAAAATCCAGTTTCTTATTGAAAGCGTCCGCTAGGAACCTCTCAAAAACCTGCGCGTTCTCAGGGCTGGTCTTACCAAGAAGAAAAGCGACATCGGCCTGTGTTCCCGAAGGAAACTGAACTCCGAATTCGCGGACCTGATGCCACGACACTCGCCGGGCTATGGATTGAAATAGCTTGCGCATATAAATTCCCTGCGGTTTAGCTCGGGCTATGGTTTACGCCACGCTGCGCTGTTCGGCGATGACGTCGAAACATTCGATCGTGTCGCCGGGGCGGATGTCCTCGTAATTCTCGAACGCCATCCCACACTCGGTGCCTTCCTTGACCTCTTTGACCTCGTCCTTGAAGCGTTTGAGGGTCTTGAGCTTTCCTTCGTGAATGACGACGTCGTCGCGCAGCAGGCGCACCTTGGCCCCGCGTTTGACGAAGCCCTGCGTGACCACGCAACCGGCGATCTTGCCGACCTTGGTGATGTTGAAGACTTCCCTGATCTCGGCGTTGCCGATGAATTCCTCGCGGATATTGGGGCTAAGCATCCCGCCCATCAACGCCTTCACGTCGTCGATCACGTTGTAGATGATCGAGTAATAGCGCATGTCCACACCGTTGCGCGTGGCCAGATCGCGTGCCTGCGCGTTGGCCCGCACGTTGAAGCCGATGACCATGGCCTTGGAGCCTGAGGCCAGCGACACGTCGCTTTCCGTGATGCCGCCGACGCCCGAATGGATGACGGTGATCGCCAGGTCCTCGTTGTCTTCATCGATCTTGCGCAGCGACCCGATGATCGCCTCGACCGAGCCGTGCACGTCGCCCTTGATGATGACGGGCAGGGTGACCTTGTCGCCCTGCTTGGCCGACGCGAACAGTTGTTCCATCGTCTGCGCGCGGCCTTGCGCCTGCTGGTCGCGCTTTTTCTTGGTACGGTATTCCGAAATGTCGCGCGCCTTGGCTTCGGATTCGACGACGACGAAATCGTCGCCCGCGTCCGGCGTGCCGTTCAATCCCATCACCTCGACCGGCTGGCCGGGGATGGCGGTTTTGATGGCTTTGCCCTGATCGTCGAGCATGACGCGCACGCGGCCCCATTCGGAACCAGAAACGAAAATATCGCCGGCGTTCAGTGTGCCCTTGTCGATCAGCACGGTGGCGACCGAGCCGCGCCCGGTTTCCATGCGCGATTCGACGACCGTGCCCACCGCGTGGCGGTTGGGGTTGGCCTTGAGGTCCAGCACCTCGGCCTGCAAAAGAATGGACTCCAGAAGGGTGTCGAGGCCTTTTTTCTGCTTCGCCGACACTTCGACGACTTGGGTTTCACCGCCCATATCCTCGACGATGACTTCATGCTGCAACAGGTCCTGCTTGACGCGCGTCGGGTTGGCATCCTGCAGGTCGATCTTGTTGATCGCGACGATCATCGGCACACCTGCCGCCTTGGCGTGGTTGATCGCCTCAATCGTCTGCGGCATCACGCCGTCATTGGCCGCGACCACCAGCACGACGATGTCGGTGATGTTGGCGCCGCGCGCGCGCATTTCGCTAAAGGCCGCGTGGCCCGGCGTGTCAAGGAAGGTGATTTTTTTGCCCGAGGGCGCGGTGACTTGATATGCGCCGATATGCTGGGTGATGCCGCCGGCTTCGCCCGCGACCACGTTGGCCGAGCGCAGCGCGTCCAGAAGCGATGTCTTGCCGTGGTCGACATGTCCCATGATGGTGACGACGGGCGGGCGCGGCAGCAGGTTGGCGTCGGTATCCTCCGCGCCTTCGATGCCGGTTTCGACGTCGGCCTCGGTCACGCGTTTCACCGTGTGCCCGAATTCGATGATGATCAGTTCCGCGGTATCCGCGTCGATGGTCTGGTTGACCGTGGCCATCACGCCCATTTTCATCAGCGATTTGATGACATTGCCCGATCGTTCCGCCATGCGGTTGGCAAGTTCCTGAACCGTGATGGCTTCCGGCAGGACGACCTCGCGCACCTGCTTCTTGCCCGGATCGAGCTCCATGCTCTTGTTTTTGTTTTTCATGCGCGCGCGGCGCACGGAGGCGAGGGATCTTCCGCCCGTATCCCCTTCGAAATCGGTGCCCAGCGCCTGCGTCACCGTCATCCGGTTTTGCGCGCGCCACTCTTCCTCGCGCGAACGGCGGGTGTCGTTGTCGTTGCGGCGATCGGTATTACGCAGCCGGTCGCGATAGGATGTCGCGGCGCCTTCGTCACCGCTGCTAACGCCCGGATGCAAATGGTCGCCGTGCGCGCGGCTTTGTGTGCGCACGATTTTCGACGCGGCCTCAAGCCGTTTGCTGCTGGCGTCCTGACGGGTGCGCTCGATGCTTTGCGCCTGTTCCAGTTCCGCCGCGCGGATGCGTTGCAGTTCTTCAAGCTCTTTTTCGCGCGCGGTGCGTACCGGCTCCATCGCCGCGGGGCCGATCTCGGCCGGGTCGGCGGCGGGCGCCTTGGGCTGGGCGTCCTTGTTTTGCAAGGCCTCCTGCAGGACGCGGGCGCGACGTTCGCGTTCGGCATCCGACAGATTGCGGGCCGACGCATCATCGTTGGTACGCTCGGTGCCGCCGCGCTGACGTCGCACTTCGACCGCCACCGCCTTGGTGCGGCCGCCGGAAAAGCTTTGCCGTACCTGTCCTGCGCTGGTGCCGCTGGTGCCGATGTTCGACGCGACATTGCCCTTCAGGGACAAGGTCTTTTTGCCCGAAAGCGTCAGCTTGTTTTTGTCTTTTCCGTCCGTGCCCATTCTCGTCCTTTTGGCCGAAATTCGCCAAACTTATATACCGTTATGCTGCAAACGCAAAGTATTTGACCGCTTTTCCCGCCCACCCCGGGCAGGGGCGGGCAGGAAAAACTATTTTTTAAATCAGGCTGCGGCCTCGTCAGCCGCTGCTTCGGCCGCTTCAGCAGCCGCCGCGTCCTCGGCTTCGAACCACTCGGCGCGGGCCGCCATGATGATGCGGTTGGCTTGCGCCTCGTTCATCTTTTCGCTGCCCAGAATCTCGACCAGTTCGTCCCCGGCCAGATCGGCAAGGTCGTTTTTCGATTTCACGCCGGCTTCCGCCAGCTTGACGATCGAATCAAAGTCCAGCCCTTCAAAGCCGATGATGTCGTCCGCGATGCCCAGCGATTTTTGCTTGGCTGCGAATTCGCGGGCCTTGGCCTCCAGCCAGTTTCTGGCGCGGGATTGCAGTTCCGCGGCCACGTCCTCGTCGAACCCTTCGATCGAAACCAGCTCGCCCAGTTCGGATTCCGCCAGTTCCTCGACCTTTTTGAAGCCTTCGGCCACCAGCAGATGCGCAATGACGTCGTCGACGTCGAGGGCCTGCATGAACAGGGCGGTGCGGGTTTTGGTTTCCTCGGCCCGGCGCTCCGATTCTTCGGCCTCGGTCAGGATGTCGATGTCGAGGCCCGTGAGCATCGACGCCAGACGCACATTCTGCCCCCTGCGGCCGATCGCAAGCGAAAGTTGCTCGTCGGGAACGACGACGTCAATACGCCCTTCTTCCTCGTCCAGCACGACCTTGGCGACTTCCGCCGGGGCCAGCGCGTTGACGATGAAGGTCGCGATATCCGGCGACCAAGGCACGATGTCGATTTTTTCGCCCTGCAATTCGCCGACCACGGCCTGCACGCGGCTCCCGCGCATCCCCACGCAAGCGCCCACCGGGTCGATGGAGTTGTCGCGGGTGTACACGGCGATCTTGGCGCGGGAACCCGGGTCACGGGCCACGGCCTTGATCTCGATCACGCCGTCATAGATTTCCGGCACTTCCTGTTTGAACAGCGCGGCCATGAAACCCGGATGGGTGCGCGACATGAACACTTGCGGCCCGCGCAGTTCCTTGCGCACGTCGTAGATATAGCAACGCACGCGGTCGTTCGGCTTGAAATGCTCGCGCGGGATGCATTCGTCGCGGCGCAAGACGGCCTCGCCCTTGCCCATGTCGATGGTCACGTTGCCGTATTCGACGCGTTTGACGATGCCTGAAACGATCTCGCCCACGCGGTCCTTGAATTCTTCGTATTGCTGTTCGCGTTCGGCGTCGCGGACTTTCTGGATGATGACCTGCTTGGCGGTCTGTGCGGCGATGCGCCCGAAATCGATGGCCGGCAGGTCGTCGATCAACTGGTCGCCGATCTGCACGTCCGGCTTGATGCGCTTGGCCTGCGGCAGTGTCAGTTCCGCGCCTTCGTTCTCGATGGTCTCGACCACGGTGCGATAACGCTTCATGCTGATCGCGCCGGTCTTGCGGTCGATCGTGGCGCGAATGTCCTGGTCATAGCCGTATTTTGTACGACCGGCTTTCTGAATCGCTTCCTCCATCGCCTGAATGACGATTTCGCGATCGATGTGCTTGTCACGGGCGACCGTGTCGGCAACGTGCAGGATTTCCATTTTTTTCTATGCCTCCATAGGGTGTGTGGTAATGACGGGTTTCGGGAACTGCCCTTTTTGAACAGCCCGGATCAACTCTTCCGAGGCAATAAGGCGGGCCGATGCGATGTCGCCCATCTCAAGCTCGAAATGCCTTTTCTGGTCATCTTCGACCGAAAAACCTTTGTCGTTCACGGCAAGAATGCGCGCGCGCATACGCTTTTGCCCGTCCGAAAGCGGGCGTTTGAATTCCAGTTTGACCTCATAACCCTGAAACCGCATGAAATCGGCAAGGGCGGTCAGGGGACGGTCCAGCCCCGGCGAGCCGACCTCAAGGCGATAGGCGCCGCCCATCGGGTTTTCGACGTCCAGCAGGGTCGAAACCTCGCGGCTGATTTTAGCGCAGGAATCCATGGACAGCGGGCTGCCGTCCAGCGTTTCGACGAACACCTCAAGCGCGTTGCCGGACCCGGCCTGTGACCCGCCGATGCGCACCTGCACCAGACGGCAGGCATGCGCCGCCGCGACGGGTTCGATGAAATGGGCGAACCTGCCTTCGGGGTCTTGCAATGTCTTTTTTGCTCTGTGGTCCATGCGGCAAACAAAGTGGCAAACAAAAAAGGCGGGTCTTGTTAGGGACCCACCCGATAAAGTTTTAAACTTTCAGGATGACGGATATGTAGGCCTTTCTTGCCGTGTTGGCAAGATAATTCTTAAACCGGGCTGTTCAGCGAAATCCACAGCGTGATCAGCCCCACTGCCGCCAGCCCGAACAAGGGCAGCAGGAACAGCGCGCTGCGGTTAAACCCGATATGGCGCGAAATCACCATATATTTTGCGTACAGGCTGCCGATGATGGTGCCGATGATGGCAAGTCCGGCGATCCATGGATCGACGCCGCCCCGCTGCATCATCGCCGCGCCGATCGACGATACGGCCGCACCGGAGGAAGCGATACCCGAAAGGAACGACGCGGGGATCAGCGCCTCTGGCCCAAGGTAGAACTTGATCATGGTCATCGCGATGATCAACCCGGCCAGCGTAAGCGAAAAGCGTAAAATAAAACTCAGCGGCAAGGCGCGTGGCGCCAGACGCAGGGTTTGTTCCGTATTCGCCTGCGCGGCGAAGACATAGCCGGTGATCGACATGAACAGCACCAGAATGGAGATCAACGGAAATGAGAAAGGCGAAAACATCTCGCCGCCCACGGTGACGCGCAAAATCAGGATGGCGCGGGCGATCGCACCGGTGCTGGCCGCAGCGAAGGCAAGGAATATCTGGCGGCGGTTAAGTTCTGCCCCCGCGTCCCGGTCCGCGTTCGAACGCAAAAGCATGGTCATCGTGGCAAGCGAGGACACAAGCCCGCCCAGGAACGACGCGATCAAAAGCGCGTTTTTCCCGCGCACGTATTTGGTCACGAAATGGGCAGTAAAGCTCATCAGGCTGACCATCACGACCACGTTCCACAGCGACGAGAAACTGACGTAGCGATACGTCACCTCGGCCATCCCGTCCGCGAAATCGATCAGGGGAATGGGCAGTTTCGCCTCGCCGGGGATCAGCGGCGTAATGCTGATCGCGATGCCGATCAGGATGGCAAAGTCGATGACCTCGGCCTTGTCGATGGTGCTGACGAATTGATAAAAGCGCACCTTCATGCCCAAAACCAGCAACACCACGAACACGATGGTGGCGATGGTCCAGTAAGGTGCCCCGAAATTCGGCAACCCCGCGACCATGAAGGTAAAGGGCAGGGCCAAAAGCGTGGTCATGCCGATGGTGCGCTCCTCGACCTGCAGGTTGCGGATGACGAACACGGCCACGGTAAACAGGATGACGGTAACGAAGGATCCCATCCACGCGAACGGGGCTTCCTCGTAATACAGGCTGGCGACGAAGGACAGCGCCGCGACCAAGATGAAGTCGCGCAAGCCCGCCATTTTCCAGTCTTCGCGGTTGTTGACCGTGCGCTCGATCCCGATCGTCAGGCCGACCCCGATCGACAACAGGAAATTGATCAGCAGATGCGCGAACGGCGCGGTGGTCATATCGATCATGCTTCCCCCGAAATGGACATACAAACCACAAGGGTATCAGATTTTGCGGCAGGTCAAATAGACTTGGCGACGGCCCGCATCGCGGCCCTTGCCTTCGTACCGCGTCGGCAGCCAGCCTTCGGGCGGCGTATGGCTGGCGCTGCCCTGAAAAGCGGGGTGGGCGTCGGCGTGCGCGCCCATCCATTCCGCCAGCGCCGCGTGGTCGGTGGTCATGGTCAGGACGCCGCCGGGTTTGAGAATGCGGGCGAGGGCGCTTAAAGATTCCTGTTGGATGAAGCGCCGCTTGGCATGGCGCTTTTTGGGCCATGGGTCCGGATTAAGCAGATAGATGCGGTCGATGGACACATCGGGCAGCGCGTCGATCAGCGGTTGCGCGACATCGTTCCAGATACGCAGATTGGAAAGATCGTCTTCCGCGACCAGCTTGCACAGGTTTGAAACGCCATTGATGAACGGCTCGCAACCGATGAACCCGATATCGGGATGCGCCCGGTGCCACGCCGCCAGCGCGTCGCCGTTGCCGAACCCGATTTCCAGCCATGTTTCCCTGAAACCTGAAACGCTCTCATCCCCTCGGCGCAGGCCGGAATCCAGTTGATCATGCGTGATCTGGATTTTCGGCAGGACCGCATCCATGGCGTCTTGCCGCCCGGCCCTGATGGGCCGGGCCTTGCGCCGTCCGTGGAACAGGGTCCGTTCGCGGGTCAAAGCGCCTTTTTCAAGGCTTCGACCAGATCCGTCTTTTCCCACGAGAAACTGCCGTCCGCTTCCGGTTGACGGCCGAAATGCCCGTAAGACGACGTCTTTTTGTAAATAGGACGGTTGAGGGCCAAGTGCGTACGGATACCGCGGGGCGAAAGGTCCATGGTCTTGCCAATGGCCGCGACCAGTGCCTGTTCGTCGACCTCGCCCGTGCCGTGCGTATTGACGTAAATCGACAGTGGCTTGGACACGCCGATCGCATAGGACAGTTGGATGGTGCAGCGGTCGGCGAACCCGGCGGCGACGATATTCTTGGCCAGATAGCGCGCGGCATAGGCGGCCGAACGATCGACCTTTGTGGGATCCTTGCCCGAAAACGCGCCGCCGCCGTGCGGTGCGGCGCCGCCATAAGTGTCGACGATGATCTTGCGCCCGGTCAGGCCGCAATCCCCGTCAGGCCCGCCGATGACAAAGCGTCCGGTCGGGTTGACGTAGAATTCCGCCTCGTCGCACATGAACCCTTCGGGCAGGACTTCCATCACGTAAGGACGCACGATTTCGCGCACGTCGCTTTGCGACAGGTTTTCGGCATGCTGGGTCGAAACGACGACCGAGGTCGCGCGCACCGGTTTCCCGTCGCGGTATTCAAGACTGACTTGCGATTTTGCGTCGGGACCAAGCTTGTCCTGAAGTTTCCCGTTATGCCGGTCTTCGGCCATGCGGCGCAGGATCTTGTGCGAATACAGGATCGGGGCGGGCATCAGTTCGTCGGTTTCGCGGCAGGCGTACCCGAACATGATGCCCTGGTCGCCGGCGCCTTCGTCCTTGTTGCCCGCGGCGTCGACGCCTTGTGCGATGTCCGCCGACTGCTGGTGCAGCAGGCATTGCACGTTCATCGTCTTCCAGTGGAAGCCCTTTTGTTCGTACCCGATTTCGCGTACGGCTTCGCGCGCGGTTTCTATAATTTTTTCAGCTGTGATGGTGGCGGGGCCGCGGCATTCGCCGGCGATGATCAGCGTGTCGGTGGTGGCCAGCGTTTCGCACGCAACGCGCGCTTGCGGGTCGGCGGCCAGAAACAGGTCGACCACGGCATCGGATACACGGTCACAGACTTTGTCGGGGTGGCCTTCTGCGACGGATTCCGAGGCGAAGGTGTAATCTTTCAGTTCGCAGCTTTGCTGCATGGGCTGGTCATTCATGATTTTAGGCTGAGCCATCATGGTGCACTCTTCTTTGCAGGTTTCAGGATATCTAAGCCCGGTCACCAGACCAGTTTTGAAAAGCGGGGTCAAGCAAAACCGCCGCAGTATGTGCCGGGAAGCGGCGGGCAGGGGGGTTATTTTTTCGCGGACGTGCTTTGCTCGGCCATCTGGCGGACCAGTTTCTGTACGCTCTTGCGCAGCGCTTCATCCTTGATTTTGTAATAGTATTTTAAAAGCTGCGTGCTTTCTTTTTTCAGGATCGGATCATCATCAAGGCTGGCCTGCGACACATCGGAAACGGCAAGCGCCCGCGGCGTCTTTTCCCCGATATCGCCCAGCCCGGCATAGAAATAGCTGATCGGTACGTTCAGTACGCGGGAAAAATCGACCAGCCGCGCGGCGCTGATCTTGTTGGTGCCGTGCTCGTATTTCTGGATCTGCTGGAAGGTCATGCCGACGGCCTCGCCCAGCGTTTGCTGCGAGTATCCTAAAAACGTCCGCCGTTGGCGCAGACGGGAACCAAAGACCTTGTCCCGGGTGCCTGCGCTTTCTTTGGTTTTTCTCATGCTCTTAATCATCAGCTATTCACGTAATAAAAGAATTTGAATCATACCCTACACCCATACAGGCCGGGTTTTCTACATACAAGTGCGTGAAATGTGAAAATATGGAAATTTTGTGGCGCTTGTCAACTATTCGTTGAATCGTTTCGCAAGCGCAGAAAAGCGGCAACGATCAATCCTGCCGCAAGAAGGGCAAAAAACGGCGTTTCCCCCCAATATGTATATAAGGTGCCGCCTTTTATATAATCCGGAAGCGCTAGGGCGATATACCCCGCGTGGTTGAAGGCAACGGACCTTAAAACCCGTCCATACGGACCGATGACCGCCGAAATGCCTGTGGTGGCGCTACGAATCACGGGCTTGCCCTGTTCGACCGCGCGGAAACGGGTCATCGCCAGATGCTGGTACGGCCCGGCGGTGTCGCCATACCACCCGTCATTGGACGTGTTGACCAGCCATTGTGCGCCCTCGCTTTTGCCGTACCACGGAAAGATCGCCTCGAAACAGATCATCGGCGCGACCGGCGGCACGACCGGGGATTGCAGCACCTTCGGCCCGGTGCCCCATTTGAATCCGGCAAAACCGACAATCGGTTTCATGTGCAGGGTCTGTTCAAGCGGGATGTATTCCCCGAACGGCACCAGATGGTGCTTGTTATAGACGTCGTCCAGATTGAGCTTGCCGCCCACCAGCGAAATATCGCCCACCGAGTTGTAGTAATTCGGCTGGTTGAGTGAATCGGTCCCGTCCTCGCGCCACAGCCCGGTGACCATCGCCGCGCGATAGGGATGTCCGCGCAGCGTTTCGACCAGCAGTTTCGGCACCTCCGGCACGCCCATGACCATCTGTTCGTCCAGCGCGGTTTCCGGCCATACCACCGCCACGTCCATGAAGGGAGGTTGATGCTGGTCAAGCTCGCTCAGGCCGTCGCGGGTCAGGTCGATATGCGTTTTGAAATGCTCGACCGCGTCTTCGGGGCGCCATTTTTCGTCAGGCGTGATGTTGGGCTGGACGATGACCACGGCCGTATCCTCGCGCGGCGTAGCTGGATGTTCCGCCAGCCGCCACGCACCCCAGGCGAAGGAAGCGGCGAAACTGCCGATCCCGATGACGGCGATGACAACCTGCCGCCGCCGCGACGGGCGCGCCAGCCACAAAAGGGCGGGCAATGCCATCCACAGGCTGGTCATGAAGGTCACGTAATACGCGCCGCCGATCGCCGCGCTTTGCATCAGCGCGGGCACGTCCGCCCACATATAGCCGAACAGGTTCCACGGAAAACCGCTCAGGTTGAACGCGCGGCCGTATTCCGCCGCCATCAGAAGGGTAAGCGTGGCGACGGCGCGTGCAAGGCCACCCGGCGGGGTGAGCCGCACCGCAAGCCAGCCCGCGACGAACCACAGCAGCGATAAAAGCACCGGCAGGCCGAGAATGGAAAACCCAAGCGCCCACCAATACTGACGGATGTCCATCATCAGCGCGTTGACGATCCACCACAGCCCGAAGGTGAAAAAACCCATGCCGAAAAAAAAGGTCGTCCACGCCCCGCGCCACGGGCTGGTGATCCGTGCCATCGCAAGGACATACACGCACAGCGCCAGCATCATCAGCGGCCAGATATAAAACGGCGCCATGGCATAGGCCGCCATTGCGCCGGCGACGGTCACGGACAGTTTGGGGTGATTCAATATCCAGTCCGCCGCGCGGACAAGGCGGGGCGGAACGTTCATGCGCGCGCCTTTTCCGGTTCGCTTGTCGTCATAGCGACATGGCGGATGCGCAGGCGGTGGATGCGCCGCGGATCGGCGTCCAACACCTCGAATTCCAGGCCGGCGGGATGGGTCAGTACCTCGCCGCGCGCGGGCACGCGGCCGGCCAGCTTGGCCACCAGCCCGGCCAGCGTGTCGATATGTTCGCGCTCGTCCTCCGAAAGGACGCGGCCGAAACGCTGCTCGAAGGTTTCAAGGTCAACGCGCCCGTCGGCGATGATGCTGCCGTCGGATTTTTCCATCAATTCGCCGTCGTCCTCGCCGGTGTAATATTCGTCGTCGATTTCGCCGACGATGGTTTCGACGATGTCATTGATGGTGACCAGCCCGTCGATGCCGCCGTATTCGTCGACCACCAGCGCCATATGGCGGCGCTGCTGCTTCATCATCAGCAACAGGTCCAGCACCGGCATGGCGGGCGAGATGACGGGCACGTCGCGCACCATCTCGGCGATGACCATGGGTTCGCCAGTCATGGTTTTGGACAGGATGTCCTTGATGTGGACCGTGCCGATGACGTCGTCCAGCGTATCGCGGTAAACCGGCAGGCGTGAAAACTGGCGTTGTGAAAGCAGCGCAAGCACGTCCTCCGCCGGCGTATTGACCTCGATCCCCACGATGTCGGCGCGCGGCACCATGACGTCGAAGGCGCGCATGTCCTTGAGCTTGAGGACGTTGGAGATCAGCAGCCTTTGGTGCAGGGCGGTTTTTTCCGCCTCGGCGTCGATATGGTCCTCGGAAATGACTTCGGCGATCGCTTCCTTGAACGCGCGGTCCTTCTGCGACCCGAACAGGAAGCGCATCATACGCATGAAAAAGCCGGTATCCGGCGTATGCTGCTGGACGCGAGGGACGGGCAGGGCCGGCTGTGCCCGTGCCTTATGCGCGTCTTCGCCGCTTTCCCCAGCGGCCGAAACGGTATCGTGTGAATCCATGACGGCCTTAATCTAGCGCCCTTGCGCCCGATTGATAAGGGTCTTTGATGCCGATCCGTGCCAGCAATTCGGTTTCCAGATTTTCCATCACCTGCGCTTCGGCTTCGGTTTCGTGGTCGTACCCCAAAAGGTGCAGGGAACCGTGCAGGATCAGATGCGCCAGATGGTCGTCCACGGGAATACCCATTTCCTCGGCCTCGCGCGTCACGGTTTCATGGGCCAGAATCACGTCGCCCAGGTGCGTGATGCCGGTTTCGTCCGCGTCACCGTCCGGAAAGGACAGCACGTTGGTCGGCTTGTCCTTGCCGCGCCACGCCAGATTCAGGCCTTGCACCATGGCGTCGTCGCTGAAGATATAGCTGACATGCCCGGACGCACGCCCTTCAAGAAGCCCGGCGATGCGCGCCACCGATGTTTTCAGGCGCGGCGCCCGCGCCCATAAAGGGCTTTCGCGTACGACGTCGAAAACGAACTCAGGCATCGGGCGATTTGGCATGGGCCGAGCGGGTGCGGTCATAGGCATCGACGATCTTGCCCACCAGCTTGTGGCGCACCACGTCGCGGTTGGTGAAGGTGATGATGCCGATCTCGTCGATCCCGGAAAGCACGTTTACGGCTTCTTTCAGGCCGGAAATCTGGCCGGGTGGCAAATCGGTCTGGCTGGGGTCGCCGGTAATGATCATGCGCGAGTTTTCGCCCAGCCGCGTCAGCACCATTTTCATCTGCATCGAACTGGTGTTCTGCGCCTCGTCCACCAGAACGACCGCGTTGCTCAGCGTCCGTCCGCGCATAAAGGCCAGCGGCGCGATTTCGATCGCGCCCGATTCAATCGCGCGCGCCACGCGTTCGGGCGGCAGCATGTCGTACAGCGCGTCGTAAAGCGGACGTAGATACGGATCGACCTTTTCCTTCATGTCACCCGGCAGGAAGCCAAGCCGTTCCCCGGCCTCGACGGCGGGGCGGGTCAGGATGATGCGGTCGATCGCCCCGGCCTCCAGCTGCGCCGCGGCGTAGGCGGTGGCCAGATAGGTCTTGCCGGTCCCCGCGGGGCCGATGCCGAACACCAGCTCCTTCGATTGAATGGCGCGGATGTAGTCGCTTTGCTTTGGCGTTTTGGCGACCACGGTTTTTTTACGCGTGGCGATGGCCGCTGCCGCGTTGTCGGCATCGCCGCCATGGCGGATGACCGCGATCACGTCATGCGTGTCGAAATCGCGTTGCCGCGCGATGTCCAGCAAGGCCTTGATCGCAAGCTCGGCATCCTGCACGGCGGCGGCGGGGCCGGTGATGCGGAACAACGAACTTTCGTCGCGGATGACGACGCCGAACGCCTGCTCCAACTCGCTGATATGCGCGTGGTGCGGCCCGGCCAGCATGCGCGCCAGCCGCGTCGTGCCGACATCAAGCGTAAGGGTGGAGTTCTTTTTTTGTGTCACTATACCCAATTATACACGAAAACCCTTTGAAAAAACAAAGAAAAATCCAGCCACTGCTTTAGTCTTTGTTATCTTGAAGGAACAGTGATTTAAGGCGGTCCTTTTTTACGGTCAGCGGGTCGAGTACGCGTCCGTGCATGATCAGGTAAAGCCCGGGTGGAAGGGTTTGCGCGGCGATGATCGCGCCGCCCATGTTGAATGCCGCGTCGGAATCGACGAACCGCCCCGGCAGCATGGCGCCGGTGAACACGATGGTCTTGCCGCTGATGCCGTCCAGCGCCTGTGCGCTTTTCGTTACCGTGTCGGTGCCGTGCGTGACCACGATTCTGGGACAGGGCTCGCCCCTGATTTTTCCGTTCAACAACGCACGGTCCTGATCGTCGAGGTCCAGAGAGTCCTTTTTGACCAGCGATTCAATCACGATGCGCGCGCTGACATTCGCGGCTTCAAGAATTTTCGGCGCGCGCGGTTCGTTGACGATATAGCTGGAGTGATCGTAGCTATAAATGTCCTTATCGATGGTTCCGCCCATGGCGAAAACTTTGATATCGTAATCCGTCATCCTGTGGCTCTTTCCCTGATTTCGACGCACCCTTTAAGCGAGTTGATATTGGCGTCCTCCACCGTCACGTCGACGACATGCCCGGCAAGACGGGCGGGCGCGTCGACATGGATGCCCTGATTATACGGCGTGCGGCCATACATTTGGCCCGCCCGGTCTGTGGGGTTTTCCAGCAACACGGGCAAGACGCGCCCGATCAGCGATCGGTTGAATTCCAGACGCTGCGCGTTCAAAAGGTCCTGCAATCGCGCCAGACGCTCGGTCTTGACGTCCTCGCGCACCAGCCCGCCCATCGTGGCGGCGGGCGTGCCGGGCCGGGCCGAGTATTTGAAGCTGTAAGCTGACGCGAAACCGACCGCGCGTACAAGCGCCATGGTCTGATCGAACTGCGCCTCGTTTTCGCCGGGAAAACCGACGATGAAGTCGGATGAAAACGCGATGTCGGGCCGCAGCTTGCGCAGCCTTGCGATGATGTCCAGATAATCGCGCGCCGTGTGTTTGCGGTTCATCGCGTGCAGCACCGCGTCCGACCCGGATTGCACCGGCAGATGCACATAGGGCATGACGCGGGGCAGGGCATGCGCCTCGTAAAGCCGTTCGTGCATGTCACGCGGGTGTGATGTCATGTAACGCCACTGCGCGATCTCCGGCACCGCCTCGTGCAACTGGAACAGCAGATCGCCCAGGCTTTCACCGTTCGCGCCGTGCCAGGCATTGACGTTTTGGCCCAAAAGCGTGATGTCGCGCACGCCCTGATCGGCCAGATGCCGTGCCTCGGCCAAAATCGCGTCGGCCCCGCGCGAATATTCCGCCCCGCGCGTATACGGCACGACACAGAATGTGCAGAATTTATCGCACCCCTCCTGCACCGAAAGAAAGGCGCTGGGGCCCTGCGCGCCCGGCGCGGGCATGTGGTCGAACTTGGCCTCGGCCGGGAAATCGGTGTTCACGACCCGCGCCGCGCCCGCCGCGATCATCATTTCCGGCAGGCGGTGATAGGTTTGCGGCCCGAACACCATGTCCACGTACGGCGCGCGCCTTGCGATGAATTCGCCCTCCGCCTGCGCAACGCATCCCGCGACCGCCAGTATCGTCTTTTCGCCGCGCGCTTCTCGCGCCTCTTTATGCGCGCGCATCCGGCCAAGGTCGGAAAAAACCTTGTCCGTCGCCTTTTCACGGATATGACAGGTATTCAGGATGACCATATCGGCATCGTCCGCCGCTTCCGCCGGTACATAGCCCAAAGGCGCCAGCACGTCGGTCATGCGCCGGCTGTCATATTCGTTCATCTGACAGCCGTAAGTCTTGATGAATACGGTCTTGGTTTTGCCCATGTCGCCCTTATACAGGGAAATCACGTTGCGCAGGCAAGCGAAAACCGATACCCGTATCGGTCATGCCCACGTCCCCGCGCGCCATCCTTGCCCTCGCGTCCTTGCTGCCGCCGGAAATGAAGCGGCTCGACGACCGGTTTCGCGTCGTGCGCCTGTACAATGAACCCGACCCGGAAAAAACGTTGCAGGCCGTGCGCAACGACGTGGTCGGTATTTTGTCCACGGCGGGCGGGCATCCCGTGCGCCGTCCGTTGATCGAAGCCTTGCCGAATCTGGAAATCATCACCCAGTTCGGGGTGGGGGTGGACAATATCGACCTTGATGCCGCACGCGAACGCGGGATCGCCGTCACCAACACCCCCGATGTGCTGACCGACGACACCGCCGATATTGCCGTGGCGCTGCTTCTGGCGCTCAGCCGCCGGATCTGCGAGGCGGACATGTTCGTGCGCGTCGGTAAATGGTCGGGCGGACCGATGCCGCTGGGGACGACCCCGAAGGGCAAAACGGCGGGCATCGTCGGGTTGGGCCGCATTGGTCGGGCCATCGCCAAAAGGCTGACCGCCTTTGACATGCGCATCGCCTATCATGGGCGCAAGCGGAAGCCTGACCTGGCCTGGTCATTCTATAACGATCTGGAATCGCTGGCAAAAGACGCGGACTATCTGATCTGCGCGGTGCCGGGCGGGCCGGATACATACCACATGGTCAATGACCGGGTGCTGGCCGCCTTGGGACCGAAAGGGTACTTGATCAATATCGCCCGCGGCTCGGTGGTCGATCAGGATGCGCTGGTCGCGGCGCTTTCCGCCAAAACGATCGCCGGGGCGGGGCTGGACGTGTTCGCGAACGAACCCGCCGTTCCCGATACGCTCAAGACCATGGACAATGTCGTGCTGCTGCCGCATATCGGCTCGGCCACTCTTGAAACGCGCACCATCATGGGCGAAATCGTCCTCGCCAATCTGGACGCGTATTTCTCTGGTAAACCGCTTATAACACCGGTAAATTGACGGCCGGACTTATCCTCTGACCTTATCGGGAACCTCCATGCGCCTTTTACTGATTGCCCTGACCGCCGCCCTGATGTGCGGCGCGACCGCCGCCCGTGCGTCCGATGTCTGTTACGATATGTCCTCGCTGGAGGCGGAGCAGGGCCTGCGCATCCATACCGAGCTGATGATCATCGCCCTCAACTGCCAGCATCTGGAAGGGACGGGCGTCGCCCTGAACCACCAGTACGAGGATTTCACGCGCCGGCACTTGCGCCTGATCGAGGCTTACGAGGAAGCCATGCGCCGCGTCTTCCGAACCGAGGGCAAGAGCGACGGCGAAGCCGAATTGAACAATTTCCGCACCATGCTGGCCAACCACATCGCGAACGAGGCCGTCCGCCTCCAGCCCAACGTATTCTGCCGCGCCTATTCGAACCGCATCGCGCAGGCGAACGCGATGTCCGAGGACCAGTTCCGCCGCTGGGCGCAAACCGTGTTCCCGACCTATCCGATCACCCATCGCATCTGCCCCGGCGTCAATCCGCCGACGCAGGCCGCGCCGGTGGCCAGCCGCGATCTGGCCAAGCCGATCATCAAGACCCATGCCAACATGATGCCACAGGAAGCCGTGCCGACAGCGGCGGGCCCCGAACAGATGTCCGCGCAACACGAAATTGCCGATCCGCATGACGGCACGCCGATGCAGCAGGGCTACTGACGCTCGAGCCTTTTCTGGCCTGGCTTCCTTAGCCAAAGCATACCGGCACCATACCGGCGTTATCCGGAATCGGCTCACAGCTTTATCCACATAAAACGCGTACCAAGTCGCCATTGCCCCTTGGCAGGGCCGATCTCTCATGGTCCATTCATCCGGATTGTAAGGGAATTCAAGCATTTCAGGGGGCAATATGAAATTCGGACAGCTTTGGGCCAAAAAACCGCTAAAGCCGGAGGGCGAGGAAACAGGGCTGCGCCGTTGCCTGTCCGTCCTTGATCTGACGCTGCTTGGCATCGGCGCGATCATCGGCACCGGGATCTTCGTCCTGACCGGCCACGCCGCCGCGACACAGGCTGGCCCGGCGGTCATTCTGTCCTTCGTGGTGGCGGGGTTGGCCTGCGCCTTTGCCGCGCTGGCCTATGCCGAACTGGCGTCCTCGGTCGGCGGGGTTGGCTCGGCCTATGGGTATTCCTACGCGGCCTTCGGCGAATTGCTGGCATGGATCATCGGCTGGGATCTGATTCTGGAATACGGGGTTTCGGTCGCGGCCGTGGCCAATGGCTGGTCCGGCTATTTCGCGACCGCGCTTTCCGCCATCGGCCTGCCGATACCCGAGGAATTGACCAAGGGACCGGCGGCGGGCGGGTTGATCAACCTGCCGGCTGTGGGCATCATCCTGGCCTTGATGGTCATGCTGATCGTCGGGGTCAAGCAATCCGCGCGCCTCAACACCGGCATGGTTTTCGTGAAACTGCTGACCATCACGGTCTTCATCGCGGTGGCGCTGTTCAACATCCATCCCGAAAACTGGACGCCCTTCATGCCCTTCGGCTGGTTCCATACGCAGGCGGACGGGACGACGGTGGGGGTGCTGGCCGGGGCTAGTCTGGTCTTCTTCGCCTATGTCGGCTTCGACGCCGTGTCCACGGCGGTGGAGGAGGCGCGCGATCCCCAGCGCGACGTCCCGCGCGGCATCATCTGGTCGTTGGGTTTCTGTACCCTGATTTACATCGTGGTTTCGGGCCTGTTGACCGGCATCGTCCATTATTCGACCCTGAACGTTTCCAGCCCCGTCGCCTACGCGTTACAGCAAATCGGCATCAACTGGGCCGCGGCGCTGGTCGCGACCGGGGTGATAACCGGGCTGACCACGGTGATGCTGGTGTTGTATTACGCGCTCACCCGCATCATTCTGGGCATGGCCAGGGATGGTCTTCTGCCCCCGTTCTTTGCCGGAGTGAACGAAAAAACCCACACCCCCGTCCGCAACACCGTCCTGTGCGGCGTAATCATGGCCGTGGGTGCGGGTCTGATCCCGCTGGGCGTGCTGGCCGAACTGGTCAATATCGGCACGCTCGCGGCCTTTGTGATGGTCTGTATCGGGGTCATCGTCCTGCGCCGGACCCAGCCCGATCTGTCGCGCCCGTTCAAGGTGCCGGGCGGCATTGTTTTGCCGGTTATGGGGGTCCTGTCCTGTGGAGCGTTGATCGCCTTCCTGCCGCTGGTCACCCATATTCGTTTCGTGCTTTGGCTGGCGGTCGGGCTGCTGATTTACTTCGGCTATTCGATGCGCCACAGCAAGTTAAAATATTGATTTAATAAAATCATATAATTCATTGTTTTATATAATTTTAATTGGCATATAAACAGCTTATTCACAAGCCCGGCTTTTGCTTGTGGATAAGCCGAATCGGTCCTTTGATTCGCTAAAATTAACCTTCTAAGGTCGTCCCCATCATCTACAAAAAGAGAATGGGGACTTTAATGACGCAGGAAACGGCCAAAACCGCCGCTGAAACGCCTTCTTCCACAGACTTGTCCACAGACCGGTCCACAGTCACGAAAATCGTGGCCAACGATGCTGCCAGCAAGGATACCGGGGTCATGGAAGCGGGGCAGGAGGCCGGGATCGCATCATCCCCCACTGTGACCTTCTCGGGCAATCCGGGCAGCCGCCGCATCCGCGTCGAGGGCGTGGGCGAGGACGCAAGCGCCCATATCGGCTATAATCCCGATGCTGCGCCCACCGGCTCCGCCGTACTGGCCGAGGAACTGCGCGAGGAAATCGAAGCCCTGCGCGCGGGCCTGCCCGGCGCGGATGTCCCACAGCTCAAGGTCAACCCCGCGCTGCTCGCGCTGCGCACCATCGGCGTTATTGTGTCGGCGGTCTGGCTGGGTGGCTTTGCCGTCTATGCGATGGCGCAGGCCGATGGCGAGATACCGCTGCGCGGTGCCGACTGGGCCGCGATGATTGCGGGCGCCTTTGCGCCGGTGGCGGTGTTGTGGATGGCGCTTGGTCAGTTCCTGCGCGGGGCCGAGGCGCGGCTTTACGCCCAGGCGATGCGCCGCGAAATCCAGACCCTGATCTTCCCCTCCGAGGAACGCGCCCAGCAGGTCAACAAGGATATCGAACGCCTGCTGCAACAGGCGGCGGAACTTGCGCTGGCCTCCAAGGCGACACTTAAATCCGTGCACCGTGCGCGTCAGGGGCTGCGTGGCGAGATGCGCGAATTCGCGACCCTGACCAAAAAGGCCGAAGTCCATATCCAGACTCTGACCGACAGCCTGCACGACCGTTCGGCCGCGCTTTTGGGGCTGACCGACGAAATCGAACTGCGCGTTTCCAGCATCGACGAAAAATCGCGTGCGGGGGCCGAGGCGTGGGACAACGCGACCCTTTCCATTCTCGACCGCGCGGGCGAGATCGAAGCCGCGATGGGCAAGGGCACGACCCGTATTTTCGAAGCGGCGGACCGCGCGCAGGAAAAGGCAAAGCAGATTTCCCGCACCGTGGACGCCAGCTGCGAAGGTCTGATGAACTCGGTCGCTACCGTGGCCGAGAAGCTGGGCGGCATTTCCGGCGAATTCGCCGGCCACACCAGCGGCCTGAAAAACGTCGTCGAGGATGTGACGCGTGAAGCCGCGCGCCTCGCCCAGATGGTCGAGGACCAGATCGACGGATTGCAGGATACGACCGCCCGCACCGTCGAGGCGATGACCGAATCCGCCCTGTCGATCGAACAGCAGCGCATGGGCCTTGACGCCGGCGCGGCGGAGTTGATGAACCGTGCCCGCGACATCGCCTCGGCGGTATCCGGTTCGGTGACCATGATCGAACAGGCCGCCGACACTGTGATCGAAAAAACCGACAGCGTTGAAGGCCGCCTCCAGAAACAGGCTCTGATGCTCACCCAGACGGTGACCGGTATCTCGGCCCAGGCCGACAAGATCGAGGAAGTCGGCAAAAGCGCGGCGCACATCCTTTCCGAAGCGGTGGAATCCGCAGTCGGCGGGGCCAGCCGCATCGGCGATGCCATTCGCCGCGGGGTCGAATCCCTCAACCGCGCGACCGACGAGGCGAAGGAACGCTCCGACACCCTTATCGAAACCACCCGCAACCACATTGACCGCCTCAACGCGTCGGGTGCGGGCAACGTGGAATCGGTCAAGGAAATGGTCGCGCTGCTTGAACGCTCGCGCGAACAGATCGAAGCCGCGGCCGAACTCGCCGACGAACAGGTCATGAAACTGACCTCGGCGGTCGACGACCAGTCCGAAAAGATCGCCCTGTCCACCACCACGCTGGCCGAACGCATCGCCACCGTTTCGCGCGCGATGGAGGAGCCGCTGCGCAGCATCGGCATCGCCATCGCCGACGCCGACGGCCGCCACGAACAGATCCAGACCACGCTTACGCGCCGCGTCGACGATCTGAAGGAGGCGTCGGAAAAAGCCACGGAATCGGCGGAAAACATCCGCTCCATCCTGCGCGGTCAGGCGCAGGAAATCTCGGCCCTTTCGGGTCAGATCGCGGGCAACGCACGCACCATCAACGAACAGATGTCCTCGGCGCGCGACGACCTCAACGCCACGGTGCTGGCGTCGCTTGAAAAAGTGCGCTCGGTACGCGACGACCTCGACACGACGTCGAAACGTCTGCGTGCCATCTCCTCGGATGCGGCCGTCGACGTGACCCGGCTTCAGGACTCGGTGACCGCGACCAGCGACACCATCACTGAAAGCGCCAAGGCGGCGGTGCATGCGCTCACGGATGTGGACACGGATTTTGAATTCCGCTCCAAACAGCTTGTCCTGCGGGCCGAGGACGCAACCGGCGCGATCCGCAATGTGTCCAGCGCGCTTGAGGAAACGGTAAGCACCTTCTCCCCGCTGTTCGATGGGGTGATGGAGCAAACCCGCGACGTTCAGCAATCGCTTGATAAATTGCGCGGCGGGTTCGAAGCCACGGCGTCTTCCAACCTCGACCGGCTCAAACAGATCGGCGTGCTGTTCGATGACCGCCTTGCCAAGTTGCAGGATGGTTCGCAGCAGGCGGCATCGCTGCTCAAATCGTCCTCCGACCATCTGCGCGAACGCGTCGATGACATCGAGGGCGCGGCGAAATCGGCGTCGGAAAAAATGCGTTCGATCTCAAGCTCGATGGAACGCCAGTCTTCCGACATCCACATTTTGACCGACCAGACGCTTCTTAAGATCGAAGGCGTGCAAAAGGCGATCAACGACCAGTTCCACGAATTGGCCGAGGCCGTGGGTCAGGCGCTGGCCCAGATGCAGGATGCGGGGGCCGAATTCGTCCGCCGTTCCGACGACGTGTCGACGGCGTCCGAAAAAATCGTCGGACGCTTCGACGTCGCGGGCACCAAGGCGCGCGAGGAAACAGCACGTCTGAACGATGCCGCGACCAAATCGGTGCATCTGGCGGAAAGCGTCGTTTCCAAGGTTCAAACCCAGTCGGAAATGCTGCTCAAGCAGACTGTCGAGGCGCTGACCGACCTGCGCAATATCGGGGAATCCTTCTCGATCAAGGCGCGCGAGGTTTCGGGCCAGATGAAATCCTCGCTCGACACGTCGAAATCCTATGGTCAGGAACTGCGCGCCCAGGTCGTCCAGATGGCCGAGGCGTCGTCCAAGACCGCCGACGAAATCGCGCGCGCGACCGCGCAATTGCAAAGCCGCATGTCCGAAGTCGGAAAATCCGCGGGCGATGTGGTGCGCAAGGTCGATGGCGCGGGCGAACAGTTGACCGAGCAATCGGACAAACTGGTGCAAAGCGCGCTCAAGGCCGTTACCTCTGCGGACGAAGCGGCGCAAAGCTTCTCGCGCCAGTCGAATCTGTTGTTCAAGGCGTCGAAGGACGCGCTGGAAAATGCCGAGAAGATCCGTGCCGCCGAAATCCGGGCGCAGCGCGAAACCTTCCTGTCTTCCGCGCGCTTCATCATGGAAAGCCTGCACAGCCTGTCGGTCGATTTCGTCCGCATGCTGGAAGGCGAGGTGCCGGAAAAACTCTGGAAATCGTACCAGAAGGGCGATCTTACGGTCTTCACCCAGCGTCTGGTCGAAAGCCTCGACAAGGTACCTGTCGACAAGGTGCGCGAGAAATTCGCGGGCGACGGCGAATTCCGCAACTACGTCCAGCGTTACATCCGCCAGTACGAGGAAGTCTTCGATCAGGCGATGGACACCGACCGTGGCGACCTGCTTGGCGCGACCTTCCTGGCATCGGACATCGGCAAGCTGTACCGCTTCCTGTGCCACGCGGCGGGCCGCGAACCGCGCGGCTTCACCGAAAAGGTCAAGGCCGCATAAGCTCTCGGCTTTTTGCGAACTCCTTCAAAGCGCCCCTGATCAGGGGCGCTTTGTTTTCTTGGCTTTTGCGGTATCCTGAAAGGAAATAGCTTGCTCGCGGGCACGCGCTCATGTTAAAAATTTTCCATAATAATAAAATCAAGGATATTTACGTGGCGCTTTTTAAAAAAATGATTTCAAATCAATTCTTTAATGCTGGATTTCTAATGGCCGCAATTTTGTCGACCGCGTCTGCCGACGCTAAAGGCCTGAAGCCGCGCACGCAGCCAGCCGCCGACGAGGATTCCATGGGCATGGGCAGGCTTGCCCGTCAGTGGGAAAACGACTTTATCGCGTTGGAAGGCGGGGCGGCTAACCAGCCGCGCCTGAAACTGGATGCGGACACGCTTGCGCGCATCGATGTGGATCGGCGCTGCGGTCCCCGTTACGACATCGCGGAAATCATGCTTGAAAAGCAAGACCCGAAACTGGTCGCGGTCTTTGAAAACGCGGCGCAATGCGCCCACGCTATTCTGGCCGAAAATCACAACGCCGCCATTGCCGACGCCATTTTCGACATGGGCATGCAATACACGGTCGTTGCCGAAAACGCGCGCGCCGGCTACTGGCGTGACGCGCAACGGGCTTTTGCGCGGCAACCCTGACTTTCTTAAAAGAAAGTCAAGCCCTTTCAAAGTGTTGCAACCTGCTGTAGGGTAGACGACGATTAACCGGGTGATAACCTAAGACGGGTCATCCTTGAGGGGCCATGGACGATACGCGCCTGTGTCAGGGCATTTCCGAACTTTGCGATTCCTACACTGGGTACATTATCGACCAGTGGGGCGTGCTGCATGATGGGCGGCGCCCGTATGACGGCGCGATCGAGGCGCTGAAAGAGCTCAAAAGCCGCAAGAAACAGGTCGTTATTCTTTCCAATTCCGGCAAGCGCGCCGAGGATAATATCCGCCGGCTGGGCAATCTGGGATTCGACCCATCTCTGTTCGACCATGTCCTGACGTCGGGCGAAATTACATGGATGGGTCTGAAGGAGCGCAAGATCGGCGCGTTCGAGGGACTGGGCGATGCCTGCTATCTGATCTCGCGCGGGGGCGATGCGACGCTGGTCGACGGGTTGGGCTTGACGCTGGTCGACCGGCCCGAGGACGCAAGCTTCATTCTGGTTTCCGGTATGGACGACCCCGGCACGCCCGGTGCGCGCACGGTCGCCGATCTTGAACCCGTGCTGCGCGTGGGCGTGCAGCGCCGCTTGAGGATGATCTGCGCCAACCCGGATTTACAGGCGTTGATCGGCGCATCGACCCATGCCGGGGCAGGCGCGCTGGCCATGAGGTATGAGGAATTCGGCGGCGTCGTACGCTATATCGGCAAACCGTTCCCGCCCGCCTTCCGCCACGCGCAAAGCCTGTTCCACGACGTGCTGCCCTCGACCACCGTGGTCATCGGCGACTCCCTGCCTATGGACATCATGGGCGGCATCAACTGCGGGCTTGATACCTGTCTGGTGGCGACCGGCGTGCACGGCGCGTCCTTCCGCGGCGTCAAGTCGCGCGATGATTGTCACAAGGTTCTGCGTGCGCTGGGCACCAATTTTGGCGCCCGCCCGAATTTCTGGATTCCGAAATTCCACTGGGGCAAGGTCCTGCTGGACCGCAAGAACAAGCGCCGCCAAAAACGCGATTGAATCGTCATTGCAAGGCGGGCCGAAGGCCCGAGGTCTATTCTACCTGCACGCTCACATTGCGCGAAACGGTATAAGATTTCAGGTTGATGGTGCGCGTCACCGCGACCTCGCCGCTGTAAAGGCCGCTGCGCCAACCGATGAATCCGCGCGTGATCGTGGCATCGACGGGCACGCGCGGCGTGTCGTGCGCGGCGGTATAGGTTTCGTGAAAAATCGTCCGCCCGCGCGGGTCGCGTATGCGGGTTTCAACCTCGTCCCCCGCGCGCAGGCCCACGATCATCCCCCACAGCGATATGCGCCGCTCCTCGCGCTCGATGGCGGCGAAACGTGTCGCACGGCCCAGCGCGACCTGCTGTGCATCCATCGCCTGATTGGCGAATCCAAGCGCGGTGATCGCCGCGGGCTGATAGGTGTCGAATGGCGCGGGCATTTCGATTTCCGGCGCGATCCGTCCGCCGCACCCTTCCAGCGTCGTCGCCCCGGTCATCGGGTCGATGAAATATCCGCCGCGCCGCAAGGTGAAGGCAAGCTGGGGCCACAGCGCGACGCCCGACTGCCCGGCGGTGCCGATGACGTCGCCCTGCCGCACATGCTGACCCGGCTTGACCGTCACGCTGCCCCGGCGCAGATGGCAATAGGCGCTTTCGCTGCCGTCCGCATGTTTGATGACCACGCCGTTGCCGCACACCGGCGTGCCCTTGGCCAGTTGCCTTTTGCTGGCCGCGACCAGATCGGGCAGACCGTCATTCGCGTCCTTGACCACACCGTCGTCCACCGCGATCACCGCGGGCTTCAGGGCCAGCGACGTGACATCCGGCAACCCGATATGCAAGAACACGTCGCCGTCCTCGGCACCGGGGCCGCAGGTGTAATCGCGCGCCTGGCCCGGCGTGGCGTCGAGGTCCGGATAACCAAGGATAAAGCAGGTTTTTCCCGGCACGCAGGCCAGCGGAAACGCCCGCGCCCCGAAGGCGGGCCGGGGGGCGAGCAGGGGGGCAAGCACAAGCAGCCCCGTGAAAACCGCAACGCCTAAGGCGCTAAATCTTTTCATTCCCGCAAGTTTAGCGTAATTTCCGCGCTGAGAAACAGACATGATCACATTACTAGACCGGGCCAGCCGCCCATTGATGAACCGCATCCTGCGTACCTATGTCCGCCCCTACGCGCCATGGGTCGCGCAGGCCATGGTCTGGATGGTGGTCGGCGCGGGCATGTCCGCCGTCTTCGCGGCGCTGGTTCAGCCGGTTTTCGACGACGTGCTGGTTCATGCCCGCCGGCCCATGGTCCTGCCGCTGGCGTTCGGGGTGCTGACCTGTCTGGTCATGCGCGGGCTTGCCACGTATATGCAGACCGTGCTGATGAACCGCACCGGCCAGCACATCGTTTCCGACATCCAAAGCGACGTCTTTGGGCATCTGATGGGGCTGGATCTGGCGTATTTCCATCGCAACGCGTCGGGCACGCTGCTTTCGCGCATGACCGCCGATACCTCCGTGATGCGCATGGCGGTTGCCGAGGGGCTGACCAACCTTGGCAAGAACACCCTGACCCTGATCCTGCTGATCGGGGTGATGTTCTGGCGCGACTGGGTGCTGGCGCTGGCGGTCTTCGTTATTTTTCCGGTGACTTCGATCTTCGTTTCCAAGCTTGGCAAACGTCTGCGCAAACTCTCCCAGCGCACGCAGGAATCGGTTGCCGGCATGGCTGCCCTGCTGACCCAGACCTTTCAGGGCATCCGGCAGGTCAAGGCCTATGGCCGCGAGGGGTGGGAGGCCGCGCGGATGCGCGCAAGGATTGACGAGGTCCGCGATCTCAACATCAAAAACGTGCGCACCGGCACCATCAACGCGCCGGTCAACGACGTGCTGGTCGGCCTGTGCATGTTCGGGCTGATCTGTTATGGCGCACAGCAGGTGCGCCTCGAACACCTGACGGCGGGGGAACTGACTTCCTTCATCACCGCCTTCCTGATGTCCTACGAACCGATGAAGCGCATCGCCAAGCTGAACAACACGCTTCAGATTGGCCTTGGCGCCGCTGCACGCGTGTTCGAGGTGATCGACACCAAGCCCGCAATCCGCGAATCCGGCGGCGTGACGCCGCCGCTTGCGCTGCCTGAAATCCGCTTCGATTGCGTGAATTTCGCCTATGACGGTGCCGAAGGCCCGGCCCTGAACAACGCCAGCCTGACCGCCGCCGCAGGCAAGGTCACCGCGCTGGTCGGTCCGTCTGGCGGTGGGAAATCGACGATCCTGAACCTTATCCTGCGTTTTTATGATGTGAACGCGGGCGCGGTCCGCGTCGACGGGCACGACGTGCGCGAACTCGATGCCGGGTATTTGCGCCGCCATATCGCGCTGGTTTCGCAGGAGGTGACGATTTTTGACGACAGCGCGCTGGCCAATATCGCCTATGGCCGCGACGGCGCCACCGAGGAGGAGGTCGTCGCCGCCGCCCGTGCCGCCCATGCCCATGAATTTATCAGCCGCCTGCCGCACGGCTATGCAACGCGGCTGGGCGAAAACGGCGTCTCGCTTTCGGGCGGCCAGCGCCAGCGCATCGCATTGGCCCGCGCTTTCCTCAAGGACGCGCCCATCCTGCTGCTGGACGAGGCGACCTCGGCGCTGGACAGCGAATCGGAAGGCTATGTGCAGGATTCGCTCCGTCGTCTGGAAAAGGGTCGTACCACACTGGTGATCGCGCACCGCCTGTCCACCGTCCTGCATGCCGACCGCATCCTGCTGGTGGCAGGCGGGCGGATTGCCGAGGAGGGGACGCACGAAACGCTTTTGGCCAAAGGCGGGCAGTATGCGGCGCTTTATTCCCGTAATCAATTAACGGAATCGGCCGCCGCATGAAAAACTTGGCGTGGGGGTTAGGATTTGCTGTGATGATCGCTGCGATGACCGCCGCGCTGGCCGCCCTGCTGATGACTGCCGAAGCCCGTTCCGAGGGCATGACCGATATTGCGATCATGCGCGCCGACGGCAGCAAGACGTCCTTTTCCGTCGAACTGGCGACCGACCCCGAATCTCGTGAACGCGGCCTGATGTTCCGACGCAAGCTTGCGCGCGAAAACGGCATGTTGTTCGTGTATGACGAACCGGGCCGCCGCGCCTTCTGGATGAAGGACACCTACATTCCGCTGGATATGCTGTTTTTCAAGAAGAACGGCGAACTGGTCTATATCCATCCGAACGCCGCCCCGCGCGTGCTGGACCCCGTCGACCCGCATCGTGACGATATCTGCGCGGTGCTTGAAATCACAGGGGGCGAGGCGGCGCGCCGCCGCATCCGTGTCGGCGACCGTTTGGTCCTCAAAGGCGGCGCCAGCGCCTGCAAAAACGCGAAGTAATCTTGCCGTTCGTCAGCCCTTCGCGTAGAAAGCAAGGGTCCGGCGGCGGGGTGTAGCGCAGCCCGGTAGCGCGCCTGCTTTGGGAGCAGGATGTCGCAGGTTCAAATCCTGTCACCCCGACCACCCTTCGCCCTTATGGGTTTCGGGGGGTTTACGCCGCAAAAGCGATTAGCGGCAAGGTCTTTTCATCAGGAGTGCTGTACGTCATGAAAGTCCGCATCTATCAACCTGCCAGATCCGCCACGCAGTCGGGCCGTGCCCGTCTTGGCCTGTGGGTGCTGGAATACGAACGTGAAACGAAACGCGGGCCCGAGCCTTTGATGGGCTGGACCGCGTCGGGCGACACGCTCAATCAGGTTACGTTGGAGTTTCCAACGCGGGAGGAAGCGGTCGCCTATGCCGAACGCAAGGGCTGGGAATACACGGCGGGCCAGCCGCACCCGCGTATTGTCACGCCGCGCAACTACGTCGATAATTTCAAATATCGGCCCGCGGGCAAAAGCGAATCCTGACCGCGTCTTCTGGCCACACGACCCCGTAGCTCAACTGGATAGAGCACCCGCCTTCTAAGCGGACGGTTGCAGGTTCGATTCCTGCCGGGGTCGCCATCTACCCCGGTGCATGTCTGCGTCTTCCGAACCGGGTGTAATGATGCGCGGGGTAACAGCCCGTGATATCCAGCCGGCTGGAAATACCGCCGCCGTTTCTTGAAGGGCCCAGGGCCTTGAGCGCCGCCGCCATGGCGGGGTGAGCCCTGTGCTCGAACACCTCCACCAGGAATTCTTCCGGCCGCATGTCGGCATCGCTGAACTCCATGGGTGTACGGTAATAAAGGCCTTTTTCGCTCAGGACGTCGATAATCGCTTTAAGCGGACGGTCGATGCGGCGATAAGGCTTGATAAGAAACGTCGTCACGTATTCGCGCGCCGGTTCGTGATCATGCGCCAGCGGCTTGCCCGACAGGATCAGGAAATGCGTTACGTTTTTCTTCTTGTCCTGAACCCCGCGCTCAAGGATTTTCAGGCCATAGAGCTGCGCCGCAAAGGCCGAGGCGATTGAGGCATGGGCCGCGTCGCCGCCTTTCGCCACGTCCCGCGCGGATCCGCCGGTATCGGCGTGGACGATCCGCTCCATGTACGGGTGTCGGTCCAGATAGAGGCGACATTGGTTGAGCGCATGGATATGCGAGGAAACCTTGGTGATATGCATGACGTTCGCGCCCGGCAAACCCATCAGGCACATTTCGATTGGATGAAAATACTCGCCGACGGCAAAAAGTTTTTTATTCCGTATCAGCCTGTGAACATAGGGCACCGGCCCCGCGATGGTGTTGAAAACAGGAATGACGGCAAGGGCCGCGCGGCCTGATACGACGGCCTCGAACGGCTCGTCGAACGTGTCGTAAAACTGGATGGCGTCATCGTTCAGTTCGTTGAACACCGCCCGACAGGTCGAATGTGAAAAAGACCCCGCTTGGCCTTGAATGGCAACGGACGCGGGTGTGATCGGCAGGGTGTAGGCATGGGGCGCGAAAGCCATGGACCCCTGTCTATTGCATTTTTATTATTATGTCAAAATACAGGGGTATAAAAAAGATCCGGAGATCTTTTGCAAGAGTCTCCGGACAAACGGCGGTAATAGAGGGTGTGTACTTTCTTTATAGTCCAAACCCGCAACCGTTTCAACCGAAAAAGCAACCATCGCAAATTATGTCGCCGGAATTTGGGGCAAAAGCGCCTATATGCGTTAAGATAGAAAATAATAAAAGCTAATATACGGGCTACAAAAAATAGTTTTAATATAAAAACGTACATTTCAACACATGTATAGTTATATTAACGGTTAAAATTTTATTAAAACTGTGTTGAAACTTTTTAAGTTCTGACTTGAGTTAGCGCAAAACAGAAATCCATTACTGCAACTGTTCCTGCGGAGTTTTGAAAAAAGTAATTTCGCGGGGCATTTTCGAAAAATAAAATTTTTTGTAGACGCTGATGTTATGGCTATTTCAGACCCAGCCGGTCCGACCATTCGGTCCATGATCCGTCGAACACCGCGACATCGCGCAAGCCGGCCTGATACAGGCCTAGCGCCAACACGCAGGCCGTAACCCCCGAACCGCAACTGGCGACGATCGGGCGACCGTCCGCCCGCAACGCGACGGCGGCGCTGGTGGCGGCATCGCACGGCATATGCTGCCCCGCCATGTCCAGAAAATCGGTATAGGGCAGGCTGCGGCTGCCCGGAATATGTGCGGGAACGGCGTCGCCGTCCGGGGTATGGACCGTGGCGGCGAACCGCGCGGCGCTGCGCGCATCGACGATCAGCGTCGACCCGTTCTCGCTCGCGGCCTCAATCGCGTCGAAATCGCGATACAACGCTGGGTGGTAATGCGCGGTGAAATTCCGGGGCAGGGGGGCATGCGCGGGCCCGTTTTCAAGCGGAAATCCGCCCGCGCGCCATGCGGGCAACCCACCGTCCAGCACCTGCACGCGCGCATGTCCCATGACGCGGAACATCCACCATACGCGCGCGGCGGCAAAGCTGACGCCGTTCTGGTCGTACACCACGACGGCATCGTCGTTGCCGATGCCCAGCGCGCCGACATCGCGTGCGAAATCCGCAGGCGCGGGCAGGGTATGGGGATAGGGCGCATCGGGGGCGGCCACCGCGTCGATATCGAAAAACCGTGCGCCGGGAATATGCCCGGCGGCAAAGGCACCCGCCGCGTCCGGCACGCCATAGCTGGCGTCGAGTATCCTGTATCGGCCGATCTGCGCCGCCAGCGTGGCGGCGTCGATCAGGGCGGTGTCTTCGTCAGGCTGTTGCTGTTGCATTTTCTTCGCGTGCCTTGCGTGCTGCCGCCGCCAGCGTTTTGTACTGATGCGCGATCCGGCGCTGCCACAGAAGCAACAGCGGCGCGACCACGACTTCAAGCGCCAGACTGATCAGCGTGTCGCGATCGGTGATTCCGCCCTCGACCACGCGGATCAGGCGGAACACCCCGCCCGCGAATACGGCCGATACCAGCACGTCGAAACGCCGCGAATGTTTTTCGATATGCGGCACGCTGGCCCAGAACCAGATGCCGATGGCCAGCATGATGCCGGAAAGATAGGTGAAATGGCTGTCCACAACATCGACCGCGCCGCGCATGCCAAAGGCGGGGTCGCTGATCCCGGCCATGCCGAACAGGGCGCCGCGCAGACCGCCCCACACGGTGAAACAGGCGGCCAGCGCCACGCAGATTTGCAGGCCGCGCCGCTCAAGCTTGAAAGAGGATAAAGGTGTCATGCGGGCAGTTTACGGCACGGGCAGAGGTTTTAAAAGCCACACGGATGGAAAGGTATTTTAATGGGTCTGCATGCGTGTGTATTTTGCGTATCGCGATTGCTGCGCTGCGCCTTGAACGGGCTGAACGAGTCGGCACTATGGACGCATGAAGACAAACACAGCCACGCAAAATCCCCTGACCCGCAAACTGGGCGCCGCCGCCCGCAATATTCAGGCGATCTGGTCGCACACCCACGCCGCCAACGCGATCGCCGCGCCGGTGTCTGTATCGGCGGGTTTTTCGCCCAAGGATATTTACTGCGCCGACCGCGCGACGGATTAATTTTTGGGGCTGATGTAGCTAAGGCTTGTTGATTTCGGATTGGTACCACGATTTAAGCTGTTTTAACAAGGCGTTATGGTTACCGCCGTTGAAGCGCCATTCACACTCCTTCAAAAACCAGTAAAAACTGCTCTTGGGGATGCCATTGAAACGTCGCAGATGACGTTTCGACTGGTTCCAAAAATTCTCGATGCCGTTGATGTGATGCCCCCGCTTGTTCACGAAGGTCTGCGAGTGGTTCACGCGCTTGTGATGGAACTCTGACACGTCGAGCACATCGTACACCTGAAAACTGTCGGTATAGACGATGCTATCGGGCGTGACCTTATCCCGAATGATGGGAATAATAGTTGCCGCTTTTGCATCCGGTATGATGGCGGTATAAACCCGACCACCGCGCTTCAACAGGCCGAATACAGGCACTTTTCCGGCAGCGCCTCGCCCGCGTTTGCCTTTGCGGACACCACCGAAATAACTCTCATCGGCTTCAATCTCACCGGAGAGCACGAAACTCTCCTGCTTGCTGGCAACCAGTTGCCGGAGACGCTGGAAAAACACGACAGCCGTTCGTCCCTGAACGCCAACCAGTTCAGCCGCAGCTCGCGCCGTTGCCCCGGCCACAAAATGTTCCAGCAACTTCTCCTGCGTCCGGACAGGCATCCGGCTTTTTCTCGGAAAAATCATGCGCTAAACGTAACCCCTCTAGGTCCACTTAGCTACATCAGCCCCTAATTTTTTAGCGTTCCGTGAAAAACAAAAACGGCCCGCAATGGGGCCTTTTTTGTTTTTATGCTCCGTTGTCTTGTAAAGAATAGCCCGAGCAGGATTCGAACCACCAAGGCGTGCCGCTCAGGCACGCCGGACGAAAAAATCGCAGGTTCGGAATCGATCGGACGAAGAATGGCTCCCTGAGCAGGATTCGAACCTGCGACCAATCGATTAACAGTCGATTGCTCTACCGCTGAGCTATCAGGGAATACCGAAAAGTCAGGCCTATGGGATACGGATTTTTTTATAACTGGTCAAGATCATATGGCGTGCCCTGATAGACCATGTTGATCCAGTTGGAAAACAGCAAGGTTCTGTGCGCGCGCCAGGTGATTTTCGGGGCCTGTTTCGGGTCGTTTCCGGGAAAGTAATTGGCCGGGAAACTGTCGCCGAACCCGGATTCCAGATCGCGAAAATACTCGAATGCCAGCGTATCCGCGTCGTATTCAAGGTGATTGAACATATAGGCCCGGCGCTCTGCCGGCTGCCACGCCAGACACAGCCCGGTTTCCGGATTATCGGCCAAAACCTCAAGCCCCGGCGTCTTTTCCAGCACCTCGCCGGTATGGACTTCGGTGTTGCGCGCGACGCAGACCGGAAAATCGTCGTCGAATCCGGCGATCAGCGGGTGAAAGGGCATCAGGATGCGGTGGTTGTACACCCCGAAACGCTTGCCCGGCGTGGGGTGTTTTTCGACCCCGTGAAAATGTTTGAGCGCGGCCTGCGCCCCCCAGCAGATGAAAAAGCTGGAATACACGTTGCGTGCCGACCAGTCGAAAATCCGTTGCAACTCGTCCCAATAGGTCACCTGTTCGTAAGGCAGGTACTCGATCGGCGCGCCGGTGACGATCAGCGCGTCGAAACGGTGGTCCTTCACATCCTCCCATGTCTGGTAGAACGCCAGAAGATGCTCCTTCGGCGTGTTTTTCGATTCATGGCTGGCCGTGCGCAACAGTGTCATTTCGACTTGCAGCGGCGTCGCGCCCAGCGCGCGCAGGAACTGCGTCTCGGTCGGGATTTTGTTGGGCATCAGGTTGAGCAGCGCAATGCGCAACGGGCGGATATCCTGATGCAGCGCGCGGTCGGCGAGGATCAGCGGGATGCGCTCGGCCTCAAGGATGCCGCGCGCGGGCAGGTCGTTGGGAATTTTGATGGGCATGTCGTCCGCCGTGGCTGCTGGCTGCTCTGGTTTTCTTCTTGTTCGGCGGTGTCGATGCCGCGCGCGCCAGTGTATGCGCAAGGCCCATGTTAGGCGAGGATTTATCGCGGGTATAAATATACGTGACGTGACCAACTCCGGTCTTGGCGCGCGCCGCACGGTTGAATGCGCGCATCAGGTCTTCGTCCCCGCGCTTGTTACTGCCGCTGACGGTGCCGGCCTGAAGCCATTCCATGACGTTTGTGCAATCCATATGGACGCATACGCTACTGCCCCGTGGCGCATCTTCGAGCGCCAGCGCAAAGGCAAGCAGTTCCGCCGTATCCGAGCCATTGCCAACATTGGGCATGTAATCGCGCACGGTACGCGAGCCTTTCACGCGCCGCGCATGGGGGTCGTTTTCCGTGTTCGTGCGCACCCAGCCCGCGCCCATGGTGTCGTGTCGGTCGCGATAACTCCCGTCGCACCAGATATGGATAAGTCCAGCCATGCGGTTTTTATAAAGCCCGCGCGCGATATTTTCAAGTTATGCAAAAAACCGAAGGCGTGCGCTTCACCGGACGAAAGTCCGCAATGTATAGTGCGCCGGTTCAGGGAGGTGAAAAGGATGGAGGCGCGAGCCGGAATCGAACCACCCGCGGACGAAGGTCCGCGATTATTGTACGCCGGTTCAGGGAGGTGAAAAGGATGGAGGCGCGAGCCGGAATCGAACCGGCGTGGAAGGATTTGCAGTCCTCTGCCTCACCACTCGGCCATCGCGCCATCCCAAGGATGCTTTGGGTATCATGCGGCGCGACGAAATGCCATTACTTTTATTGGCGGCAGCACTGGTGTTTTCGGAAGGTTTGCGCTAACTTATCCACAGTCGACGCAAGAATATATCCGAGTGGAATCTCCCGAAATGACCGATTTTGCCAAGGCGCGCCTGAATATGGTTAACGCCCAGCTTTTGACCAATGGGGTACACGACCCGGCGCTGGTGGAAGTGTATCGCCACCTGCCGCGTGAAACCTTGGTCGATGCCGCGCAGGCGCCGCATGTCTATCGTGACGAGGATCTGCCGCTACCCGGCGGTCGCTGGATGCTGGAGCCGTTGGTCGAGGCGCGGATGATTCAGGCCGTTTTGCGCGAACCCGTGCGCCATGCGCTGGTGATCGGGGCGGCAACCCTGTCTGCCGTTGCTGTTCTGGCCCGTTTCGTCCCCGGCATCACGGTGGTTGAGCCGGACGGGCATCTGCGCGCCGCCGCGCAGGACCGTTTATGCGCGCGCGACGGTGTGCATGTGACTCTGGTCGATGCGCCGCTGCAACAGGGTGCGGTTGATGCGGGGCCGTATGACGCCATTCTGATCCCCGGCGCGGTTTCTGGAATTCCCATGAAGCTGCTTGAACAACTGGCTCCGCACGGACAGATGGTCTGCGTACTGCGCGAAACCCCGCGCGAACAGGGGCGCATCGTATCCTCCCGCCGCGCGCCCCAGGACGGCGCACCGGAAATCGTGACGCTTTATGACGCGGCAACGCCCTACATGCACGGCTTCGCGCCGGAACGGGAGTTTGTATTCTGATGACCGACACACGCACCCGACTTAAACTCACCATCGCGGCGGCTTCCTTGCTGGCCGCGTTTCCGGCATCCGCGCCCGCACGGGCCGACATGACCGCCGACATTCTTTCGACGCCCGCGACGGTGACCGAACCCGGCCGCCGTTCCGCGCCCTTGGTATCGGAAACGCCTGTGCCCGCTGTAACGGTAGCCGAAACAATGATCGCCTCCGCGCCGAAATCCGCACCGGTGGTGGAACAGCAACCGAAATCCGCCCCCGCGCCCGCAATCTCCGAAGCCGCGCCGCCGCCTGTCGCGCAGGATCACGCATCATCGGCCTCGATGAACGACATTTTGGCCGCCGCCTATACCGACAGCCCGGCCCTGCGGGCCGAGCGCGAAACCCTGCGCCAGCAATACGAAAACGTCGCGCTGGCGCAGTCGAACCGCCGCCCGGTGGTCACTGCCGGCGGCGGCATCGCATGGGAAGGATTGGACAGCAATCCCGGCGGGCGCGCCACCCTGTATCCGCGCAATATCGGCGTAACCGCCACGCAGTATCTTTATCGCGGCGGCGCCACGCTGGCCGAGGTCGAACGGCAACTGCGCCTGTCCGACGCCGCGATCGCCGCCTATGACACGGCGGTCCAGAACACGTTGTTGACGGTGGTCACCGCCGCGATGGACATTCAAAACGCGCGCGCCACCATCGATCTGACCGACGCCAACCGCGCAGTGATCGATCGGCAGCTGGCCAGTGTGACCCGTGGTTTCGATGTCGGTGAACTGACCCGCACCGACGTGGCGCAGGCACAGGCGCGCCTGTCCGGGGCCGATGCCGCGCTTTTGGCCGCGCACGCCAATTTTTCGTCGGCGCTTGCGCGCTTCCGGCAATATGCCGGAGCGGACGGCGCCGATCTGGTGCTGAAAATCGATCCGCACGCGCTGCCCGTCCCTGCATCGCTGGATGCCGCCTTGGCGCAGGCCGATGCCGCCCACCCGACGATTTTGGCGGCAAAGGCCGCCGAGCAGGCGGCCGAGGCCGCGATCCGCGCCGCGCAGGCTGGCCTGTTGCCCAGCGTGAGCGCGCAGGCCGGTGTCGGCAAGGCCTGGGATCAGACCACCGTGGTCAACGACGTCGCCAATGCGACACTGGGGCTGAACGCCAGCGTGCCTCTTTATGACGGCGGCGCCTCGCGCGCCCGTATCCGTCAGGCGAAACACGCGAAACGCGAAGCCGGGGACCGCGTGGCCGATGCGAAACGCGCGGTCGATGAACAGGTGACATCGGCATGGAACAATTACAATGCCGCGCTGGCCCAGATCGGTGCGCGCGCGAAACAGGCCGACGCCGCGCAGATTGCCCGCGACGGCGTGCACCGCGAAATGGAAGTCGGCACGCGCACCGTGCTTGACGAACTCAACGCCGATCAGGAATTGCTGGACGCGCAGGTCGGCAAGGTTCAGGCGAACCGCGATGCGGTGGTCGCCGCCTACGCACTTATGGCTGCGACGGGACAACTGACCGGTGAATCGCTGGGTCTGTTCAGTGCCGATGCCGAGCGCGCAAAAGTCCACGCGACGCAGGAAAAATGGCTGGGCACCGATATCGAGGGTGCCGACTAGTCCGCATGGTCTTTTTCATGTTTATGTCTTCTGCGCATTGACGCCGCGACCGTACAGCCGCGATAATATCTCTTAATAACTTTGGGCAAAGGTCTTGTCGCCCTTTGACAAGCCTTTGATAACCTTTTTAAGTCGAACGAAAGATAAGCAAAGGCAAGTTTTCGCGAATGGCCGAAACCCGCAGCGATCAGGAACCGTCGATCGAGGAAATCCTCGCCTCGATCCGCGAAATCATCTCCGACGACGATGCCGTCCAGCAATCGGCGGGCGGCGACCAGGAATCCGCGCCAGCTGCTGCGGAAGCTGCATCTGCACCTGCACCGGTTGCCAAGCCTGCCGCACCCGCTGCCGAAACAAAGAAATCTGATCCAGCCCCAAAACCCGCCGCTGCGCCCCCGATGGAGGGTATGGCGGACGAGGACGACATCCTCGATCTTGGTAGCTTCACCGAGCCCGAGAAAGCGGAAGCCGCCAAGGAAAACAGGGTGGATCCGCTGGCTGGCATTGATCTGGAAATCGCCAAGGAAATGACCGTCGATTTCACGGAACCCGAGCCTGAACCTGAACCTGAACCGGAACCGGAATCGGAGCCCGAACCGGTCATGGAAGCGGAGCTTGAACCGTTGCCCGAACCCGTATTTGAATCTTCGGATATGGCTACGGATGACTCGCTTTTGACCGACGCCGCGAAATCCGCATCGCTCGACTCGCTGACCAGACTGGCCCAGAACATTGCCATCAGCCGGGCCGGGAAGGGGGGAACCTTGGAAGACATCGTCCGTGACATGCTTAAACCCATGCTGCGCGAGTGGTTGGACCGCAACTTGCCCCCGATGATCGAACGCATGGTCGAGCGCGAGCTGGAACGCATGGTCAAGCAGGCCATGGATCGTTAAACCCCTGCTTTTTCAATCCTGAAATCAAAAAAATCTTGAAGCCTTTCGCCGCACGAGCGTAGGCTTGAAAGATTGATGCCCGGACCAACGGGTGCGAGTTGAACAGGATATTACGATATGACCAATCCGGTTTTTGCCGCCCGCTATGTGGGCACGAATGGCGAGCAGATATACCCTGTGCGTGTGTCCTTCGCGCGTGTCGCGCGCGCCCCAAAGCCCGCCAATTGCCAGTTCGCTGGGCGTGCGCTGGCGTATGCGGCGATCCATCCCAAGGTCTTGCGCACCGACGCGCTGGACACAGTGCGCGTGCTGGCTTGGGCCGATCCGCAAAACCCTGGCAAGCATGTAGTAGGCTTTCTGCATGAAACATGGACGCCCAGGGGGTTGTCCGGCACAACGCCGAAAACCATGACGCTCTACGAACATCAGCGGTTTTCTGACCCTGCAGCGGCCCTGAACGCCTGTGACGCGCTGGCGCTGAACAACACCTATTCCCAGATCCATGCGCTGTTTGGCCAGGCCGTCCGGGTAACCTCCGACCCGGGCGACCTGCCTTTCCTGCGTCCCCTTCACTGGTGTTCGGTGCATGACGTGCGTGCCGGGCGGCCTTTCGCATTAAAAGGTTGATTTTTCGCCGCCGCTGCCCGAAAAACGGGGCATGACACTCGACAAGACTTTCGACCCCCCCGCCATCGAATCCCGCCATTACGAGGATTGGGAAAATTCCGGCATCTTCGCCGCGAACCCCGAAGGCAACGCGCATCCCTTCACCATCATGATGCCGCCGCCCAACGTGACCGGGTCCTTGCACATGGGCCACGCGCTCAACATGACGTTGCAGGACATCCTGACGCGTTACTGGCGCATGAAGGGGCACGACGCGCTGTGGATGCCCGGCACCGACCACGCGGGGATCGCGACCCAGATGGTCGTCGAGCGCCAGCTGGAGGCCGAGGGGCAAAGCCGCCGGGAAATGGGGCGCGAAAAATTCCTCGCCCGCGTTTGGGAATGGAAGGCGCAATCCGGCGGCACCATCACGACGCAATTGCGCAAACTTGGCACCACGCCTGACTGGAAGCGCGAACGCTTCACGATGGACGAAGGGCTGAACCGCGCGGTGCTAAAGGTCTTTGTCCGGCTTTACCGCGAAAAGCTGATCTACCGCGACAAGCGGCTGGTCAACTGGGACCCGAAACTTCAGACCGCCGTTTCGGACCTTGAGGTCGAAAGCCGCGAGGTTAAAGGCCATATGTGGCACATCGCCTATCATATCGAGGGGGACAAGGCGCGCACCATCACCATCGCCACCACCCGCCCGGAAACCTTGCTGGGCGATACGGCGGTGGTCGTCAACCCCAATGACGAACGCTACCGCGATCTGATCGGCAAATCCGCGATCGTGCCCATCGTCGGGCGCATCGTGCCGATCATCGGCGATGAATATGTTGACATCGAAACCGGCACCGGCGCGATGAAGGTCACCCCTGCGCATGACTTCAACGACTTCGCGCTGGGCAAAAAACACAACCTGCCGATGATCCCGGTGATGGATAAAAACGCCTGCATGAACGAAAACGTGCCCGAGGAGTATCAAGGCCTCGACCGTTATGCCGCGCGCAAGAAAATCCTTGCCGATCTCGAAGGCGCCGAGGAGCTGGTCAAGGTCGAGGATCACGTCGCGAAACTACCCTACAGCCAGCGTTCCGACGCGGTGATCGAACCGATGCTGACCGACCAGTGGTATGTCGATGCCGCGACGCTGGCCAAGCCAGCGATCGAGGCGGTGGAGCAGGGCAAGACCGTCTTCGTCCCCAAACAATGGGAAAACACCTATTTCGCGTGGATGCGTTCGATCGAGCCGTGGTGCATCTCGCGCCAGCTCTGGTGGGGTCACCAGATCCCGGCATGGTACGGGCCGGATGGAAAAATCTTTGTCGCGGAATCCGAAACCGATGCACAAAAAGAGGCCGATGCGCATTACGGCGAACCGCGCACGCTCACCCGCGATCCCGACGTGCTGGATACGTGGTTTTCCTCCGCCCTGTGGCCGTTTTCGACCCTTGGCTGGCCGGATCAGACGCCGGAACTGAAAAAATACTATCCCGGCGATGTGCTGATCACCGGTTTTGACATCATTTTCTTCTGGGTCGCGCGGATGATGATGATGGGCATCCATTTCATGGGCGATGTGCCGTTCAAGACGGTCTACATGCACGCGCTGGTCCGCGATGCCAAGGGCCAGAAAATGTCCAAGACCAAGGGCAACGTCATCGACCCGCTGGAATTGACCAAAACCTACGGCGCAGACGCCGTGCGCTTTACCCTGTGCGCGATGGCGGCGCAGGGGCGCGACATCCGCATGTCGGACAAGCGCGTGGAAGGCTACCGCAATTTCGCGACCAAGCTTTGGAACGCCGCGCGCTATCTTGAAATGCACGGCGCGAAACCCGAAACGGGCTTTGATCCCGCCGCCGCGACCCATGTCCTCAATCGCTGGATCGTCGGCGAAACCGTCAAATGCGCGGGCGCGATCGAAAAGGCGCTTGGGGATTACAAATTCAACGATGCCGCGGGTGCGATCTACGATTTCGTCTGGGGCACGTTCTGCGACTGGTATCTGGAACTGACCAAGCCGCTGCTTGATAGCGAGGCGGGGGCCGAGATCAAGGCCACCGCCGCCTGGGTGTTCGACCGCATACTGATGATGCTCAATCCCTTCATGCCCTTCATTTCCGAAGAACTGTACGCCGGCATCACCGACCGCAGCGGCGAACGGCTGATCGCCGCGCGCTGGCCAGAATTCGCATTCACACCCGACCAGGTCGCGGCAGCGGAAATCGCGCAGCTTCAGGCGATCGTCTCCGACATCCGCTCGGTGCGCACCGACATGAACGTACCCGCGGCGGCGATGCTCAACCTACAGGTGCGTGGCGCAAAACCGGACGACACGGCGATGCTGGCGCGGCACGATGCGGTGCTCAAGCGTCTGGCGCGTCTTGAAACCGTGACCATGTCCGACGCCCCGGCGCCCAAGGGCGCGATTCAAAGCATCGTCGGCGCGCTGACATTGGTTTTGCCGGTGGCCGAGTTGATCGACATCGACAAGGAACGCGCGCGCCTGAAGAAGGAAATCGAACGCCAGACAAGCGAATTGAAAAAAATCGACGCCAAACTTGGCAACGAACAATTCGTCGCCAACGCGCCCGAGGAAATCATCACCGAACAGCAAGGCCGCAAGGCCGAGGCGCAGGCCGTGATCGCCAAGCTTTCCTCGGCGCTCAAGGCCATCGGCGAGGCGGCGTAGGGATAAGAACCCCGCCCCGGCAAGGGGGTTGCCGGGACGGAGCCAAGAGCAGCTTCAAACGTTTGACGTTTTTCTTCAGGCCGCTTTTGTCGGGTTCAGGGCTTCGCGCGCCCCACCTTGAACCAAGGCGTCCAGCAAGCCCTGCTTGACCGCGATTTTGCGCGGCTTCAGGCGTTCGGGAATTTCGCGCACCAGATCGACGTTCAGCATTCCGTGTTCGATGCGCGCGTCCTTGACCTCCACATGGTCGGCCAACTGGAAACGCTGCTCGAAGGCGCGGGTGGCGATGCCGCGATGCAGATAAGTCTTGCCGTCATCCTTCGACGTTTCTTTTTTCTGGCCGCGCACGATCAGCGTGCCGTTTTCGACATTGATATCCAGATCGTCCTGCCCGAACCCGGCCACGGCCATCGAAATCTGGTACGAATCCTCGCCCGTTTTTTCGATGTTATAGGGTGGATAGGCAGCAGGCTGGGCGTCAAGCATCGAGGCCAGACGGTCGAAACCGATCATCGAACGGAACAGCGGCGAAAAATCGAGATCGCAGGTCGCAAGTTGATTGCGTGTCATTTTACATCTCCTTGGTTTAAGCGAGTTGTGTTGTCGGCAGGCCCTCAAGCGGCACCTGCATGAACGCATACTTACATCCGATAGGAATAAAGTCAACAATAAATAGGAATTAATACATCCATATGTTTTAAAACAAAAACGCCGCCCGAAGGCGGCGCGAAGAAATGCGAAATAAAAACGATTACTGTACCGGCGGGGTCCAACCTGAACAGACCGGCGGGTTGTTCAGGATATAGGTGGGGTCGCTGGAATCCGAACGGCGCACGCAGTAACTGACCGCGCCGGTCGTGGTGTTGACCCGCCACGCATAGGCGGCGGAACCCGAGGCCATCATGAAACCTGCACCGCGCGATTGGCTGACCGCCGGGCTAAGCGCCGCAAACACGATCGCGCAGGCGGTCACGAGTGTGGAAGCGAACAGGGCGAGGGGCCATTTCATTCGGCTTACTTGCCTTTCGTGCCGTCCTTGGCGGCGCCGCCCACGGCGCCGAAGCCGGCAAAGCGTTTTTCGAATTTCGACAGCTGGCCTTTTTCCATGACCCGGCGCTCGCCGCCCGTCCAGGCCGGGTGCGATTTCGGGTCGATGTCCAGCTTCATGACCTCGCCTTCCGCGCCCCATGTGGAATAGGTGTCGTATTCGCTGCCGTCGGTCATGACGATCTTGATCTTGTGGTAATCCGGATGAATGTCTTGCTTCATAAGTAACTCCTGAATTCTCTGGCGGTTAATTAGGCGGTTTGCCGCGCAAAAGCAATGTTTTTTTGCAAGCCGCGTTGCGAGGCCGGTCTTTCCGTAAACGGTATATCAGGCCGCCAGCGACTTGCCCGCGCTGCGCAGGTCGGCGAAAGCCTCGTCCAGCCGTGCGACGATGCCCTTTTCCCCCTCGCGCAGCCATGCGCGCGGATCATATTCCTTCTTGTACGGCTTGCCCGTATCCGGGTCGATCTGGTGCTGGAACGCCTTGGCGTGCGCGCCGACATAGGCGCCGACCTTTTCCGAGAACGCGAATTGCGTGTCGGTGTCGATGTTCATCTTGAAGATGCCATAGCCCAGCGATTCCGCGATCTTGCCCTTTTCCGACCCCGACCCGCCATGGAAGACGAGATCAAGCGGGTTGGCGCCAAGCCCGCGTTTTTCCGCGACCAGAATCTGGCTGTTTTTCAGGATTTCCGGACGCAACTGAACGTTGCCGGGGCTATAGACGCCGTGCACGTTGCCGAACGACGCCGCGACCGAGAAATGCCCGATAGAGGCAAGGGCGTCGTAAGCGGCCAGCACGTCTTCCGGCTGGGTGTACAGCCGCGCGTTGTCGACATGGTCCGAACCCACGCCGTCTTCCTCGCCGCCGGTGCAGCCCAGCTCGATCTCAAGGCTCATGTCGATCGCGGCCATGCGCTTTAAAATCCGCGCGGATTCGGTGATGTTATAGGCCAGAGGCTCCTCTGAAAGGTCGAGCATGTGCGAGGAAAACAAAGGCCGCCCGGTCGCCTTGTAATGCGCCTCGCCGTGGTCGAGCATCCCTTCCACCCACGGGATCAGTTTTTTGTTGGCGTGATCGGTGTGCAGCACGACGCAGATACCGTATTGCTGCGCCATCAGATGGACATGCCGGGCGCAGGAAACCGCGCCCAGGATTTTCGCCTGCAGCGAATCCGGGCAACCCTTGCCGGCAAAGAATTCGGCCCCGCCGTTCGACAGCTGGATGATGACGTCGGCCTTGTTTTTCGCCGCTGCCTCCATCACCGCGTTGACCGTGTTGGTTCCCACCACATTGACCGCGGGCAGGGCGTATTGCCCTTGTTTGCAGGCGGAAAGAAGCGTCCGGTATTCGGCACCGGTGACGACGCCGGGTTGCAGTTTGGCCATGACGGGATCCCTGTCTTTGTTGCGTATGCTGATCGAAATAAAAAACCGCCAGCACTTTCGCGTTGGCGGTCCGTCTTGTCAATGCGCGTGGCGCGCGAAGCCTTACGGCGCGACCGGCTTGGGCTGTTGCGGCGCGATTTTTGCCACCGTCATCACGGCGACCGGCTGCTGCCCGCCCATGTTGTCTGCGGCAAAGCGGATGGCTTCAAGAGCCTTGGGTGTGAGCGTATAGGTCATGTGTTGTCCACTATTCCTTCTTCAATCAGATTGCGTATCGCACGCTGGTCTGTCGTCGGCGGCCCGTCATAAAGATTGTTTATGATGTCGCTGCGCGACGCTTCGCCCTTAAAACCTACCGCCAAAAGGGCCTTAAGCTCCCTTAACGAAGGCATATGCTTATGAAACAAACCAATAAACCTGTGCAAGATATTTTTCAAGGCCTCATGCTGTTGCCCAAAGGGGCGCAGCGCCAGTTGCAGGTGTTTATGGGTATAGGTGCTGGCATGCAGCGCGTGTTCGCGCGCGTCCAGCCGTCCTTCGGTGCGGGTGATGCAGCCATGCCCCCACAGCCAGTCCACATTGCGTGAAACGACCGATTTTTCAAGGTTTAGCCGCTCGCCGATGCCGTTTTGCGTGGTGTTCGGGTGCTGGTCGATGTCCAGAAGGATCATCGCCCGACGCAGGGAAACCGAGGGGTCGCCGGTCGCATCGACCAGATGGTCGACCGTTTCCGCCAGCGTCAATACATCCTCGCGCGCCGGAATGTCGGCTTTTGCGCTCCGGCTTGCTTCCGTTTCCGCCAGCGAATCTGCCGCGCTGACGGGGGGAGAGGGTGGTGCGGGGCGATGCGCCTCGGTCATAAACACTTCTTAACCGTTAAATGAGAGAATCTAAAGGCAAAACAGGCATATTCCATATCATAACACAAAATTTGCCGATTTTATGAAAATATGTAAAGATTGAAAGATAACAAATGAAAATGTTCAGAAACCCTGTGGAAATCGGCACCATGCGTGAGAAATTAACGGCCATTCAGCTTGCTGTATTGACGCTTGTCGGTGCGGCGACCTTTGCGGTGATGGTGTGGGCCATGGGCATCGATATGGCGTTTGAAATGCTGGGCTTCCTGACCATGGCCAGCGGCGCGGTCGCGGTACTGGGTGTGAAGCCGGTGCCGCTATACCGGGTCCACCGCCACAAACCGCATCACTGAAGAATAGCGTGCCTTTCCGCCATTGCGAGCGCGCGAGCGCGAAGCAATCCATACCGCGCTTGAAATTTCACTTTGCATGGATTGCTACGCCTGGCCTTCGGCCCGTCTCGCGATGACGGATTTTCTAACGGTTTCGTGTTGCTCTAAAGGTTCAACACGTTGGACTTTCAAAGTTTTCCAAGCACCGTCGCGGTATCCAGCATCCGGTTGGAGAAGCCCCATTCATTGTCGTACCAGCTCATCACGCGCACGAAATTGCCGTCGATGACCTTGGTCCCCTCCAGCGAGAAGATGGAGGAATGGGGGTCGTGGTTGAAATCGCTGGAAACCAGCGGTTCGGCGTAATAGCCCAAAATGCCTTTCAGCGGGCCGTCTGCCGCCGCCTTGATCGCGGCGTTGATCTCGTCCTTCGTGGTGGCTTTGCCGGCCGTGAATTTCAGGTCGACCACCGAAACGTTGGGGGTCGGCACGCGCATTGCCATGCCGTCCAGCCTGCCGTTCAGTTCCGGTAAAACCTTGCCTACCGCTTTAGCGGCACCAGTGCTGGTCGGGATCATGTTCAGGGCCGCCGCGCGCGCGCGGTGCAGATCCTTGTGCGCGGTATCCACCGTGCGCTGGTCACCGGTATAGGAATGGATGGTCGTCATGTACCCTTTTTCGATACCCACGGCTTTGTTCAGGACCGAGGCGACAGGCGCAAGACAGTTGGTCGTGCACGACGCGTTGGAAACGATTTTGTGTTCGGCGGTCAGCTTGTCATGGTTGACGCCATAGACGACGGTGATGTCCTCGTCCGTCGCGGGGGCGGAAATCAGCACCTTGCGCGCACCGGCGGTCAAATGCGCCGACGCCTTGTCGCGCGCGGTGAACACACCCGAACATTCCAGCGCGACGTCGATTTTCAAATCGCCCCACGGCAGCTGCGCCGGGTCTTTCTGCTGGAAGGACTGGATGGTTTTGCCCTTGATGACCAGATCGTTGCCCGCCACTTCGACCGGGTGGGGGAAGCGCCCATGTACGGAATCGTATTTCAGCAAATGCGCGTTGGTGGCGGCGTCGGCCAGATCGTTGATGGCCACGATCTCGATATCGCTGCGCCCGCTTTCATACAGCGCGCGGGCGACAAGGCGGCCAATGCGTCCAAATCCATTAATCGCTACGCGTACAGTCATTTTTGTTTCCTTTTTCTGTGTTGTTTTTTTACCACTAAGAACGCTAAGGCCCGCCAAGCGCCGCTAAGTTTTTTCATTTCTTAGCGCAACGCAGCGAAGCGAAGCTCGGCGCTCTCGGCGGTAAAAACATTGCCTACCTTTTTGCAGCACCGGCAATGGCCGCCGCCGTAATTCCGAAATGTTCGTACAGTTTCTGGTATGGCGCGGACTCGCCAAAGCCTTTCATGCCGATGAAGATGTCGGAGGGTTTGAGGTACTTATCCCAAGGCTGGCGGATCGCGGCCTCGACGACGATGCGGCGCGCGCTTTCGGGGCCGATGACCTCGCGCCTGTACGCTTCATCCTGTTTCTCAAGAAGTTCAATACAAGGCACTGATACCAATTGAACTTTTATGCTTGAGGATTGCAGCTTTTCATACGCCTCATACGCGATCGATACCTCCGAGCCCGAGGCCATCAACACCAGATCGGGGGTGCCTTTATCGAAGTTTTTACGCAGGATATACCCGCCTTTTCCACACAGGTTTGCGTGGGTCTTGGCGGGCAGGGTTGGTGTGGCGGCTACCTGCCAGGACTCTGCGTTACGCAAAGTCGGCAACGCCTGCCGGGTCAAGGCGAAGACGGAAGGACCGTCGATGCGCTCCAGTGCGACCTGCCAGCATTCTGCCGTTTCCACCGCATCGCCGGGGCGCATGACAAAGCAATTGGGGATGGCGCGCAGGGCGGCCAGATGCTCGACCGGCTGGTGCGTCGGTCCGTCCTCGCCCAGACCGATGGAATCGTGGGTCATGACATGGATGACACGCGTCTTCATCAGCGCGGCCATGCGGATGGCCGGACGGCAGTAATCGGAAAAGGTCAGGAACGTCCCGGCATACGGAATGACTCCGCCATGCAGCGCCATGCCGTTCATCGTCGCGGCCATGCCGTGCTCGCGCACGCCGTAATGGATGTATTGCCCGCCATAGGCGCCGGGTTTTACGACCTCCGTACCCTTCTTGTATGTGTTGTTGGACGGTGTCAGGTCGGCCGACCCGCCGACCAGTTCCGGAACCGCCGCGATCAGCGCGTTCAGCGTCTCGCCGCTGGCCTGCCGCGTGGCGTTTTTCACAGGCTTGTCCAACAGTTCTTGCACAAGTTTGTCCACAACCAGGCGTACGCGGCCCGAAACATCGGGGTTGAACGCCGCGTCAAAGGCATCGCGCTGACCCGATTTCTCGTGCCGCACCTGCCACGCCTTGCGCATCTGGGCATTGCGTGCGCCGGCTTCGCGCCACCAGGTCAAAATCTCGGCCGGCACCTCGAACGGCGCGTACGGCCAATCCAGCGCGGCGCGCGCGCCCTTGATCTCGTCCTCGCCCAGCGGGCTGCCATGCGCGCCCGACGTGTTGGCCTTGTGCGGCGCGCCGTAACCGATGGTGGTCTGGCAGCGGATAAGGGACGGCCTGTCGGATTTTTGCGCCTTGGCGATCGCGGCCTCGATCGCGTCGAAATCGTGCCCGTCGATGGTTTGCACGTCCCAGCCATAGGCGGTGAAGCGCCCGGTCGGGTCCTCGGTATAGGACAGGCTGGTCGGCCCGTCGATCGAAATGCCGTTATCGTCGTAAAGCACGATCAGGCGCGAAAGCTTCATATGCCCGGCCAGCGAACAGGCCTCGTGGCTGATGCCTTCCATCATGTCGCCGTCCGATGCGACGACATAGGTAAAATGGTTGACCAGCTCGTCGCCGAAACGGGCATTGGTGATCCGCTCGGCCAGCGCGAAACCGACCGCGTTGGCGATGCCCTGTCCCAGCGGCCCTGTTGTGGTCTCGACGCCGATCGCGGGGTCGTGTTCGGGGTGGCCGGGGGTTATGGAATGGAGCTGCCGGAATTGCTGGATCTGCGCCAGCGTCATTTTCTCGTAACCCAACAGATAGGCGAGGGAGTACAAAAGCATCGAGCCATGTCCCGCCGACAGGATAAAGCGGTCGCGGTCGGGCCATGTCGGCGCCGCCGGGTCGAAATGCATGAATTTGGTGAACAGCACGGTGGCCACGTCCGCCATACCCATCGGCATGCCGGGGTGGCCGGAATTTGCCTTTTCCACCGCGTCCATCGAAAGCGCGCGGATGGCGTTCGCGTATTTGCGCATCGGATGCGCGTCAACGGCGCGGGCAGGGGCGTGGGCTTGGGCAAGGTTGGTGGAGGCCATGGGTCTAACCTAACGTGCTTTTGTCGGTGAATGATGGCCTGAAACATAATGCCCGCGCCGTGGCCTGTCCATACGCTTCCGCCACCATTCCACCGGCGTGGTAAGGGGGCGTCACGCAGTATCCGTGGATGAATGCTTTCTTTTCTGGACAAGCGGTTTAGCCGCCGTTATTCGTGTTTCTTATCAGCAAAACGAAAATGCAAAAAATTGGTGGGGTCATGGACCTGCAAGATTGTCTTGATCGCCTGACGGCGGCGGTAGGCGAATTGGAGAAAATCGCGGCGCACGCGGACAACGACGTCCGCGCCCGGCAGATCGACCTGTTCGGCGGTGCGCCGCGCAAACTTGCGGCCGACAACACGCTGGTCGCCAAAACGCTCGACCGCACCATCGAGCGCGTGGAAAACCTTTTAAAGGCAGGGAGCCGTTAACCGATGTCCAAGACCACGATCACCGTCAACAACCGCCCGTTCACCATCGCCTGCGACGACGGGCAGGAATCGCGGGTGCAGCAGCTTGGCGCCTATGTCGACGAACGCTTCAAGGAATTGCAGCAGGCCGGCGCCGCCCCGAACGAAACCTATGGGCTGGTCCTGACCGCGCTGGTGATTGCCGACGATATGTTTGAAAGCCGCGATGCCGCACAAAAGGCGGCGATGCAGGCCCAAAACGCGCAGGCCGCCCCGGCTGGGCCCACGCAGGAACAGATCGACGCGCATATCGCGCAGGTGACGCAGGAAATGGCCCAGGGCTATGAACGCCGCATCGCCGAAATGTCGGCGGAAATCGACCGCCTGCGCCGTGAATCGGCACGCAATTCCTCCAACGTCACGGACATAAATCGCGCGCGCGAGGAAGCCGAGGCGAAGATGCAGGCGCGCGAGGCGGAAATCGCCAAGGCGGTCGACAACCTGACCGACCGCCTCGAAACCGTGGTCAAAAAACTCAAACGGGCCTGAACCCTCCGCCGGGCAGAAGCCTCCCAGCCATGGGAAGTTGGTATTCCACGAAACAAATTGGAAAAACCGCTGCCGCGCGGTATATCTGTTCCCGAAGCTGCGGGGCAGGTGCAGGTACCAACATCCCTCGGGCCGATAATTGCTACTTTTGGGAGCTGTCCCTTGCGCGGGCCTTGGCCTGCGTGATACGGCGCCCACCTGGTCAACCGGGCTAGTAGTGGATTTGATGCATACCCACGGCTTTCGTGGCTTCACTTGTTTTTTTACCGGCGTTTCGCCATCCTGAAAACTGATGGACGACCACCCTTCCGAAAAACAGCGTTTGCGCCGCGGCGCGCACGCAAAGGCCGCCGATAGCGGGGTCGAGCGCCACCGCCTCGACCGCGAACTGGCCGACCGCTTTCTGGCCGCCTTTCCGCCGGATCCGTCCAAAATCCTGTCTTTTTTCTGGCCCATGGCGCGCGAATGCGACACCCGCCCGATCGCCGAGGCCTGCCACGATTCCGGCATGCGCTGTACCCTGCCGGTGATCCGGCAGGACGGGACGCATGGTCTGGTTTTTCGGCTTTGGCAACGCGGCGCGCCGATGCGCAAATCGCGCTTCGGCACGATGGAACCTCTGCCGCAGGCCGAACGGCTTGAACCGAACATCCTGCTGGTCCCGCTGGTGATGGTGGACATGCAGGGCAACCGCCTTGGGCGCGGGGCGGGGCATTACGATGCGACGATCATGGAACTGCGTGCGCGCCGCGACATCATGGCGATCGGCGTCGCCTATGACTGGCAGGTGTCCGAGGAATCGCTGCCGAGCGAGGCGCACGATGCCCGCCTCGACGGGCTTGTCACCCCGACGCGGGTGATCCTGTTCCCGTAAAATCGCAAATAATTGACATAAATAAAAGTCTGCGCTAGCCATGGTTCTTTCCAATCGGGACGAGGGCAAAAATGCTGGCTGAAATCGCGCGTGAGTTTTTGGAAACCGCCACAGAACGTGTGGTCACTATGTCGCTGACTATTGAGGCGTATGACCGGCGTCTGGCCGCGCTTGCCCGCATCGCCGCCGACCCGGAATTCGTGACCGAAACCACCGACCACGAAGCCATCATCGAACGCGCCGTGGCCGCGGGTTTCACGGAAGGCGGGGATTCATGGGCCAAAGACTCGGAAACGGCAAAGTTTTTGGCGCATTGGGGTGATCTTGTGCGCACGGTGGCCAGACGCAAGGCGGACGAGGCGATCCGGGTGTTGCAGCTTGACCGCCGCCATCTGTTCGAGAACATTTTTTACACGCGCGTAGAAGAACCGGGCATACGCCACACTGACAGCGATCGTCGCTATGACATCTGGGGCAAGCTCCAGCAGCACGCGGTTTTCTGGAGGGATGATGCATTCGGTGACGCCAGTGCCCAGCATTTTAATATCCTCAATACCATCACCGATCAGGTGCGGCAGAAAACACCGGGCACCAGCGTGGTCGATCAGGGCGGGGACCGCGGCTTTTTTGTCGCGATCAATCTGGCGGCAAAACGCCGGGCAGTCTATTTCCGGGGGCTGGCCAGTGCATGTTTCAGCCAAAATCTATTAACGCATGACGGTATATACAAATTGCTTGGTTTTTTGAACAAGGCAGTCCAAGGGGACTTCACGGACACTGTATTTAATCGGGCCGTCGAGACAGTTTCGGGAGATTTTAAAAACCCGGATGCCGATCACTTAGACAGGCAACGTATACGGAATGTGATTGCCGAGCAGTGGAGGTTTAGTGCGCCGGCCGAAAGTGTGTCACATTTTGCAAATCAGGTTCTGGGATCGGACCGCCGCCAACAACGAGGGCCGAGTCTGGTGATGCAATTCAGAGCGGCCGTACAGGCGGAAATCGATGAATCGCGGCGCGCGTATGAAAACACGCGCCGTCCCACGCTGCAAAAAGGTGTGGAGGCGCTGTTGAAAGCGTTCTTAGGAAACGATCGCACGATGCTCAAAGACGCGACGCTGGCGGATATCGAATGCGCGGTGGATAACACGATTGACGTGCATGGGTGGCGCTGGCGTTCTCGACCGGATCGGTCCGGGCGGGAACAGGCGGTGACGATTCTTTGGGATGCGCTCAGCAAGCTCCGCGATCAGAATAAGGGCTGGAGCCAGCATCGCCACAGGATGTAAATACCGTCCTACGGCGCGTATTTCTCGTAAAAGCGTTTGCATGCCTCGTCCAGCGCGCTGTACAGCTCGGACCCATGTTCGCTGATTTCCTCGGCGCCTTCGCCCATCAGCATGATCGCCTGCAGCGCGTTGATGAAACCGTTGATGACGTCCAGCGCGTCGTGGTTCGGTTCGTGCAGGAATTCCAGAAACCGCACCAGCCGCCCGGCAACCGCGGTGATCAGCGGGTATCCGAACATGCCGCCATTGGCCTTCAGTTGCATGGCGGGGTACAGCATGGTGACGATCAGGGTTTCGTCCTCGATCGCGCCGCGCTGTAACTGCGTCATGCGCAAACCTTCCTGTAGCGCGGTCAAAAACCGCTGCCCGATCGGCAGGAAATCTACATTCGAGGTTTCGATCAGCTTTTGCGCCTTTTCAAGGATGCGTTCGTCCAGCCCGCCAGCCCCGGCCTTGACCTTAAGCGTATTGGGCGGGGTGATGAATTCGGCGCGGCGCAACGGTTCGCGGTTCATGTCGGGTCCGGCCATGGCCTAGTCGTCCTTTCCGGTCAGGCTGTGATCGCTGGTCCGCCGCCACGGGCCGGCGAAATCGTCGAATTCGCGCACGCGGCGCCGATCTGGCCCGAAAAATCCCGGCGCGCGCACGAACTGGCGCGGGCGCTCGATGACCTGCGCGATGCGTTTATACAGGTCGCGCGCCTGAAAGGGTTTGACCAGAAACTCGCTCACCCCGGCATCGCGCGCCTCCTCGACGCGCTTTTTCGCGGAAAATCCGGTCATCAGGATGATCGGCACGAAAGGCGAGGGCGACCGTGGTTCGGTCCGGATCAGGTGCGTAAGCTCGATTCCGTCCATCGGCTTCATCATCCAGTCGGCGATGACGATATCCGGGTTATGGCGGCAGAACAGGGTAAACCCTTCCTCCCCGTTGCGGGCCAGAATGACCGAGGATACGCCAAATGTCTCAAGGATCGACTTGGTTAAAAGCGCCATGGGCTGGTTGTCTTCGACCACCAGCACGGAAATATTCTGGAACTGATAGGGCATTGTGCATCCTGAGCATTGAAAAGAGCATTCCTAGAAATTATAACCGAAGGCCGAAGGTAAGGACAATGGCAGGCCATTCCCACGCAAAGAACGTCGCCCGGCGCAAGGAAGCCCAGGGCAAGAAAAAAGCAAGCCTCTTTGGCAAGATCGCGCGCGGCATCACGGTCGCGGCCAAGGGCGGCGGCCCGGACCCGGACATGAATCCGCGTCTGCGCATCGCCATCGCCAAGGCGAAAGAGGTCAGCATGCCCAACGACCGCATCAAGCGGGCGATTGAACAGGGCCTGCCCGGCGCCGCCGATGGCAAGGATTATCAGGAAGCGCGCTACGAAGGATACGGCCCCGGCGGTGTCGCCGTGGTCGTCGAATGCCTGACTGACAACGTCGCGCGCACCGTGGGCGACGTGCGTCTGGCCTTCACCAAATTCGGCGGCACGCTGGGCACGGCGGGCTCGGTGTCCTTCATGTTCGAGAAACTGGGCGAAATCGCTTATCCCGCTGCCGCAGCCGGGGCCGATGCGATGTTCGAGGCAGGAGTCGAGGCAGGGGCCCAGAACGTCGAAAGCGACGACGAATACCACAGCATCCACACCGCGATCACCGATCTGGCCGCGGTAAGCGAGGCGCTGGAAGGCAAATTCGGGCCCGCCGCCGAATCGGGACTGATCTGGAAGCCGTTGAACCCGCACCCCGTGACCGCGCTTGAAGCCGCGCAAAACCTGATGAAACTGATCGACGCGCTGGAAGACAACGACGACGTGCAGGACGTTTTCACCAACATGGACCTGCCCGACGATCTGGCTGCGCAACTGGGCTGATCGTTGAGGATGCGGGTGAATTTTCCCGCAGTCATGGCGAGGATGGCAAGGCCCGACATGGCAATCCATACGACCCATGGATTGCTTCGCTCCCGTTGGTTGCTCGCAATGACGCGGTAACGGTCTTTTTCTATCGGCAATGAATCTATCGCCTGTTGTGCCGAACGATGGTTGAATGGGCGGGATGACGTCCGTCCGCATTCTTGGTATCGATCCAGGCCTCAACCGCACCGGTTGGGGCGTGATCGATTATACCGACAACCGGTTAAGCTTCGTGGCCGGCGGTTGCATCCATCCCGACGCGAGGGCGCCGATGGCCATGCGGCTGGGCGAAATCGACCGCGGCCTTGCGGCAGTGATTGCCGAATGGACACCGGATGAGGCGGCGATCGAGGAAACCTTCTCCAACACCAACGCGGCCTCCACCCTCAAACTGGGCATGGCGCGCGGCGTGGCCTTTGTCGCACCGGCGCGTGCGGGGCTTGTGGTGGGCGAATATGCGGCCAACACGGTCAAAAAGGCGGTGGTCGGCGCCGGGCACGCGGGCAAGGAACAGGTGCAGGCCATGGTCAAGATCCTGCTGCCCAAGGCCAGCTTTGAAATCGCCGATACCGCCGATGCGCTGGCGGTGGCCATCTGCCATGCGCATCACAGGACATCCAATAATTTGACATAATAATAAAAACCGGGCATGATCTGCGCCATGACACGCAAATCCGCCGCCCTCGCGCTTGCCCTTGCTGCCGCGCAAATCACGCCCGTAAACGCGGGCAAACTGGCCCAAATGGAACAGATGGAGCCGGTACAGCCGGTGATGCGACTGATCGAACACCGGTTTTGTGACGGCAAGAAAGGCATCCTCGCCAGCGGTATCGTTGTGTCCGGTCCGCTGCCGCTAAAGGCCGGAAGCATTCTGCGCGACGAACTGAACAAATCAAAAAATGTCATGGATCTCGCGATCGAGAGCGATTTCGCCTACCTCTCCGGCGATGAAAAGACCGCCAGAAATCCGCTGAACAGGTATTTCGCCACCCTCGCCAAGGCAGTCGAAAAACGCACCGGCAAGCGTGTGAAGATCGAACTGGTGAATCCGCGTTTCAAGGAAGATGGTCCCTGCGTTTCGCAACGCAAGCTCGCATTCATCTGACGGCTTACAAAAAAGCCGTCTGCGGGCAAAAGCCGGAATCCACCGAAAAAAACTGAATAAACCCCGTGTCGCGGTTGGCCTTGCAGCCTTGCATGTACGCCATGGCCGGAAATAGCAAATTTTTGCGGATGCACGTGGATTGAGGCTGTCATTTGCGAACAAACCGGGTACGCTGGTGCCATGATTGGCAAATTGCGCGGCATTATCGACCAGATTTCGGGAAACCAGATCATCCTCGACGTGGGCGGGGTGGGATATGTCGTTCAGGCGGGCGCGCGCACGTTGGGCGCCGTCGGCGGCGCGGGCGAGGGCGCGACCCTGCTGATCGAAACCGTGGTGCGCGAGGACGCGATCACCCTTTACGGCTTTGCCGACGCGGCCGAACGCTTCTGGTTCAAGACCCTGACGACGGTACAGGGCGTGGGGCCGAAAGTGGCCCTGTCCATCCTTTCCGCCTGCACGCCGGATCAACTGCAACTGGCGATCGGCGCGCGCGACCACGCGCCGCTGACGCGGGCCGAGGGCGTGGGCCCGAAACTGGCCCAGCGCATCGTCATGGAACTGAAGGACAAGGCGGTTGCGGCGCTGCCCGCGATCGCGCTGCCCGCGTCGCCTGAATCGCGGCAAAAACGCGCCAAACCCGCCAACGATGCCGCGAACCATGCCGAGGATGCGGTTTCCGCGCTGGTCAATCTTGGCTATGGGCGCTCGGACGCGTATCAGGCGGTGAACGCCGTCATGCAGCGCGGCGAGGCAAGCGATCTTTCCGCCATCATCTCTCTTTCACTGAAGGAGATCGCGGCATGAGGGCCGAGGCGCTGAACGTCGAAAAACAGAATGGCGATGCCGAGGACGTGGCCCTGCGTCCGCGCGCGCTGGCCGAATTCACCGGCCAGAAACAGGCGCGCGAGAATCTGGCCGTGTTCATCGCCGCCGCGAAAAAAAGGGGCGAGGCGCTGGACCACGTCCTGCTGCACGGCCCGCCGGGGTTGGGCAAGACGACTTTGGCCCAGATCGTCGCGCGCGAACTGGGCGTCGGGTTCAAGGCAACCTCAGGCCCCGTCATTGCGCGGGCGGGCGATCTGGCCGCGATCCTGACCAATCTGCAACCGATGGACGTGTTGTTCATCGACGAGATTCACCGCCTCAACCCGGTGGTCGAGGAAATCCTGTACCCCGCGATGGAGGACCGCAAACTCGACATCATGATCGGCGAGGGGCCGTCCGCCCGCAGCGTCCAGATCGACCTGCCGCCCTTTACGCTGGTGGCGGCGACGACGCGTTCGGGCCTGCTGACCACGCCATTGCGCGAACGCTTCGGCATTCCGCTGCGTCTGGAATTTTATACCCACGACGAACTGACGGGCATCGTCGCCCGCGCCGCGAACATTCTGGGCGCACCGCTCGATACCACCGGCGCGCGCGAAATCGCCCGCCGCGCGCGTGGCACCCCGCGCATTGCCGGAAGGCTGGTGCGCCGCGTGCGCGACTTCGCGCAGGTCGGCGGCCATGCGCTGATCACCGCGTCCGTGGCCGATGACGCGCTGCGCCGCCTTGATATCGACGCGGGCGGATTGGACGCGATGGACCGGCGTTATCTGGCCACCATTGTCGATCATTACGACGGCGGGCCGGTGGGCATCGAAACGATGGCCGCGACCTTGTCCGAGGAACGCGACGTGATCGAGGACGTGATCGAACCCTATCTGATCCAGCAGGGCCTGATCCAGCGCACCCCGCGCGGCCGCTGCGTCGCGGCGGGCGGTTACCGCGCGCTGGGCCGCGAGGCACCCGCGCGCCCCGCCGCGTCCGACCTGTTTACGGAATAATTTGCATAAGCAAAAAAACTTGTGCAAGCTGCTTGGCATGTCTGTCATCACGCTTACTGATCCGCGCCCCGAAGCCATCGCGGGCATAATCGCGCATATGGGCGTGAATGCCCTGCACGTCACCAACGGCACCTATGCCTATGCCCGCGAACAGATCCTGCCGACGATGCTGGCGGGTTTTAAGTTTATCGACGATCGGTTTTTAAACGACGGCGCGGGGTTGTTGATCGCGGTCAATTCCGACGCGTCGATGCGCGACATGCTGGCCGCGAAGGGCGCAGGCGCGGAAGAATTCGCAAATCTGGAACCGCAGGATGAGCGTGCGGCCAAGGTCGCCCCCGCGCTGGCGGCGCAGTTTCCGGGGCGTCGTGTCTTTGTCTGCTTTTATGACCAAGCCGACCCGCGCGATCTGTATTTCGGTTTGTATCAGTCAGCGCGGGTATGTCTGCGCTCGCTGCAAAAATGGGGTTATGGTGCTGCCAGAACCTCGAAGCCCATACTGGGTGCCGAATATTTTGAAAATGTCTTCAGCTTCCCTTTGCCGCAATCCGTGGCGGGCCTAATGCCGGTCGCGTGGGACGTCACGCCGGAAGGCGCCACGCGCAGAGACTATCTTGCCGTCGACCTGACCCGCGCGGTGGGCCGCCATGGCCGCCCCTATATTTCCGCCGGCAATCAGGTGCTGTTTCCAGTCCTGGGCCCCGCCGCGCGCCCCGCGGCCCTGAAGCTTTAAGGGCACCCATCTTCCTGTCATGGCGAGGAGGGGTCGAAGCCCCCATTCCCTTTCATCACTGCGAGGAGGGCGAAGCAATGATGGCATGCGCAAAAAGTTTTTCGGATCAGACCATGGCGGGCGCGGTTCCTGCCGACAGCTTTGCCCGGACCCTGTTATGCGCTTCTATTCTGTCCCAGTGCGCCGCAACGCGATGCCGTGTCTTGGTTCCCACATAACCGGGCAGCAAATCGGCGTGACGCGCCCACACATCGGCCAGCTTCGCCCTGTCCGATATCCCAAGAATGGCGCAAAGCCGGGCCATGTCGCGGATATCCTTTGGCTCGACCCAGGGAAACTCGCGCAAAAGCTTGAGTGCGAGCTGCGGTTCAGGTTTAAGCAGATGGACGCGCAAATTCGGCTGACGCAAAAAGCGGGCGGGCAGGGGCGCGAAATAGCGGTCCCGTTCGGCGACAAACGGCTCAAGGGACACCGGGTTGAGATGCAGCCATTCGCCCGGATTTATGGGCTTCAGGCGCCGCATCACGCCAATGTCACGGGCGGCCCAGCCCATTTCTATGCGCGTTTCTCCATCCGCGACATAGGCGTCGATGTCGCGCGCGACGCGGGTGAAGGTTTCAGACAGACAAAAACCGGCCCCGCCGAAAACATGCATGTCCACAGGTCCCGGAATCATTGGGGCAATCCCTTGCGCAAGGTCGTCCAGTAGCGTCAGTATGGTGCGGCGGGTCAGGATTTGTTTTTGCATGGCCTGGTTCAATCGTTTGCTGGAACATTATGAAAAAAGATAATCGGGCGCAACAAATTTTCACCCACCCCGTGCGCATCTATTACGAGGACACGGACGCAGGCGGAATCGTCTATCACGCCAGTTTCCTGCGCTTTACCGAACGTGGGCGCTCCGAATTCCTGCGTGCCCACGGTATCAACAATTCCGACCTTTTGCCCGGCCATGGCTTTCACTTCGTGGTGCGGCATATCGCGATCGATTATCTGGCGCCGGGGCGGCTGGACGACGAACTGGTCGTGGAAACAAGTGTTGTTGACCTTGGAAATGCCTCATTTACCATGCAACAAACGATCACACGGGACGGGCAGGCCATCGCCGACATGAAGGTGGTGCTGGTCTGCGTCAACGCCGCCGGCAAGGCGGTGCGCGTCCCCGAAATGCTGCGCACCATACTGGAAGCCAAAGGATAAACACCCATGACCGCCGCCGCCACCATCCCCGACCGCGCCGTCGACGCTGCCGTACTGGCCGGTTCCGTTTCGCACAATCTTTCACCCTTCGGCCTGTTCTGGAACGCGGACATCATCGGCAAATGCGTGATCCTGATGCTGATCACGGCCTCGATCTGGTGCTGGGCGATCATTTTCGACAAGCTGCGCACGCTCAAGGCCACGCGCCGCCGCGCCGACAAGTTCGAAGAGGCGTTCTGGTCCGGCGAACCGCTGGACAAGCTGTACGAACGCGTGCGCCAGTCGCGCCCGGACCCGATTTTGAAAACCTTCCTCGCGGGGATGGAGGAATGGCGCCTTGGCATGTCCGATAACAAGGGTGCGGGGTCCGAGGCGCTGGGCACCAACCTGCAACAACGTATCGAACGCGCGATGTCGGTGATGATCGGGCGCGAGATGGAAAAACTCGAACGCTCGATGACCTTTCTGGCCAATGTCGGCTCCGCCGCGCCGTTCATCGGCCTGTTCGGCACGGTGTGGGGCATCATGCGCTCCTTCACCGCCATCGCGGGGTCCAAGAACGCCTCGCTCGCGGTCGTCGCGCCCGGTATCGCCGAGGCGCTGTTTGCCACCGCCATCGGCCTTGTCGCGGCCATTCCGGCGGTGATCGCGTACAACAAATTTTCCTCCGACCTCAACCGTTATAACGACCGGTTGGAAAATTTCGCGACCGAATTCTCGGCCATTCTTGGCCGCCATTTGACTTCAAGGACGAAATAAATGGCGTTCAAGGTCGCGCAGAAAAGCAGGGGCGGGCGTCACCGCCGCAGCGTGTCCGCTGAAATCAACGTCACGCCGCTGGTCGACGTGATGCTGGTGCTGCTGGTGATTTTCATGGCCACCGCGCCGATGCTTTCGGCGGGCGTGCCGGTGGACATTCCGGAATCGCAGGCCGGCGCGATTCACGAGGACGATCAAGGCCCGATCGAGGTGGCGTTGACCGCCACCGGCCAGATTTACGTGGGCGAAACCCCGGTGACGCAGGACCGGCTGATCGAGCTTCTGGAAGCGATGACCAAGGACAACCCGGACCGCCGCATTTTCCTGCGCGCGGACAAGGAACTGAATTACGGCGACGTGATGCGCACGCTGGGTGCGATGAATGCGGCGGGCTTCGGCAAAATCGCCCTGATCACCCAGCAAGGCGTGACCGCCCCCCGCAAATAATGGATTTTTGACCCAAAACGACCCAAATCAGGCCATAATCGGCGTTTAGGCTATACCACGCATGAACATCACCGCCACGGCCATGTCAGGACCAGAAAGAAACGCGCAGGCGCGCTCCATGCGCTCGCCGCTGATGGCGTCGCTGGTTTTTCACCTGTTTCTGATTTTGCTGTTTTCGGGGGCGTTCTTCTTTTTCTCCAAACCCACGGTCGTGCCGGACGAACCGATGGCCGTCGAAATCCTGCCCGTGGCTGACACGGCGCAAAGCAACGTGGCCGCGCCCGTCGCCCGCGAAATGCCGAAGGTCGAACCGAAGGAGGTCAAGGACGAACCCCCGCCGATGCCCAAGGCGACTGAGCAAAAAATCACCCCCAAAGCGGAAAAGCCCAAGCCCACGCCCAAGGTGGAATCCGACAAGTTCGAGGAAATTCGCCCCAAGGACGCGCCCAAACCGGTGAAAAAGGCCGAAATCGCCGAGAAAAAGGCACCGCCGCCCAAGCCGGTCAAACAGCCGGAAGTCAAAAAACCGGCCGAGGCGAAAAAGGATGAGGTCAAGAAAGACCAACCCAAGGAGGAGGACGCCGAGCAGTTTTCCTCCGTCCTGAAAAACCTTGTCGGGTCCGAGGATGCGCCCCCGCAACCCGACAGCGTTCCGCGCGACACCCCGCGTCAGGCGCCGCAACTGACCGCGCCCGCGCCGCTGGGCCAGCAGCTTACGATGTCCGAGATGGACGCGCTGCGCAGCCAGCTTGCCCAATGCTGGAACGTCATTGCCGGTGCGCGCGACGCCCAGAATCTGGTGGTCGACGTTGACGTCACCGTGGCCGCCGACCGCACCCTGATCGACGCCAAGGTGTCGGACCAGCTGCGTTATAATGCCGACCCGCTGTTCCGTGCCGCGGCGGATTCCGCGCTGCGCGCCCTGCGCGCGCCGGGTTGCACGCCGCTTGACCTGCCCCCCGGCAAATACGACCAGTGGAAATCGATGACTATTTCTTTCGACCCCAAAAACATGTTTTGACGTTGGTTGGCGCGCGCCGCAAGGCGGCTGAATAACACACCCGCTTAAAATGATTTGTTATCGGCTTCGTCCGTCATACCCCGGCTTGTCCGGGGTATCCATCGCGACACCACGTCAGACGCAAGCCAAGTCAGGCGCCGACGCCACACGATGAACTCCCCGCCTTCGCGGGAAATGACGGGCACGGGGAATCACGGGAACGTGATCTTGAGGACAAAACGCCCACGGCGTTTCATATTCTGGTCATACTTCCCCGATATCGCTAGGATGACAAAACCTATGAGGATTCGCCCGATGCGTAGATTCGCCGCCCTGTTCGTTTTCCTGTTGGCCCTGATGCCGCTTGCCGCCCGTGCCGAGCTGAAGGTCAGCGTTACACAAGGCCGGGTCGAGCCGATGCCGATCGCCATTTCGCCCTTTATCGGCGACGGGCCCAACGCCGCGCTGGGCAAGCAGATTTCCGACGTTGTTTCGCACGATCTTGAATCCTCGGCCCTGTTCCGTCCGGTCAACCCGGCTTCCTTCATTCAGGACGCGCGTTCCGCCGCGCTGGACGGTCCGCGCTTTGCCGACTGGAAACCATTGAATACGCAGGCGCTGGTGACCGGCGCCGTTACTGCCGCGCCGGATGGCCGCCTGCGCGTCGAATTCCGCCTGTGGGACGTCTATGCCGAAAATCAGGTCGACGGCATGGCCTATACCACGACGCCCCAGAACTGGCGGCGCATCGCGCATATCATCGCCGACAATATCTTCAAGCGTCTGACGGGCGAGGAAGGGTATTTCGACACCCGCATCGTCTATATCGCGGAAAGCGGCCCGTACAATAACCGCGTCAAGCGTCTGGCGATCATGGATCAGGACGGGGCCAACCACCGTTATCTGACCGACGGGTCGTATATGGTCCTGACCCCGCGCTTTTCACCCAACGCGCAGGAAATCACCTATCTGGCCTATGTCAACAACCGCCCGCGCGTGTACCTGTACAATATCGACACCGGGCGGCAGGAGGTTCTGGGCGATTTCCCCGGCATGAGCTTCGCGCCGCGCTTCTCGCCCGACGGCAACGCGGTGGCCATGTCGCTCGCCACCAACGGCAATACGGACATTTACCTGATGGATCTGCGTACCCGCCAGCTCCGCCAGATCACCAACAACCCGTCGATCGAAACCGCCGCCAGCTTTTCGCCCGACGGTCGGCGCATTGCGTTTGAATCCGACCGTTCCGGCAAACAGCAAATCTACACCATGAATGCCGACGGTTCGAACCAGCAACGCATCACCTTCGGCGATGGTCGCTATGGCAACCCGGTCTGGAGTCCGCGCGGCGATTTGATCGCCTTTACCAAGATGCAGGGCGGCAAATTCTATATCGGCGTGATCAAGCCGGACGGAACGGGCGAACGCCTGATTACCTCCGCCTATCACGTCGAGGGGCCGTCATGGGCACCCAACGGCCGCTACCTGATTTATTTCAAGGAATTGCCCAACGCGACCGGCGGACGTACGTCAAAGGCCTATATGATCGACCTGACCGGGTATAACGAACGCCAACTGCCCACGCCGGGGGATGCCTCGGACCCGGCTTGGTCGCCGCTCAACCCCTAAAAGCGCAATTATATTTGACATAATCAAAAAAATGTCATAAAAATGCCTGTCAAAAAAAGGGCAGGCCATGATTGCGAGAATAGTAGACGGCGCGGAATCCGATCCGCAATTCGATCCGGAAAAAACGCTCAAAGGTTATACAGCAAAGCAAATCGAAGAAATCCGTAAAGACGGCATTTTCACGGGCTATCATCAGGCCGGACAGGAGCATCGCGCGAATTTCCGGCGCCAAATGATTGCTTCCGTGTTTAGCGCGGGCGCGTTGGCGCTTGCCGCCGGCCTGAGCATCGGTTATTTCATGCGTCCGGCGCGGGTTTCCGCACCTGAAGCAGCCCCCAAAATAACGAAAACGCAAACGCAAGCGCAAGCGCAAGCGGCCAGACCGGCAATCGCTACGCTTACGCCGCGCGGCTGTTTCGGCGTTGCTGCGGGCTTCATCCCGGCGCCGGCGGCTGATTTCTCGACCTACACACTGCGCCGTCAAATTGACGATCGAGAAGCCCTAAAATCTACACCGAACGATACCGCGCCTGCCGCGAAAGCCCCTGCCGCGCCGGCGCCCGCCCAATGGCTGCTGCTGGACGCGAAATGGCCGCATAAGCCGGCGTTTGGCGGCTATCGCACGGCCATCTCGGTACCGGGGAATTTTCCCAGACTTTAGTGTGTTTCCTTTTTAGGATGATGCGGGTTTTGCCCGTCATGCCCCGACTTGTTCGGGGCATCCACTGCTCCAGATGTCCGGCATCCGTCGTTTCGCGCATACCAAACAATGCGCGCCTGATGACGCCTAAAGATTGCGTTCCAGCACCGGCGTGAACTCGCGGATGACTTCCTCGTATGTCGCGCGCTTGAACGGCACGATCAGCTCGCACACCTGCGCCAGCGGCACCCATTTCCAGTTGGAAAATTCGGGGTGGACCTTGTCGTACAGGGTGATTTCGTGGTCCTGCCCCAAAAAACGCAGTGCGGCCCAGCGTTGCTCCTGCCCCTTGTACCGCCCGCTCCACAGCTTGCCCAGCAGGTGGTCGGGCAGATCATAGGTCAGCACCGTGTCGGACACATGCACGACCTCGGCCTTGTCGGTGCCCGTTTCCTCGCGCAATTCGCGGATCGCGGCCTGTTCGATGGTTTCGCCTGCGTCGATGCCGCCCTGCGGCATTTGCCATGCGCCCGGGTGGTCCAGTCTTTCCCCGACAAAGACCAGTCCGTCCGGATTGAACAACACGATGCCGACGGATTGGCGATAGGGCAGCGCCCTTAACTCCTCAATGGTTTTCATGGGGCAGAAGGATAGGCCCGCAAGCGCCTTTAATCAACCCTTCAGCCCGGTGAACTTGCTGGCCGGAACAAGGCGGATTCCCTTGTGCCTAAGGGTATCGATCCATGCGCCGAGCGTCTCGACCGTGGGCGCGCTGGGCGCGGCCAGCACGATGATCGCCTGCTGCCGGTTGAGGATCAGCGCCTCGGCTTGCGCAAGCGCGGATTTAAGCGCGGCCGGCCCCATCTGGCCGTTGAGCGTCAGGTCGGCCTTGAGATACGCGTTGATTCGCGCTTCCTGCCGCTTCATGTACAGCGACGTCGCGACCTTGGCCTTGGTTGCGTCCAAAATCATCAGGTTGTTGCCGATGACGTCCATCGCCAGATCGCGCCACATATCGGGGTCGTTGGCGGTGATTTCGGCGTCTTCCGGCACGAACAGGCCGACGGCGTTGCCGCCCGCCATGGCAATCTGACGATTGAGCAAGTCCTGATTTTCTTGCTCCGTCATGGTCGAGGATATGGCCAGCGGGCCCGGATCTACGCGCGCGCGCGATGATTGCACCGCGATCTGCAACCATACGTCGCGCCCGGATTCACGAAACGCGGACGCCATGCCGACCGGGTCCGCGGCATAAACAGAAATAGCCAGCGTGGCATCGCGGGGCAGGGCGCTGTCGATGGCTTCGGCCACGCGGTGGTTCAGCCCCGCATCCGCGACCACGACCGCGGCCTCGGCGGAGATCGGTGGGTCCGCGGGGGGCGCGGGCTCGTTCAAGGGCTGCGCCTTGACCGGGGCGGGCGCCTCCGCAACCGGTGCGGCCTGATCGGTGGCGGTCTGCGCGGTAACGGCGACCAGCGCCTCCGGCGCCGGTGATACGCCGCCGGGCAGAATGGCGGCGGCGACGATCGCGCTTAAAAACGCGGCCAGTATTCCCGCCACGAAGGGGCGCCGGACAAAACCATACGCACGCGCCGCGAAACCGCCGCCTGCCGTATCGTCCCCGTTTTCGTCCCCCGCGTCACGCATCGGCGATCAATCCCCCTTGGCTTTGTCGCCGGGTTTGGCATCACCTTTAACGTCGTCGGCGCTGGCGTGCGAATCGCGCACCAGATCCGGCGCGCCTTCGGGGGCGTGCTGGCTGTCATACAGCGCAATGCCGCGCAGCAGGTCGATGGCCCGCGCCAGTTGATAATCGTCGGACAGCTCCGGATGGTCGACCGACGGGATCTTGGCCTTGGAATCCTTGCCGTCTTTCCCGTCTTTCCCGTCCTCCGTCTTGTCGGAAGGCGTTGTATCCGGCGTGGGTTCCGGCTTGATCACCGGCGCGGATTTATCGGTATTCGCCCCGGATTGCGGATTGGCCAGCGCGCCCTTCAAATCCGCCTCGCTGATGCCGACATCGGCGTTGTCGATGTTTTCGACCTTGGCTTGCGGCACCAGAATGTCCGGCTCGATGCCCTTGGCCTGGATCGACCGGCCCGACGGCGTGTAGTACCGCGCGGTGGTCAGGCGGATCGCCGTGTTGCCGGGCAGGGAGATGATGGTCTGCACCGACCCCTTGCCGAACGACTTGGTGCCCAGAAGCACCGCGCGGCGATGGTCTTGCAGCGCCCCCGCGACGATTTCCGAGGCCGAGGCCGAACCGCCGTTGATCAAAACCACCAGCGGCAACCCGTCCGCCAGATCGCCCGGCGTGGCGTTGTCGCGTTTGGTGTCTTCCTCGTTCCGGCCGCGGGTGGAAACGATTTCCCCTTGGTCAAGGAAGTCGTCGGCCACCGCGATGGCCTGATCCAGAAGGCCGCCGGGGTTGTTGCGCAGGTCGAGCACATAGCCCAGAAGCTTGTCGCCCAGTTTTTTATGAATGTCCTCAAGCGCCGCCTTAAGGCCAGTATCGGTCTGGGCGTTGAAGGTGGTGATGCGGATATAGCCGAGATTGTCGTACACCGACCAGCGCACCGACTTGATCTTGATGACGTCGCGCACGATTTTGAATTTCAAAGGCTCCGCCGTGCCTTCGCGTCGAACGGTCAAAGTGATGGGCGTGCCGACCTTGCCGCGCATCGTGTCGACCGCATCGTTGAGCGTCATGCCGATGACCGGCTTGCCGTCCAGATGGGTGACCAGGTCGCCGGCCTTGATCCCGGCCTTGAAGGCGGGCGTGTCGTCGATCGGACTGACGACCTTCACCAGCCCGTTTTCCATGGTCACCTCGATGCCCAGCCCGCCGAACGAGCCGCGCGTCTGGACCTTCATGTCCTCGAACCCTTCGTCGTTCAGGTACGACGAGTGCGGATCAAGCGAGGACAGCATCCCCGAAATGGCGTATTCGATCAGCTGCTTGTCGGTCTTGGGGTCGACATACTGGCCGCGCACGCGTTCGAACACCTCGCCGAACAGCTTGAGCATCTTGTACGTTTCCGCCGTATCCGCGGGCGCGGCGGCGGGGGCGTCGGTTTCGGCGGCTGTGGCGCAAAGCGGCGCGGCGAAGGCGAAGAACAGTGCGGCCAGCAGAAGGAAAAACGTTTTGCGGTTCATCTTACATCCAGATTTATGAGCCGAGATCCGGCAGTTTCCGCGCGGGGTTGATGGGCTGGCCGCCCTGCCGCAGTTCGTAATAGACGCTGCGGCGCAAGGCTGGGCCGTCCCGACTCGCGCGATCGGTGCCCTCCAGTATAGCGATCGGTTCGCCTGAAACAATCGCCTGTCCTGCGGAAACCGTGATTTTATCCAGACCCGCGATCAGGGAATGATACCCGCTTTCGTGCTGGATGATGATAATGTTGCCGTAACCCCGGAACGCCCCGGCATATTTGACGATTCCTCCCATCGGCGCGACCACGACCGCGCCCGGCAGGGTTTCGATCGAAAGCCCCGACGACGTCAGGCCCGCTGGCGTCTTCGCGCCATAGGCGACGCGGATGATCCCGGAAACCGGTAATTGCCCTTCGCCCGGCGGGGGCATTTTTACCTGTTTAAGGGCGTCCTGCACGTCCGCGCCGTGATCGAGCGCGCGTAAAAGATCGCGCAGGGACCGCGCATCGCGTGCCAGCGCCGCCGCCTGACGCTGCGCATCGGGGTCGCTGGCCCCGCGCGTTTGCATCAACGCGGCAAGCCGGTCGTGCCGTGCGGACAGATCGGCGCGCGCGTTACGTGCTTCGTCCGCCTTTTGCGCCAGTTCGCTCTGCGTGCGCGAAAGGTCGTCGATCAAGGCGCGCGCCGCCGCCGCCTGTTTTTCGATCACCGGCACCCCGGATGAAAGCACCATGCTGGTGCGCGCCGCCATCAGCGGGCCGCCGGGGCGGATCAGCACGGCCGCGCGCGGCGTGCGCCCCATGCGGGCCAGCGCGGCCAAAGTCGCGGCCATTTCGCCGCGCCGCGCATCGTATTGCGCCTGCAACCCGCTTTGCCGCGCCTCAAGCTGTTCCAGATGCGCATCCAGCGTTTCGACCTGCCGTTCGATCGCGCGGATATCGGCGGCGGCGCGCACCATCTGACCTTGAAGGTCTTGCGCACGGACGCGCCCCGCCGGTGAGAGCACGGCGGCAAGGCAAAGACAGGTCAGGGCAAGACGGCGGTAATTCATCCTTCGCGGTGATATGGGTGCCCGGCCAGAATCTGGTGGGCGCGGTAAATTTGTTCGGCGACCATGATCCGCGCCAGCATATGCGGCCATGTCAGTTTGCCAAACGATAAAAGCAGATCTGCCCGCGCGCGCACCGCGTCGCTGTGTCCGTCCGCTCCGCCGATCAGGGCCTGAATCGTCGATTTTCCAGCGTTCATGGCGTTTTGCATCGTTTCGGCGAATTCATGGGACGATAAATTCCTGCCCCGTTCGTCCAGCACCACGACGAACGCGCCGGGATCGATCATGGCTTCAAGGTCCCGGCTTTCTGAAACTTCGCGCAAGACGGGGGCGGGGGTCAGTCGGCGCGCGTAATCGGCATAAAGCGCAAGCTGCGCCTTGTCCTTCATTTTGCCGACCGCAAGGATTTGGGTTTTCATGGCCGCAAGCTTATCGCCACGGGCCTGCCCCACCAACGGGAATCTGAAAATCTCAGGCGCGGACGGATGCCGGACTGCCCATGGCGTCCAGTGGATCGCACCAGATCTTTTCGATGTTGTAAAAACTCCGCACTTCCGGACGGAACAGGTGGACGATGACGTCGCCGGCATCGGCCAGCACCCAGTCACCGTTCGTCTTGCCTTCATACCGGGGCTTGCCGCCGGTGGATTTGACGTGTTCGCCGATCAAGTCGGCCAGCGCGGTGACGTGGCGGGCCGACCGGCCCGAGGCGATGATCATGAAATCCGCGATCGAGGATTTGCCTTCCAAAGGGACGACGACGATGTCCTCGGCTTTATTCTCGTCAAGCACGCGCACCAGTGCGTCCTTGAGCTGTTCTGCGGCGCGCAGCGGCGACGCGGGGATTTTTCTGGCTATGGTCAACGCTCCTTCATGTCTGGGTTAAAAACGAAAACGCCCGCGAAGCGGCAACGCTTTACGGACGACGATACAGATATATGCGGAAAACCGCGCTGCAATCTGCGGCGAAGGAAAAAGTCCACTGCTTCCTGCAGGCGGGGTCGCTTTCCACATCTAACTACCATTATACGCCGGAGTCGTGCCCTTGCGCAAAATTCCTGCGCAAAAAAGTCGATGACAGATCGACGCCCGGTCCGCCGGTCATCCAGAACACACCGGTTTCCTTTGGTTTCAGGCGGTGCGAGCCGCTTTTTGTGCGTTGCCGCAGGCGCCTGTCCTGCCGCACGCGTTTGGCTTTGATTTTTGATAATGCGGGCGGGCGCTCGAAAAACGCAAACGGCACGATGCGTGGCAGCGCGCGCCAATGCGCCCATCGATCGAATGTCGCCGCATTATCCATGCCCGCGATCCAGATGAAATGCGTGGCCGGAAAGCGGCGTTTGAGCGCGCGCAGCGTATCGCGCGTATAACGCGTGCCCAACTGGCCTTCGATATCCGTCACCGCCATGCGCGGATGGTGGACGAATTCCCGCGTGCGCGCGATGCGCCGCGCGTAATCCGTGCTGGGTTTTGCGGTTTTCAGGACGTTGCCGGGACTGACCAGCCACCACACCGCGTCCAGATGAAGACGGATCATGGCCTGAATCGCGATATGCATGTGCCCGGCATGGGCCGGGTCGAACGAACCGCCCAGCAATCCCACGCGCAAACCGCGCCAGCGCGCGGCGGAAAATGGGTGAGGGGCCGGGGTGATGGGGGATGCGGGCATCGCACCCAGCATTACCACGATGGCCGCCTTTTTGTCTGTCCCTTGCTGTAAAAGTTGACAAAAGCCGGTGAAGGTAAATAAAAACAGATTATAAAAACAGCTGCCGCATCCGAGGCTTTTACCCGCGCGTCCAGAATGCTGGAGGACGCGCAGATCGGCATGCGCTACGCGGAACATAACGCGCGCCAGACCAACGAACCGATTTCCCTTGGCGGCTTGCAACGCCAGATCGCGTACCCGCTGCCCATTTCGCATGACATGCATTTTCTGTTGGCCGATTATTCGCGCTATCTGCGTGGCCGTGTGGTGGAAATGGAGCGTACGTACGCACAGGACGACAGGCCGCTGATCACCGTGATGCAGGCCTGTTACGCCTGGATCGGCGACGCGATGCAGGGGGCCGAAACGCTGGACGATGCGCGCAAGGTGTTTTACGCCCGGCTGGAAAATGCGCGCTACTCCGACCAAGGTTTGTCTATGTTTCTTGATGAAACCGGCCTTGGTGACATGGCTTCGCCCGATTACGTGACACCCAATGATGTGAGAATCCGCAACGACGAGCAGTTCGCCTTCCTCATGACCACGTTCTTCAGTTTTATCGCCCATGATTTTTTCAATCATGCGGGCGGGTATGATCCGGAACGCCGCATCAGCCAGAACCCGCAGGTCCGCGCGGCGTTGAAGCTCTGAACGATATGGCCTGATTTCATCATTGCGAGGCGGGTCAAAGGCCCGACGCGGCAATCCATACATCGCCAAATCCCATGCGCCGCATGAATTCCTTCACGCTTACGCGCGCGCAATTGACGACAAAAGAAGGATTAGGAAAGGCGGTCCGGCCTAATTCAAATGACCGGGCAGGGCGGTGATCGCCTTGTCCACCAGCGCGCCTTGCGCCTTGGCATCCAGCCCCTTGCGGATCAACGCCTCGGAAGCGCGCAGCGCCAGCGCGGCGGTGGCGCGGCGCAGATCGGCCTCGGCCTGCGCCTCGATCCGGGCCAGCCGGTCCTGCAACTGCTTTTCGCGGCGGGCAAGGGTTTCCTTCATCTCGGCTTCCGCGCGTGCGCGCAGGGCCTGCGCCTGTTCGCGCGCATGCGCCGCGATGGTTTCGGCCTCGCGCATCGCCTCGGCGTGCTTGCGCTGATATTCAACCAGCATGGCCTGCGCCTCGGTCTTCAGGGTTTCCGCCTGCGCAAGCTCGTCACGGATTTCTCCGATACGGGAATCGAGCCCGGTGGTAACCTTGCCCCATCCGTAACGCAGGAACGCCAGCGCGAAAATCGTAAATGACAGCGCAACCCAGTTTGCCGGATCCTGAAGAAAACCGCCCATCTATGTCGTCTCCATCCCTATGCCGCTTTTGCCCCGGCTGTCATGCCGTGTGCATTGTCGATCGCCGTGCGTGCCGCCGCGTCGTCGGTCTTTACGCCCGCGATGCGCGCGGTGATGTCCTGCGCGACGCCCGCCGCCATGGCGTTCAGCTCGCTGACCACGCGCTCGCGGTTGGCCGCGATCTTCGACTCCAGCGCCGATACCGCCGCTTCGGTCTTGGATTTATAGGCCGCATCCTCGGCTTCCGCCGTGCGCTTCATTTCGATTTGCAGGTTTGCGATGCTTTTTTGTGCATCGGCGCGCGCCGTGGCGATGGCGGCCTCGTACTCGGCCTTCACGCTAGCGACTTCGGCCTTCAGGATTTCCGCCTGTTTAAGGTCCGCCGCGATGCGATCGCCCCGCGCTTCCAGCGCCTGGCCGATGCGCGGCAGCGTGCGGTTGGCAAACACCACGTACAAAAGCGCGAAAGTCAAAAACAGCCAGAACCACTGGCGCGGGAAGGTCGCGGTGTCGAATTGCGGCAAACCGGATTGTTTGCCGTGTGCGTCCGCGCCGTGTTCGGCGTTATGCCCCGCTTCCACGGCTTCGCCGCTGTCCTGCGCGGGCGTTATCGGCGCCGCGCCGGGGGTCAGCGGTTGCAACACCGGCTGGTTGGCGTTGTTGACGAAAGGCAGCCCCGTGGTCGCCCCGGGCGCAGGCGCGGCGGCGCCGTCCTGTGCAAGCGCGGGCGCCCCGGCCCAAAAGGCCAGGACGAAAGCGGTAATCAGGGCGGCCTTGCAAGTCATGCTTAGCCGAACAGGATGATCAGCGAAACGACCAGCGCGAAAATCGCCAGAGCCTCGGTCAGCGCGAAGCTCAGGAAGAATTTTTTGTCCAGCAGGTCGACCGCGCCCGGGTTGCGGCCCACAGCGTTGTTGTAGGACGAAAAGATCTGGCCAAGGCCGATCCCCACGCCCGCGAGGGGCAAAAGGGCCAGGGCGGCGGCGATCAGTTTTGCGGCATCGAGTTCCATCTTACTTTTCCTTTTTACGTTACGTTTTCTTTTGGGTTGAAATGGGTTTTCAGTGCATCTCGATCGCGTCGCGGAAATAAATGCAGGTCAGCACCGAGAACACATAGGCCTGCAGGAACGCGATCAGAAATTCAAAGCCGATCATCAGCACGTTGAACGCCATCGGCACCACCGAGGCGAGGATCGAAAGCGACATCAACGAAACGCAGAAGCCCGCGAACACCTTAAGCACAAGGTGCCCCGCCATCATATTGGCGAAAAGACGCATCGACAGGGTCAACGGGCGGGTGACATAGGATACGATTTCCAAAGGAATGATCAGCGGCATAAGCGCGACCGGCACGCCCGCGGGGCAGAAGAAATGCAGGAAATGCGTCCCATGCTTGAGAAAGCCGAGCAGAGTGACCCACGCGAACACGAACACGGCCAGCCCCGCCGTCACCGCGATATGGCTGGTATAGGTGAAGGAATAAGGCACAAGGCCCAGCATGTTCCCCATCAGCACGACGATGAACAGCGTGAAAACGAATGGAAAGTATTTGTGCCATTCATGGCCGATGTTTTCGCGCGCCATGTTGGCGACGAAGGAATAGATATCCTCGGCGAAGACTTGAAAGCGCCCGGGCACCAGCTTCGCATTGGCCATGGCCAGCGTCAGGCCGGCGACAGAAACGCCCGCAGCGATCAACATCCACAACGCGGAGTTGGTAAAGGAAATATCGACGCCGCCCAAATGCAGGGGGACAAGGTCGTGTATCTGAAACTGGTGAAGCGGGTCTGCCACGGCTCTTTTCGCGAAGGGTCGGGAGTTATGGTTCTTTTTCGCGCTTCTGTTTAAGGGGCGAAAGCCGTTTTGCCAAGGATTACTTTTGTCCCGGTCCGGATTTTTTATACCCCACCGTTGTCCCGATATTCTGCGTGGTTTTCCAGACGTTTAAAAACCCGGTGCCAACCCCCAGAATCAACAAAATAATTAACAGCCATGGTGTGGTGCCCAACCATCGGTCAAGGGCATAGCCGATCAGTCCCGCCCCGCCGATCGCGCCCAGCAATTCGGTGCCCGCCCGCAGGCCTTGCGACATGTTTTCGGCGTCCTTGGTCGCGCGTGCCGGCTTTGGCGCGGTTTTGGCGCGCAGCGCGTCGATCTGTGCCTGCATGTCTTTCAGTTTGCTGTCATCCGGGTCCATGGCGGCCACATTGCCCAAATCTCGCGTTTTGCGCAAACCCAAACCGGCTTGACATATTGTCATAATATTGATATTGTCGGCCCCGTCATGATCAAAAAACACCCAAACAGCGCAAGAAAATCAAGCGGTTGGCGCAATTGGCACGGCGTGGCGCTGGCTGGATTTGTAGCCGTCGGTGCGGGGACGCAGCCCGCCCGCGCCGAATTCAACCTGTTTGACAGATTTTTCAAGGCTGGCTCAGTGACTGCAAAGCGGCCCGTCACGTTCACGCCCCCCGCAGGCACGCCCGCGACCGACCTGCGACCGCAGGCCGATGCGATACTGGATACAGCGATAGAGCGTCTGGCAAAAGCAACGCCCAAACGCCCCTTGATCATCGTATTGGGGGAAACTCATGACATATCCAGCCACCTGGTCTTGCATGAATTGATCCTCGATCGGTTGGCACCGTTGGTAAAAGGCGCGGGAAAAAAACTCGCCTTTGGCTATGAATGGGACCACAACTGGCTTTCCCGTGCGGTGTCCAACGCCACCTATGGGGATGTGTCGTCGGACCTTCAGCAATGCTTCAACATCGACGACACCAAAGGCACCCGCGCGATCAAAAGCCTGCTGGCCGTGCACAACTTTGAAGATGCCCCCGTCGCCTTCAAAAACCTGATGATGTATTTGCTCAAATCCGGCATTCCCGTGCGTATGGACGACGCGGCGCTGGGACCGGATGCGCGCGGGCAAATCGACACGAGCGATACGACGACACGCAATGCGGCGCAGACGATGAAGCTGGATCCCGCGGAAGCGATCAATTCCAATTCCGCTCAGGGTTTTGCATTGCGCAATCTTGTCATGGCGCGCAATGCGCTGCGTCACGTCGCCGATACGGGCGCATCCGTTTACATTCTGGGTACGGGGGGCGAACATGTTCTGGGCAACGCGGCCCAGGATCTTGCGTATGACACAAGCCTGTACCACAACCTGCGCGCGTTGGGCGCGGATGTCTTGCCGGTTTTGCTGGCCAGCCCGAACGAACGCAAGGATATCGTACTCTCCGATCAGGCCTCTCAGGCATTGGCGCAAAGCGGTCTGGTCATCGAAGGGCTGGCGGAAACGGGCTTTACCTATGGCAAGGACAGTCCCGCAAAGGAAGGGGAATACATCCGCAAAATCTGCCGCGACAGCGGCGGGTTCAAGGATTGTTACAACGCGGCCGCAACGGCCAGTCACCCGTTTTTCAACGAATTCCGCCGCGCATACAAGGCATGGGGCGCACAGGCCGTAAAACGCATGAAGGCGGGTATGTGCAACCCCGGCTAGGCCCTGCGGCCTAAGCCACGTGCGCCTGTTCCAACAACTCGCCCTGTGCCGCAAGGTTGACCGACACAAGCTGGCTGACCCCGCGTTCGGCCATCGTTACGCCGTATAGCCGGTCCATGCGTGCCATCGTCATGCGGTGGTGGGTAATGATAAGGAACCGCGTCGCGCAGGATTGCGACATTTCCTCAAGCAACCCGCAAACCCGGTCGACGTTGGCATCGTCCAGCGGCGCGTCCACTTCGTCCAGCACGCAGACCGGCGCCGGGTTCGACATGAACATCGCGAAGATCATCGCAAGCGCGGTCAGCGTCTGCTCTCCGCCCGAAAGCAGGCTCAAGGATTGCAGCGATTTGCCCGGCGGCTGGGCGAAGATTTCAAGCCCGGCGTCCAGCGGATCGTCGGAATCGATTAGTTTCAGGTAGGCCTCGCCGCCGCCGAAGAGCCGTTTGAACAGCGACTGGAAGTGCTGGTTGACGCTGGTGAACGTGGCGACGATGCGTTCACGCGCCTCGCCGTTGAGCATCCCGATCCCTTCGCGCAGACGTTCGATGGCCGCCGTCAGGTCCGCCTTTTCGCTTTCCAGCCGCGCCTGTTCGGTTTCCGTTTCGTTCAGTTCGACCTCGGCCCGCAGGTTGACGGGCCCCATCGCCTCGCGCTCGCGGTTGAGGGAGTCGCGCTCGGCCCGTGCCTTGGCGGTGCCCGGCAAGCCTTCCGGCCATTCCGTGATCACCGCGTTTTCCAGCGCGGAAGGCGAGGTGGAGAACCGGTCCTCGATCTCCGCCGCGATGCGCGTCTGTTCGGATTGCAGCGCCGCGACCGTGGCCTGAATGACCGCGCGCCGCTCGCGCAGGGTCGCGCCGTCCTCCTCGACTTTTTTCAGTTCGGATTGCAACGCCCGCGCCTTGTTGTCGGCGGCGCTGAAAGCGTCGGACGCGTTGCGCACGCATTCCTCAGCCGCCGCGATCTTATCCATGATCTCTTGCTGCGCGCTGCCCTGATGGTCGGCCTCTACCTGCGGGGCCAGCGTGGCCTTGCGCGAATCCAGCGTCGCGATCCGTGCCTCAAGCTGCGCCGCATGGGCCTGCCCGCGCGCCAGTTGCTCGCGCGTGCGCTTGTCTTCGGCCTCAAGGCTTTCGCGCAGATGCCGTGCTTGCGCGGCGGCGGCCTTGAGTTGTTCGATCCGCGCCGACGCCTCGTCGCGGCTTTGGCGTTTGGCTTGCAGGTCGCCTTCGGCGGCGCTCAGATCGGCGTGCAGCGCGTCGTCGTGCGCGCCGGATGCCAGCGCTTCGGATGCCGCCTGTGCCTGCGCGCGCAATTCGCCCGCGCCTTCGACCTGCGTGCGCGCCTGTGCCAGTTGCGCTTCGGCCAGTTCGCGGCGCATGGCTTGGTCGTTCACGGTTTTTTGAAGCTTGCCGGCTTGCTCCTCGGCGGCCCACAGGCGGTGGGTGACGTCCTTGGCCGCCGCCTGCGCGACATTCAAACCGTCCTGCGCGGCATTGCGCGCGGCTTCGGCCTCGGCCAAAGTGGATTCAGCCGACGTGATGGCGGGGGACAGATCGGTGATGGCTTTTTCCGCGTCGCGAATCTGGGCCTTCAGGGCGACGATGCGCGTTTCCGCGCTTTCACCCGCGTCCGCCGTGACCTGCAATCCGTCCCAGCGCCAGATCGCGCCCGCGCGCGTCGCCAGAACCTGTCCGCGCAAAAGCTGCGGCGCGACACGTTGCGCCGTCGCATCGTCCGGCGCGATGCCGACGGACGATGCAAAGGCCGCAAGCGGCGCGGGCACGTCGATCAGCGTATTCAGGGGTGTGATCCCGGCGGGCCATTCGGCGTCGCCGAACATGTCGCCATGTCCCGCCCACGCGTCGCGCCGGGCGCGCATTCCGTCCTCGCTTGCCGCTGCCGCGACCGCACGGGCCAGATCGGCGGGAATATCCAAAGACAGGATCAGGGAATCCTCGAACCCCTTGCCCAGCCGGGCCAGCATTTCGCCCAAACCTTTGACCTCGCGCGATTTCATGTCGCGTGCCTGCGTATGTGCGGCCAGCGCCTCGCGCGCGGCGTTCAATGCCCCGCGCGCGGCATCCAGCGCTTCCTGCGCGGCGGGCAGGGCGGTCTCGGCGGCTTCCCGCCCGGATTTCAAATCCGCGACCTGCGCCAGAAGCGCGGCAAGCGCCGCGTCCTGCGGTTCCTCGGCCAGCACGGCCCGGTGTTTTTCCTCGACGGCCTCAAGCGCGGCGCGTACACGTGCCTCATCGGCCTGAGCGCGGGCCAGCGCCGCGGCGGCGGCGTCCCGTTCGGCCTGCGCGCGGCGGATCGTATCCTGCAACGTCAAAACGGCGTTTTCGCCCGAAGCGGTGTCCTCTTTCGCCTGCGCGTACGCGGCTTCCAGTTGTGCCAGCTCGTCCGGCGCGCCCGCATCCTCCGCCGCAAGGCGCACAAGATCGGCGGCGATGATCGCCGCGCGTTCGCCCAGTGCCTCGTGCTGCTCGCGCGCAAGGGTCAGGTCGCCCGTCGCCTGTTCGATCTGGTGGGTGATATCGGTGAATTCGTGTTTGCGGTGCGCCGCTTCGCGCGCCATTTGCTCCGCCGTCTGGCGCAGCAGTTGAAGCGCGGCGCGTTCCTCGGTATCCGTGCGGCGCAGCGTATCAAGCGCGCCGAACGCCTCTTCGACCTGCACGTTCAGGGTGCTGGATTTGCTCAGCGCATCGCGCACCGCGATGTCGGTTTCGCCGAAACGCACTTCTTCCTTGCGCAGCTTGTCGCGCGTCGCGGCCCAGTCCTGCCATGCGACAAGGCTTTCAAGGCGGCGGATATGTTCGGAAAGGTCGCGGTAACGTTCGGCCTGTTTTGCCTGCGCGCGCAGACTGTTGGCGCGCCCGCCCATCTCGCCGATCACAAGGTCGAGCCGCGCGAGGTTTTCATCCGCGGCCTTAAGGCGCAATTCTGCCTCGTGCCGCCGCGTGTACAACGAGGCGACCCCGGCGCTTTCCTCCAGCATCTGGCGGCGTTCGGTCGGTTTGGCGGAAATAATCTGCGCCACGCGGCCCTGACTGACCAGCGCGGGCGAATGCGCGCCCGTCAGCGCGTCGGCGAACAGCATCTGCACGTCGCGCGCGCGCACCTGCTTGCCGTTGACCAGATACTGCGAACCCTTGTCGCGCTCGATCCTGCGCGTCACCTCGATCTGGGCCGAGGCGCCGAACGGCGCGGGCGCACGCCCGTCGCTGTTGTCCAAAAGCACCGTGACCTCGGCAATCGAACGCGCAGGGCGCGCGGTGGTTCCGGCGAAGATCACGTCCTCCATATCGCCCGAACGCATGTGCTTGGCGCGGTTTTCACCCATCACCCAGCGCAGCGCTTCGACCAGGTTCGACTTGCCGCAGCCGTTGGGACCGACGATGCCGTTCAGCCCCTGACCGATATCCAGCTCGGTCTTGTCTACGAAGGATTTAAAGCCGCTCAAACGCAACCGGTTGATCTGAACCATGAATTTTTCGCCCGTGCCTTGTTTCTTTAATCGTGTCTATGTCGTGTGTTATTCGACCGGCGTGGTGTCCGGCGCCTTTTCCGGCGCGGGCGCGGCATCGTCGCCGCCTCCGGCCAGAAGCCCGTCAATGGTCGATTGGAACACGGTATAGGGTTGCGCCCCCGAAATGATTTTCTTGCCGTCGTTGAACACGAAGGTCGGCGTTGCCTGAATGTTGTATTTGGAAATCGCCTGCTGCACGCCTGCGATGATTGCCTTTTCGATTTCCGTATCCGCCAGACACGCCTTGGCGCGGTCTTCGGGCAGGCCCGCTAGCACCGCGTCCTGAAGCAGGGCCTGCGGATGGTTGTTGGAATAGGCCCATTGTTCGATCGAACCGAACAGCATGGTCAGGAAGCCGAAATACTGGTCGCCGGCAACGCAGCGTGACACCTTGGATGCGTCCATCGCTTGCTGGTTCAGCGGAAAATCGTTGAACACGATGCGCAGCTTGCCGGTTTCGACGTATTCCTTGATCAGGCGCGGCAGGATGGTTTCGTGCGCGTGCCCGCAATGCGGGCAGGTCAGGGATGAATACTCGGTCATCGTCACAGGGGCATCGCTGCGCCCGATCGATTTCGGCGCTTTCGGGTCCATGCCGTCGGCGGTGATATGAATGTCCGCGTCGGTGACCTCGGCGCTGTCAGCCGCGGGAGGCAGTGTCGTGGTTGCGCTCGTGCCTTCCGGCGTCGGCGTGTCGGCTTTCTGGACATCGCCGGTTGCCGGGGCGATGGCGTTATCAACTGCGTTGTCCGCAATGCCCTGTTCGGCGAAGTCGCCCGCGGTTTCCGATGCCGGGTTCGGCTTGGAATGCAGAGAATAGGCGCCGCCTGCGGCGATCAAAAGGATCAGGGGAATAGTAAATAGAAGGATTTTCTTCCGCATCTTCAACAGCCTGTGGATAACTTTCCTGCGTAAACCGGTTTCGGGTGACGGGGCATCCTCACAATCGGGCAGGCCCAAGTCAATTTGACCCGGCCGGAGGCCCGCGACTTATGCACATTTTTCGGGTTGTCCCCAAGGTTTCATGAAGGCAGTATGCGCGCCATGGAAAAACAAAGACGTAATTTTGTAAAACCGCTTCTCAATCTGCTGGGGCTGATCGGGCGCGGACAGCTTCCCGCCTTTCTGGGTCTTCTGATCGCGGTCGGCGGGGCCGCGGGCATCACGCTGGCTTTCGGCCATGTCATCAAGAATCTCGTCGATCAGGGGTTTACTGGCGCCGGTGCGGCGCATCTTGATCGCACGCTGATGCTGATGGTCGCACTGGTGGCGGGGCTGGCCCTGTCCAGTTTTTCGCGGTTGAGCCTCGCGGGCTGGCTGTCCGAACGACTGGTCGCCGATTTGCGCACCCGCGCCTTCGCCCGGCTGTTGATGCTTGATCCCGGCTATTACCACAAGCGCCTGTCGCACGAAATCGCGACCGCCTTGTCCGCCGACACCGCGTTGATCGGCACCACCATGGCGACCTCGCTGCCGCTGGTTTTGCGCAATATCCTGCTTGTGCTGGGCGGCATGGCCATGCTGCTGACGACTGCGCCGCGTCTGACGCTGCTGGTCCTGCTGGTGATGCCGCTGGTGGCGCTGCCGGTGATTGTGATCGGGCGCGTGGTGCGCGGCAATGCCCGCCATGCGCAGGAACGCACGGGCGCGCTGGGTGGCCTGATGGGCGAAACCTTGGCCGCGATCCAGACGGTGCAAAGCTTCACCGCCGAAACCCGCCTAAGTGAACGCTACAGGCGCGATGCCGAAGACGTGCTGCGCGCCGACATGCGCCAGATCCTTTCCCGCGCGGCGATGGTGGCGTCGATCATCTTTATTCTCTTTTCCTCGCTTTGCGGGGTGATGTGGCTGGGCGCGCACGACGTGATGGCAGGCCGCCTTAGCGCCGGGGCGCTGACCGGGTTTGTCTTTTACGCGGCGATCGTCGCCTCCGCCTTCGGCATTCTGGGCGATGTCGGCGCGGCGGTGTTCCGTGCCGCCGCCGCGCTGGAGCGCGTGCGCGAAATGCTGGCGCTCGAACCCGCGATCACGTCCGCCGCGGATGCAAAGCCGCTGGCCGTGCCCGCGCGCGGCGACATCGCGGTCGAAAACCTGTCGTTTGCCTATGGCGACGCGCCGATCCTTGATGGATTGACGCTGCAAGTGCGTGCGGGAGAAACCGTGGCCGTGGTGGGTGCCAGCGGCGCGGGCAAAACGACGCTTTTCCAGATGCTGATGCGCTTTGCCGATCCGCAGCGCGGCCGCGTCCTGCTGGACGGGCAGGATATATCGGACCTGAAGCTGGAGGATCTGCGCGGCGCGATCGCCTATGTGCCGCAGGACGGCGCGCTTTTTTCAACCTCGGTGCGTGATAACATTCGGCTGGGCGACCCCGATGCCACGCAAGACAGGGTCGAGGCCGCGGCGCGCGACGCCCAGGCGCACGATTTCATCATGGCGATGCCGCATGGCTATGACACCGAATTGGGCGAGCGCGGGACGCGCCTGTCCGGCGGCCAGCGGCAGCGCATCGCGCTGGCCCGCGCGCTGCTCAAACCCGCGCCGGTGCTGCTGCTGGACGAGGCGACGGCCGCGTTGGACAGCGAAAATGAAAAGGCGATCCAGCAGGCGGTCCGCGCCTTGCATGGGCGGCGCACGGTGCTGATCATCGCGCACCGCCTCTCCACGGTGCTGGAGGCCGACCGCATCTTCGTCCTGAACGACGGCCGCGTGGCGGAGGAGGGGACTCACGCCGAACTGGTCCGCAAGGGCGGCTTGTACGCGCGCATGTGGGAACAGCAGTTTTCGATGGCCGAAACACAGGCGCGCGCCGCCCATCCGAACGTTTCCGGCGTTTTTCACTGACCTTTCATCATTTTTACCGCTTTGGCGAACACGCTGGGCAAGCCATCGGCTTCCGGCGCGGTGAAGAAATAACCTGCTGGCACGGTGGAAATGGTTGCGGGCAGCACAGCAAGGTCCAGCTCGAAATGCGTGAACACATGCCGCACATGCCTTGGTTTCGCGTTTTTGCCGATGCGCAGCCATGCCGGGTGCGCCGGGTCCTCGTCCCACACCGATGTCGGCAGGCCGCGCATCCCGCCCAAAAGCCCTTTGGCGGGGCGCGTTTCCATCAATACCCGCCCGGCATCGTCCACGATCCAATAGGCGAATCCGCGCCGCTTTGGTCGTGACTGTTTGGCTGTGCGGCGTGGCAATTCACCTGCCAGCCTCGCCTTGTGTGCGGCGCATGCGGTCCGGATGGGACAGGCGCCGCATTTCGGCGCGCGCGGGGTGCAGATCGTGGCGGCAAGGTCCATCAGTGCCTGCGGCAGATCGTGGGGCCGCGTATTCGCGCGGCTTTCAAATAACGGTCGCGCCGCCGCCTGTATCGCCTTCTTGCCCTGTGGCAGGGGGGCTTCAATGGCGAACAGTCGCGCCGCCACCCGCTCGATATTCCCGTCGATGACCGGCGCACGCTGCCCGAAGGCGATGGCCGCGATGGCCCCGGCCGTATACGCTCCGATGCCGGGCAGGGCCGTAAGCCCCGAAATATCACGCGGGAATTCGCCGCCATGTTCGCGCACCACCGCACGGGCGCAGGCCAGCATGTTACGCGCACGGGCATAATACCCAAGCCCTGCCCACGCCTGCATGACGTCCGCGTCCGGCGCTTCGGCCAACGCGCGGATATCCGGGTATTTTTCCATGAATTTTAGGAAATAGGGCATGACCGCAGGCACAGTCGTCTGTTGCAGCATGATTTCCGAAAGCCACACGGCATAAGGATCGGGATGCTTCGCACCCTTGTGCCGCCACGGCAGGTCGCGGCCATGCCGGTCGTACCATGCCAGCAGGGGGGCAATAATGCTTTGGGGTTTCATACCTCAATCATGTACCGTGACTTGATGTCCGGACCAACCCTGATCGCGTCGCTGCTTGGCAAGGCCTCGAAATCCATTATCGGGCGCGACAAATCCCGCGCGCGCCTGTCTATGGCGCGGCTGATCGACCAATGGCCGGAAATCATCGCGCCCGAGGACCCGCTGGTCGCCCGTCCCGTGCGCGTGGGTTGGCGCAAACTGCCCGAAATGGACGGTAAAAAATGTTCCGAAGGCACGCTGTATATCGCCGCGCCCTCGGCGCTTGCCGCCCGGCTGACGTATCAGCAGGCGGTGATCGTCGCCCGCGTCAACCGCCTGTTCGGTATGCCCGATCATTGCCGCATCGCCCGCATTTCACTGGCGCATGACCGCATCGCCGCGCCCTTTAAACGCGCCCCGCGTACGGGCGGCGTGGTGGATGCCGCCACCAGCGCCACGCTTGATGGCGTGGCCGACCCGGTCCTGCGCGCGCGGCTTGAAAAGCTGGCCCGCGCGATGGCTGGGGCCGCCGCGGGCGAAAAACCGCGCTGAACTTGCGGCAGGCGCGCGAACCTGCTATCCATCCCGCCGGTAAGCAACAGATTTTCAGGTGTTTCATGGCAAAGGTAAATTCGATCACGCTGCGCGCCGGCATGGTCATCGAATACAACGGCAAGATCATGGTCGTGCTCAAACACGAAATCATGCAAATGCAGCAGCGTTCGGGCACGATCCAGCTCGACCTGCGCGACGTGCGCACCGGCAACAAGGACTCGATCCGCTTCAAAACCGGCGAGATGGTGGACCGCCTGCGCCTCGACCAGAACGAGGCGACGTATCTGTTCGAGGACGGCGACAATTACATCTTCATGGATACCCAGACCTATGAACAGACGCCGATCAGCAGGGAATTGCTGGGCGACAAGGGCGCCTTCCTGCAAGAAGGCATGGCCGTCCAGATTGAATCCTACGAAGGCGACCCGCTTTCCGTTGAATTGCCGCAAACCGTCACCGCCACCATTTCGGAAACCGAGCCGGTGGTGAAGGGCCAGACCGCGGCCAGCTCGTACAAGCCCGCGATGCTGGATATCGGCGTGCGCGTGATGGTGCCCCCGCATATCGAAACGGGCACCCGCATCGTCGTTAAAACCGAAGACGGCTCGTACGTCGAACGCGCGAAGGATTGATCCAATGGCTCTGATGCCGCCGCTTGTCACCGTTATGATCAAGGCGGCCGAAGCCGCGTCAAGATCGCTTGCCCGCGATTTCGGCGAGGCCGAGCAGCTTCAGGTCAGCAAAAAGGGGCCAAGCGACTTCGTCACCGCCGCCGATCAAAAGGCGGAAAAAACGCTGCACTACGCCCTTGGCAAGGCGCGCCCGGATTATTCCTTTTTGATGGAGGAAAGCGGCAAGATCGAAGGCAAGGACCCGTCGCGGATGTTCATCGTCGACCCGCTGGACGGCACCAATAATTTCCTGCACGGCGTGCCGCACTGGGCGATCAATATCGCGGCGGTGGAGAACGGCGAGGTGATGGCCGGTGTCACCTATGACGTCGTGCGTCATGAAATCTTCTGGGCGGCCAAGGGCGTTGGGGCTTTTCTGGGCAATCGGCGGCTGCGCGTATCCTCCCGCGATAATCTGGAAATGGCGCTTGTGTTGCACAACGCGCCGTCGAAGGGCCGTGGCGATTTCACACGCTATGCGAAGGATATGGAGCGTGTAACCGCCGAAGTTTCGGCAACGCGCATCAGCGGTTCTTCGGCGCTCGATCTGGCCTATGTCGCGGCCGGCAGGGCCGAGGCGTTCTGGGTGCACGACATCAAGCCATGGGACGTCGCTCCGGGTATTATTCTGTTGCGCGAGGCCGGTGGGCATGTCGTCGAAATGGGCGGTGGAAAAGACCCGCTTTACGGCGGTTCTGTGCTGGCGTCGAATGCGGCCCTATATCAGGATATGCGCAAACTTCTGGCCTGAGATATTTAAGGGCGCTTTTGAATGTCGTATCGGTTTGGCCTGCTCCTTGTCATGGCGGCGCTGTCATGCGCGTGTCCGTTCGCCTATGCCGAAAATACCGCCGATGCGCCGCTCAAGGTTCCGTTTTCTGCGTTTCGCATGAAGCCGATCCTCGATTTCATGCATGCCGATGCGCCGCATACCACATTGATGGCGGCGGCGCCGGTTGTAAAACCTGCCGCGAAGCCGAAAATTCCGGTGCCTGCGCACATTACGCCGCCAACGCCGGTACCAGCCCCTTCCGTGCCGCAAAAGATCGATACACGCGCGCCGCGCACGACCCAGCCCGCGCACGATGTTTCGCCGCCAGCGCCGCGGCGCGACGTGGCGATTTTTATGCACGGCATTCCAGTGCCGCCATCCAAGCCGCAGATCGCGCAAATTGCGCCGCCTGATGCGCCTGCCACGCCACCAGCCGCCGCGCCCGACGATATGGTGGGCGATGCCGGCGCCTATGTCCCGCCAACGCGCATCGACACCCATGTACGCAGCGGCTCGGGGCCGGTTTCGATTGAACGTATTCCCGCGCAGGTGGTCGCCCCCGATATGCTTGATAATGCGGGTGCTGGCAACGATGCCGCCCATTTGCCGCGCCCGCCGGAAGTTTCGGCGCAATCCGGCGTCTTTCACCCCGTCGACCGGAGCCGATTTGACCGCGACAGCCGCACCGCGGGTGGCTTGCGCACGGGCAGCAATCTGGGACATATCGCATTCGGGTCTTTCGGTGGTTCGGCGGTGCACGTCGATAAATTGAAGGATGCGGATGGAGTCTCCTCGGTCCTTTTACCGGGACGCACGCAGACCGCCGCCGCGCCGGATTATCAGAACATGGTGGCGCAGGGCGGGTTGCCGCATGACGTCGTGCTCTTTTTTCAGGAAGGAAGCACGGAAATGGAGGCCGGGCAAATGGACGTGGTCAACAGCGATATTCTTTCCGTATTGCAAGGAAAGCCTGGTTTGAAGCTTGAAATCACCGGGTTTGCCGAGGATCAGCCGGGCGGACAAGGCGCAACCGATAAATTGGCCATGGCGCGTGCCAGTGCCATACGCAACTATCTTTTGAATCGGTCGATCGCGCCGGGCCGCTTGACGGTCAGGGCCAAAGGGGACGACACTGGAATTGAACCGCGTGACCGTGTGGAAGTGTATTTCAGCCGATGAAAAAACGACTGCTTCTTGTCCTGATTGCTGTGACCATCCTTCTGACCGGCGCCGCCCATGCCGCCGACAAGACGGAATACCTGCCCGCGACGCTGGATAACGTTTCAAGCCTTCTGTTCAAGAAAAAGATACTCAAGACTGACGATCCCGCGGCGATGGAGGAATATATTCGTATCCACAATTGCGGCCTTTACGAACAATACGGGCGCGACGAATTCGCGTGGAACCGTATCCGTGACGCAATGGGGCGCGATCTGGAATTGCGCCTTCAGGACATTCCGGACGGGCTGGAAATTGCCAACGAAATCAGCGTCGATGATTACGATTTAGGGTCTGGCACCTTCCCGATCAGTAATCTGACCAAAATGACCAATGTCGGGCAGATCGCCCTGATCGCCCAGTCGTCTGGGCAATATTTCCCGTGCAAGAGTAACGAGAAAAACTATCAGCCTTTTGTGCCGCGGATGCACCCACTCAACCTAACCTTACGCCTTGATACGCCGGTGGATATGACATCGTTCCCGGTCAATCGCAAACTGGCGGACGCTTTGGTTAACGATATGGCGAACAGGAAGGACACCAACAATCCACGCACCGTCCTTGTGGTCATGGACGTGCGCATGAACGGCCTCGATCCGATGAGCGTGTCGCAAAACCCGTCCAACCGCACCGCGCTGGGCCAGATCGACGATCTGCGTATTTACGAGGGTCCTAGACGCCAGATGCTGCTTTATCACAAGGACTACGCAGCCCGGCGGGCGAAAGACGGCAGTAACTGACCTGCGCCGCCACGCCCATGACCTTGAACAATCCGCCCATGCCCTTGGCGTCTGTCAGCCGCGCGACCCCGGCGGGCAGGCCGGTATTGCCCGGATTTAAGCCCATCAAGGCCTCCAGCCGCGCCTGAATCCCAAGCCCTTCCAGATAATCCTTCTGGCTCGTCGGCCCCAGAACGGCGCAACCTTCCTGCGTGGCGATGGCGCCCAGCCGCGCGAAATCGACATGGGATGTCAGGTCCGCATCGCCGACATCTTCAAGCGGTGAAACATAACGATGCGCCCTGACCGCCTGAAACGTGTCACCACTGGCGTCCGGCATCGCGTGTCCGTAATCGACGACGATCATGAAACCGCCCTGTTTTTGCAAACGCTGGCAGATTTCGCGCATCACCGCGTCACGCGCTGGCGAAAACTCGACGATGCTGCCAACAGGCTTGATCGGCAGTGCCGCGCGGGGCAGGGGCCGCGCCGCGAAAATCAATGTATCGCCATCCAGCGCCACCACCCGTTCGTGCCAGCCGCGTTCGGTCATCACCGCCTGCCGGATCGGCAGCGCGTCGAAAAATTCGTTGGCGACGATCAAAAGCGGCGCGTCGTCCGGCAGGCTTGAAACGTCGTCGTGCCAGCGCGGCTGGTTATAAGCGGCCAGCCGCTGCTCCTGCGCGCGGCGCAGCGCCGGGCTGGTTTCGACCAGATGCACGGAAATGCGCTCGGCAAAATTCATGGCGTTCTTGGCGCAGCGCAGGATGTCGGCCATCAGCGTGCCGCGCCCGGGGCCAAGCTCGACCAGGTGCGCGTCCATGCTGCCGCCGCGCATCCAGCCTTCGATCACGCTGACCGCGACCATTTCCCCGAAAGTCTGTGAAATCTCCGGGCTGGTGATGAAATCGCCCTGCGCGCCCAAAGGGTCGCGCGTCATGTAATAGCCAAGCGTAGGGTGGCCAAGCGCCAGCGCCATGAACGCGCCGATATCCATGGGGCCATGCGCGCGGATTTGCGCCTTGATCAGGGTTTTGAGCGTTTCCATCGCATAACGATCCATGCGCCGGCCAATAACATCGGCACGCTCAATACCTGTCCCATCGTGATGCCGCCGGGCAGGAATCCGATCTGCGCGTCCGGCTCGCGCACGCATTCAACCAGAATGCGGCTGATCGCGTAACCGATCAGGAAGGTGCCCGAAAGCAGGCCATGCTTGCGCCACGCATCCGGCCGCCGTGCAAGGAACATCAACACGAAGAACAAGGCCAAGCCCTCAAGCCCCGCTTCGTAAAGCTGCGACGGATGCCGGGGCAACGGCCCCGCATCGGGAAATACGATGCCCCAAGGCAGGGTGGTGGTTCGTCCCCACAGCTCGCTGTTGACGAAATTGGCGATGCGCCCGAAAAACAGGCCGATGGGCACGACCGCCGCCGCCATGTCGGTCAGCGCGAGGAACGGATATTTCTTGCGCCGGCCATAGATGAAAATCGCGCTCAGAACGCCCAGCAGACCGCCATGAAACGACATGCCGCCCTGCCAGATCTTGACGATGTCGCCGGGATTGTTGAGGTACAGAATAGGGTTGTACACGATGGTATAGACGATCCGCCCGCCCAGAATAACGCCCGCGATGATCCATGGCAGGATGTCTTCCGGCACATCGGGCGTCAGCGGCGAGCCCTTGCCCCAGTGTTTCAGCAGGAAGGTTGCATACGCCCACCCGCCCAGAAACCCGGTCAGATACGCCAGCGCATACCAGTGGATCTGCAACGGCCCGATGGAAAAGGCGATGGGGTCGATTTGGGGAAAGATCATGCGGCTCTTATAAAGAAAAACCCGTCAGGGCACAAATGCGGCGTCCAGCAGGTTTTCCGCCTGAATCAGCATCCGTCCGTCCGGCATTTTGCGCGCGTGCATGTCGGCCAGAAGTCCCCAGACACGCACCCGCCTGTTTACGAACGCGGCGCAGCCTTGGCCCGGTCCACCCTGCGGGCTGGCCGACCCTTGCGCGCAATAGGGGATAATCAAAATCGTGCCGCCCGCCTTGATCGGGTCCGCGCCTGCCGGCGCGAAATGCTGGAAATCCTCGGACACGATCCGCCCGCCCAGATACCATTTGACCTGCCCTGTTGCGAAGGAAGGGCCGGATTCCCATTTGCCGGTATCGACGACTACGCTGTAATCCGCTGCCTCCCGCGCCTTGGCGATGGCTGCCTCCGGCAGGCCGGAAGGCATCGCGCTCGGCGGCTCCAGCGCGCGGGCGGGCAGGGCGACAAGCAACGTCAGCAGGGCGATGATCAACAGGCGCATGATGTCGGGCAGCATGCCGCACCGCACTACCTAAGGCAATCGGGCATAAAGACGCGCAAAATTGTAGAAATCTGTGCCCCGTGCTAGCCATGGATCATCACGGACAAGGAGAGAGCAATGGACAAAAGGGCTTTTCTGCAACTCTGCGCCATGGGCACGCTGGCGGCACCGGTATCGGCGCTGATGGCCTGCGCCCCAAAAACCGCGCGTGATGACACGGCACAGGAAACAGGATTCGAGCGCATGATCCGCACCCGGACCATCCGCGCCTCTTATGCGCCCTATGCGCCCGCCATGATGGTGGATCCGAACACAAAAGCCATGTCGGGCATTTTTTACGAGATCATGAACCTTGTCGGCCAGTATCTGGGATTCAAGGTCGAATGGACGGGCGAAATCGGCTGGGGCGAGATTGCCGACGGATTGAAGGCCGGGAAATACGACGTCTGCGCCGCCAATGTATGGCCGACGGCGGCCCGCGCCACGCGGGGGAATTTTTCGATGCCCGCTTATTTCAGTGCGGCTTTTGCTTTCGTGCGCCGGAATGAAACCCGCATCGCAAGCTATGCCGATATCAACGATCCGCGCGTGCGCATCGCCGTGCAGGACGGCGACGGCATCGCTGATATCGCTCGCGCCAGCTTCCCGCGCGCGCAGATCGTGGCGTTTCCGCAGATGGTTGATACCAAGCAGCGCCTGCGCGACGTGGCGGCGGGCAAGGCGGATGTGACCTTCGACGACGCCCATTATGCGCAACTGTTCATCGACGCCAATCCCGGCCTTGTCAAACGGCTGGCGACGCCAAAGCCGTTACAGGTTTTTGCCAACACCATGATGTTCGACAGCGACGACTGGCGCACCAAGCTGATGCTGGATACGGCGATGAGCGAACTGCACAATTCCGGCGCCATCGAACGTCTGATCGAAAAATACACCGGCCGGCTGGACACTTTCCTGCCATTGGCCAGGCCGTACGATAGTGCCACCTTGCACAGCTTTACGCCGGTTTTGGTGGCGAAGTAAGAGGTTGTGGTCCTGCACTGGTCTGAATTAGAGCGCCGCTTTTAAGCTGGGATTCCATTTCCATGCTTGTGTACATCGTCAGCTTGGGTTCGGAGTCCGCACTCGCTCCACGGGTGATGGCCACCCAGCTCTGAGCCGGTACTATCAGGCGTTCATTGCCATAGCCCAGTGCAACCGCCGTTCGCATCCGAAAGTATGGGTAGGCGCGGTGTAGGCCCGTGCCACGCTCCGGCAGTTGGCCGCTCTCGATACCGGGAATTTCGTACCCCTGCCGGTGGCGCCCATGATACAGGCCAGCCACGCTCATAATGCTTCCGTATTGGCTCAGGCGCTGGATACCGGCAAAGTTGCCACAATGAACATCGATTTTATCCAGATCGAAGGATGCGTCGGTATCGTCGGGCGTAAGAACAAGATAACAAGGGGGTTCCATTCCCTGCGTCAGCGTATCGGCAACCTGAAATGTTTCACCGGTGGCCACGCCATTTTCGATCACGGGCAGTACGGTTTCCTCTGAAACACGCAGGTAGTGAAGCTTTCCGCGAAACCGGCACATCATCTTCTCGGAAACATCAAGCTGCGAAAGCAGTGCAGGCGTAAGAGCGGATGTCGCCACGATCTCGGGGCGTGCATAGGGCAAGTCGGGCTTGCCTTCATAATCGAGGGCATAAATCTTACCGCTATCTCGATCCCATACATCAAGCGCTCCGTCATCATAGACCGCGATATTGATCTGCGGGGCACCATAGCCTACATAATCGCTGATATTCGTGACGGCGCTGCTGATTTCCGGACTGGTGGTCCCGCGCGAGGTCAGCGAAAGTTCGATACAGCGTGCATCTGGGTCCCTGCGGACCGTGTCAGCCTGTTTATAGGTGATCGGCCCACGGGCTGCCGACGTTGCGATTTGAAAAAAAATCTCGATGATAAGTTTGTTGTAAGTTTTTTCATCGATGGATATCTGCCTCAGCTTGCCGACCAGCCTGAAATACGCCTGCAATCCGTCACCCTTGTCGACTGTGCGGACTTGGGCAGGGTCGCCGGAATATAACGCCATGCCGCGATGGGCTTCGCTCATGGTCTCAAGTCTGATATCCGCGCTGACAAGCAGGTCGACGAACATTTTCGCCGCTGCCATAAACTGGCTGCCATTATATGTCATCATGCATAGCTCCTTGGATCACCAGAGAACATACGCAAGCATATACAATATGTAAATTTATTTCTTGCCCTTGATCGGCAGGAGCATGGCGCGCTGGCCGTGCGTGTCGGCGAACAGTTTTTTGCGCGCGGCCTCGCGATATTCGTCAAGGACGATTTTGCGTCCGCCGCGTTCGACATGCCAGAAGCTCCAGCCGTTCATGCTTGGCGCCTGCATCACTTCCGCGCCCATCTTGTGGATGGATTTATGCGCGCCGTCTTCGCCCATCAACAGCCCGTCGGCGCAGATCGTGGCCGCAAACCGGCCCATCTTGTCCGTGACCCGCTCGCCCACCGCAAGAATGCCGGCCTCGATGACCTGGAGGAGGGACACGCGCGGCTTCTCGCGGCGGGCGGCGAATGGCACGAAACCGTCGGGGCCGGTTTCCGTCTTGACGGCGGCGATACGCGCGCTGGCCGCCTTGATGTATTTGTCCTCGCGCTCGATGCCGACGAACCGGCGGCCCAGCATTTTGGCCACCGCCCCGGTTGTGCCTGATCCGAAGAACGGGTCGAGGACGACATCTCCCGGGCGCGAGGTGGACAGCATCACGCGCTTAAGCAATTCAATCGGCTTTTGCGTCGAATGCACCTTGTCGTCGGCATCGTCCTTCAGGCGCTCCTCGCCCGAACAGATCGGAATGAACCAGTCGTCCGAACGCATCTGCACGCCGTCATTCTGTTCTTTCAGGAATTCGTAATGGAACGTGGCCTTGCTGTCTTTCGACTTGGTGGCCCAGATCAGGGTTTCGTGCGCGTTGGTAAAGCGCGTGCCGCGGAAATTCGGCATCGGGTTGGCCTTGCGCCAGATGATGTCGTTGTTGATCCAGAAACCTTCGTCCTGCAAGGCCGCGCCGACCCGAAAAATGTTGTGATAGCTGCCGATCACCCAGATCGCGCCGTCCTTTTTCAGGATGCGCCGCGCCTCGCGCAGCCACGCCTGTGTGAACCGGTCATAGGCGGCCAGCGATTCAAACTGGTCCCACGCATCGGTCACCGCGTCGACGCGGCTGTTGTCGGGGCGGGACAGCTCGCCGCCCAATTGCATGTTATAGGGCGGGTCGGCAAAGATCAGGTCGATCGAATTGTCGGGGATGGATTGCATCACGCTCACGCAGTCGCCCTTTAAAATCCTGTCCGCGATTTCGGACGTCTGGTATACGGGCGTACCGGCAATTTTCAGTGCTGATGCTTTCATGGATCCCCTCGCTTGAGCGAATCAAGATCAGCCACAAAAGCGACTCCACGTCAAGAAAAAACCAAAAAAGAGTCAATGGATTCAATGGGATTCAGGTGAATTTGCGAGTCAAATCAATGATTTGATTCGTAAAATTTGCGCGCGCTTCCCGCGCCCTGCTACCTATGGGCCATGAACGCCAGCGAGATTTTCAACGCCCACATGGTCATCACCCGGATGATCGACCCATCTTCGCGCACGTTCGATGCCGGGGAGGCGGCATGGCTGATATCAAACGTGCCAAGCCAGCCGAACTCGCCTTTCCTGCGGATGAAACAGGCAACGCATGAAATCGAGTTTTTTGATGTCCCGCCCGATCCAGATGTCTGGGGCGTCGATGGGGACCCCACATATTCAGATCACCAGAAAATCGCGCGTTACCGTGTTTTGCACCTCAGGGGTAAAATGGAAATCGCCGCGTGCGAACGCGATCGCGACGAAGTACGGGATGAATATTGTCTGTATTACAATCCGCGATCCGGCGCGCCGCGCGCGCTCAGGCGCCTTAAAGCGCTTCAAGTGAAATTCAGGCGCGTTTCCGATGACGGCAACACCATCCGCAACAGAAGTTTTAAATTCAGTTTTTGGCGGGGCTGGAAAAAACCCGCCGCCCTCTTGCGTGCGGGCAAAGGCGCAAATCCAAAAATTGTATGAACCTGACTTTTTGATCTTATGCTCGGAAACATTTTCAATCGTTTTTCAAGACTCATCCGCGAAACCCCTGCCGAAATTTATATCGGCGCGGCCTTGGGCATGACGCTGGGAGCGGCTGTCGCATTCAATCACGAGGCGGCCAAGCGCGGGCAGATCCCGCTGGCTTTTTCCGAACTCAGCCAGTTAAAAAAACAGGCGCAGGATACGAAGGAACAGCTTTCGTCGCTGTCCCTATATTACGCGACCCTCAACGATTTGTTGATGCAGGTTTTCGAGGCCAACAACACGGCCCGCAACGGCTTTTTCGGTGAGTGGTCCGAAAAATTCGCCTTCGAGCTTGAAAAGAAAATCGAGCGCACGATGCGCTTCCATCATCAGATCCCGGAATACAGCGCCGAATTGCCAGGTTATGCTGCCGCCTCGCTCAGGCTTCTCGACACGCTGGCGCAGGCGCGTGCCGACTTGCCGCCGATCGTCGAGGCCCTGCGCGATAGCTGGGATGAAAATCACGACGACATTAAAAAAACGGTCCATTACAAGGTCCCTGTCTGCGTAACGAACAAAAAGGGTCGTGAAATCTGTCATGACAAGGACAAAACGCGCGAGGAATACGACTATACGATCCACACCTATCGTTATTATGGGGACAAGGGCCGCCGCGCCGCGCGCCTTATGCAGGCGTTTACGGCGAAATATCCGGACCTGAAAATGAATCTGGCGCTGGCCACCGTGGGTGGCACGAACGCCGAAAACGAATGGGCGATCCGCGAAAGCCGCCGCCTGCTGCCCGGATACAAGGCACCGGACGGCAAGGAGTATGTCCGTCTTGCTAATGTCTGGGCGACTGGCTCGAACTATGCGGTGCTGGTGCCGCGCATTCATGAAACTCAGCCCGTGGTCAACGGCGAAACCCACGCGTGGATCGCAGCCGAACCCTATGCGCACGGTACACGCTATAAGACGCACAGCCACGACAGCGACGGACCCCAGGAATTTCAGGTCGCGCAAAAAGCCTTTGCAACCACGGCAAAACAGCTTGAACAACTTTCGACGTTGATCGACGGCATCGTTCTGGTGCGTGACGGCATCGGCCCGCTTGATGAAAAGATCAAGGTCTATGTGAACGCGGCCCTGCATCGCGGTCCGGGGGACCCAGCCCGGCTGGGGGGCGAGGTGCTTTCCAAGGCGCGAAATATGTACGAAAAAAACTATGTGGGTGGCTTTGACGTCTATCCCGCTCAATGGGGCATGGCCGTGCTTTATACCCTGCTTGCGGGGGCTTTGGGCGGCGGGCTGGGCAAGCTTGTCGATCTCTGGGGTAATCGCCGCGGTCGCGCGGGGGCAATCAGACGGTTGCGGCCCTGACCGGCGCGAAGCTGCGCCGGTGATGCGGGCACGGCCCGTGCGCCTGAATGGCCGCGACATGCGCGGCGGTAGGATATCCCATATGCCTGTCGAACCCGTATTGCGGATGCGCGGCGTGTAATTCGCGCATGAGGCGGTCGCGCGTCACTTTTGCCAGAATGGATGCGCAGGCGATGGAAACCGATTTGTCGTCACCCTTGATGACAGGGCGCAGGTCGTATTTCTCCAGCCCGCGCGGCTTGTGGTTGCCGTCGACCAGAAGGGTTTCCAGCTTCACGTCGAAAGCCAGCGTCAGTGCGTCCACCGCGCGCCCCATGGCCAGGAAGGTGGCCTGAAGGATGTTGTAGCGATCGATTTCGCCCGGCTCCGCCACCGCGATTCCAAAGGCGCAATGCCGCGTGATTTCGGTGAACAGCGCCTCGCGCTTATGGGCGGTGAGCTTCTTGCTGTCGCGCACAAGGCCGAAAAAGGGCAAGGACCGGTCAAAGACATGGACGCACGCGGCAACCACCGGCCCGGCCAGCGGCCCGCGCCCGGCCTCGTCGATCCCGGCGACCGGCCCCGCGAACTGGTTTTCCAGCATGAATGTCGGCATTCCGCGCCTCAAGCGTTTAGGGTTTTGCTCACGACTTCGTAGACATCGGGCGAGAGATCGCCCGAATTTTGTATGCGTTCAAGCTCGCTTTTCATTTTCGCGGCCAGCGCGGGCACGAAGGTCTTCCACCCGCGCATCGGCGTCAGCAGCCGCGCCGCGACCGACGGGTTGATGCCGTTCAGCTTGATGACCGCGTCGGCCAGCAACGTATAACCCGCGCCCGATGGGTGGTGGAATCCTGCCATGTTGCGCAGGGCATAGGCGCCGAAAACCGACCGCACGCGGTTCGGATTGGTCCACGTAAAGGCCGGATGGGCCAGCAGGCCGCGTATATCTTCGATCACGCTTGCGCGTGCGGCACCGGCCTGCAATGCGAACCATTTATCGACGACAAGCGCATGCTCGCCGAAGCGTTGAAGAAACGCGGCGACCAGCGCGTCGCGTTCTTGCGTCGTCAGGCTGGCGACGGCCTTGAGCGCGCCCAGCGTTTCGGTCATCGTCGTGCCGGTATCGAATTGCGCACGGGCAAGGGTCATGCCGCGCGCGGGGTCTGCCTGTGCGATCAGCTCCAGCGCGGCGTTGCGCAACGCGCGCCTTGCGACCGCGTCGGGTTCCAGGCTGAACGGCCCGGCGGCGGTGCCGTTTTCGGCGTACAACGCCTCCAGCCGATCTTCCAGCGCCGCGCCCATTCGCGTTTCCAGATGCGTGCGCACCGCATGGATGGCGGCAGGGTCGGTCGGCCTGTGCGTGGCTGCGACGATGGGGTCGTCTGGCAAAGCCAGCATCCTGGCCAGCAGCGCCTTTTTATCGTCCTTCATGGCGTCGATCATGCCGCCCAGCGCGGCGATCAGCGCGTCTTCGTCGGGCAGGGGGGCGCCCTTGCCATAGGCCGCGATGCCGCGGTCGAAGGCGCGCAGCATCAAACGTTGCCCGGCATCCCAGCGATTGACGCCGTCGTAGTCATGGACCATGCGAAAGCGCAAGGCGTCCTCTTCCTCGTCCATTTCGACCTGCACCGGCGCGGAAAATCCACGCAGAATGGACGGCACGGGTTTGCTGCCGATATTCTCGAACACGAAACTTTGTTCGGCCTTTTGCAATTCC